>JBAXTW010000004.1:0-89939 GCA_037129985.1 Pseudanabaena sp. ELA645 | reverse complement strand
CCTAAATCCATCCCTATTTAACCTACTCTAAAACTTTTCAAACACTCTCTAAGACAAAAAGACGATTTTCTAGCTCTAATTTACTAGCCTCAATTTTAGAGAAATCAAGTATGTCATTGATTACTGATAACAGAATATTACCGCTATTTTGAATGATCTTTACATACTCTCGTTGCTCTTCCGTAAGCATGGTAATAGCCAGTATTTCTGTCATGCCAATCACACCATTCATCGGAGTGCGAATTTCGTGACTCATGTTGGCAAGAAATTCACTTTTGGCTCTAGTTGCAGCTTCGGCTGCTTCCTTTGCCTGAGACAGAGCTATTTCGATTTGTTTGCGCTGCGTAATTTCCGTAATATATCCATGCCAAAGAATACTGCCATCGGTTTGACGTTGTGGTGTTGAATGTCCATAGACCCAGATAATCCGCCCATCATCAAAACGTACTCGATATTCACATTGCCATACGGTCAGATTTTTGGCTGATTCAGCGATCGACTGGGCGACAAACTCCAAATCTTCGGGATGTAAGCGAGCGAAAATGGCGGAAGCATCGTCCTGTACAGCTTCAGGAAAAACGCCATAAATATCGTGCATACCTTGACTGGCATAGGGAAAATAGGAGCTACCATCGGTTCGAAGATGATACTGATAGATGACTCCAGGTATGTTATGCGATATCTGCTCTAAGCGATGTAGCGGTTCTATCTGAGTGGTGATGTCTCGCACAATTACCAGAGCTTCCCGATCGCTAATTGCGGAAACTCGTATTTCTTCGTGGGCAAGATGTCCAAATTTAGTGATTTGATGATTGTATATTTGCACTTCTCTGGTGGCGATCGCCTTGGCAACGGCTTGAAGCTGTATTTCCAAAAGATCGGGCGGTAATACTTCTGATAAGTGCTTTTGAATCGGTACAAACTGATTGGTCTCAGAAGGGAGAATAAACTCTAGACAAGTACCATCGAGACTAACTCGTAATAGTAAATCTGGTATGGCTTCAAGGATTGCACGTTGTCGGGCTTCACTTTCCTGTAAAGCCAATTCACTCCTTTTGCGATCGCTAATATCGATGTGTGTACCCAGAAATCGCGAGGGCGATCCATCCTCGCCGCGACTCACAATCTTCCCCCTTGCTAAAACCCACTTATAACTACCATCTTTGCACCTAAGACGATGCTCGATTTCATATTGGTTGGTTTCACCAAGAGAATGCTTAGCAATCTGTGCATAAGCATTTTCGATATCTTCTGGATGAACCCGAATATGCCATTCGCTAAAATCGTTATTAATTTCGCTATCTTCAAAACCAAGCATAGCTTTCCATCTATGAGAGAAGAAAACCTCATTAGTTTGTACGTTCCAGTCCCAGATACCATCCCCACCGCTTTCGAGCGCAAACTGCCGACGTTCAGCATCAACCTTGAGGGTATATTCCCTCTGTTTACGCTCAGTGATATCTTCAAATATGTATAATCTGCCAAAATACCGATCTTGGCGATCGCGAATTTGCTTGGAAAATCGGCGAATTATACGTTTGTCCGTAAATGGAATTTCATCTTCAATAACAGTCCGATTTTCTTCACTCTGTAAAGGCTTACAGGATTCAATAAAAGCAGGTAAATCAGCAATCAAGGGAATACAATCAGGAATAATATCGTTGTTTTTCAGTTCTCCACGCTTCATTCTCGCTTCTAAATGCTCAATATTCCAAATCTCACAAAAATAATGATTAAAATAGAGAATATTATCAGTGCGGTTATCTACTACAAAAAAGGCGAGTGGCGATGTCTCGGACATTGCTTGCAATAAGACCTGTTCTAGGTAGCTCTCCGTAGTATTGCTAGAATTCATGGCAAAACACTTGATAAATTTTGATTGTTTTCAGGAAGCTGCAATCGACTTGAGATATGAGTATTTTAGCTTATAGGTTTGCCACATCATCCACATATTAACAGGTTGCTTCAGGTTGCTTTGGCGATCGCCACAAATTTCCGAACCTTGTCTAAATCTTTATCTCCTGCGGAACGTTCTACCCCACTTGATACGTCTAAACCGTTGGGACTCACCAAGGCGATCGCCTGTGCAACATTCTCAGGTGATAGCCCACCCGCTAACCACCAATCACACTTAGGAGCAAAATCGCGCAACATTTGCCAATCGAGGGTTTTGCCCGTGCCGCCTGCCATTTTGGGATCGTAGGCATCGAGTAACAGCGCATCAACCACTTCGCTAAACAGTTGAGCATGGGCTAAACCTGCTTGATCTTTTACCCGAAAGGCTTTGATTAGCTTGGTTTTGGTGTTGGTTTTGTTGTTAATTTCGGCTAGCTGCGATCGCAACTCAATGCAAAACTCTGGCGACTCGTCGCCATGTAACTGCACAGCATTTAAGCCAGCTATTTCAACGATTTCGCAAATTTCCCCAATACTCGCATTAACAAACACACCTATTAAATCCAAGCCTGAAATTTCAGATTTAGCCCCGATGAGGTTAGTCGTGATTTGCCCGATCGCCGATGCGCTGATATATCGTGGAGAGGCGGGTACGCAAATAAACCCGATCGCATTAACTCCCATTTGGGCGATCGCCTGTGCTTGTTCGAGTTTCGTCAAACCGCAAATTTTGATATACATACAAGAGCCGCCAATTTGATAACTAAGTATTCATCTTATAAAACTTCGATTAAAATTTCCATGCTATCAAACTCAAATTCAGGTAAAAATTTCGTGTCTAAACTTTTCACAGGATCGGCGATGATCATGGCGATCTCGATCGCTTGGAGCGCCCCAATCATGCCAGTCCATGCCGAGCTATTTGGTGGTCCCGTTGATCGTTTGCCATCGGTACAGCGCAACTCTTTGCGAAATGGACAAACTGTGGTCACAGGCGATAACGGTAAATATGTTGCCAGAGTATTAGTTAAAGCTTCCCCTGATAAGGTTTGGCAAGTTTTGACCGACTATAGCAATCTCCATAAATTCATTCCTAACATGACTTCCAGCAAGATTCTCGAAAGTCGCGGCAATCGGAAAGTGATCGAACAGGTGGATTCGCGTCAAGTTTTCTTGATTTCCATTGTGTCTCGCACCAAATTAGCTATTCAGGAAACCGATCGCCGACAAATTGATTTCCGTCTTCTGGATGGCGATCTTTCTAAAATGGAAGGCTATTGGAAAATGGAACCTGTCTCTGATGTACCGAATAAGCCAGCCAACAAAATCTTGATCACCTATACCGTCAATGCTCAACCCAACAGTTCTACGCCGACTGATGCGTTTTATAGCATTTTCAAAGAGGCTCTAAATGATACATTGCAAGCTATTAAAGTACGCATCCAAGGGGGAGCTTAAGTATGCTTAAGATCAAGTCTGTTAGCTCAAATCTGTTAGAATCGCAATAACATAACACCGCGATCGCATAAGCTATGGTCAACCTCACTTATCCCAAAAATCGCCATCTTCCTACTGCTGAAGAATTGCCATCATCAGACGAAACTCCTGTGGATAACCAGTTACAAAATGACATTCCCAATTTATTGCTGAGTTTATTAGCTTCAATCTGGGCAGGGCGTGATGATTGGTATTTTGGCGTGGATATGGCAGTTCACTATAGTCCTGATGAACCAGCGATCGTGCCTGATGGTTTTCTAGCGATCGGTGTCAAGCATGATACGGGTGAGAGAGGTCGGCTGAGTTATGTTTTATGGGAAGAACGTAATATCATGCCGATTTTCTCTTTGGAAGTGATTTCGGAAAGTTATAACAGTGAATATGAGGATAAATTAGCGGATTATGAAGCTTTAGGAATTTTGTATTATGCGATTTACAATCCTTTGAGTGGTCGCAAGGGGCGTTTTAAAAATAGAGCGAGATTGGAAGTTTATCGATTAATTTCTGGAAAATATGAACTTCTCTCACTGGAAAATAATCGCGTGTGGCTACCCGAAATCGGGCTTGGGTTTGGCTATGAACGAGGCGAGCATATTGCATGGAATCGAGAATGGCTCTATTGGTATGATGAGTCAGGTAGCCGCTATCTCACGGGTGATGAGAGGGCTGTTAAGGCTGAGATTGTGGCTACACAACAAAGTCTGATCGCCCAGCAGGAGCGTCAACAAAAGCTGCAAGAACGTCAACAAAAACTACAAGAGCGTCAACAAAAGGAGAAACTAGCTAACTATCTCAGATCGCTGGGGATCGATCCTGATGAAATTTGATGATGTAAATCGATTGTGTTTAGATTGGACTTGTTTTTTCTGTGACCTGATTGTATGATTGGGCTGACTGAAATAACGAAACCGAAATCTGTGTTGCTAATCCTTAAATAATCGTGAAGATCTTTAACCTGAAGGTAAAAATATGACCAAAACAATTCCGAATAATTTCTTAAAATGGGGGGGGTAGCCGCTCTCGTAGCAAGCACTCTAGCCATTTCTAACGCGGCTGAAGCGATCATGTTTAGTAGTACCACTAGCACTAGAAATATTCCAGACTTTGATGCCACTGGTGTATCGGCGACGATTACTGTTGCAGGGCAAGGCAACATTACTAGCTTTGATTCTGTGACTATTTCTGGGTTTACCCATACATACTATGGCGACCTAAGAGCTTTCCTATCCAATAGCACAACTACTGTGCAGTTGATTGGCAGTTTCGTTGTTGATCGTGTAAGATTCAACAAAGAGGAATTTGATTTGAATGGCAACTACACCTTTGCTAATACTGGTGCTAGCTGGTCCAGCCAAACCACATCCCCAGTGCCATCAGCTACCACCTATGCTAGCCTTCAGCCGTTAAGCGCCTTTAATGGGCAATCCCTGAATGGCAATTGGACATTGAATGTTCAAGATCGGGGTAATGGAGACATAGGCTCTTTCACGCAGTTCTCTTTTAACGTGACTGAGCCGACTGCTGTTCCCTTTGAGTTTGAGGGGACTGGCGGCATGATGGTTGTGGGTGGTGTTTGGCTATTGCGTAGACACTTGAAGAAGAAGAAAGAAACCAAAGTTTAATTTTTTTGAAAAGTACAAACAGAAAGTAGGGGTAATTCATGAATTACCCCTACTTTCTGTGAAATTATAGTTGTAGGGTGCGTTAGCGCAGCGTAACGCACTATCAAAGGTTAGAGAGTGCGTTACGCTATAGCTAACACACCCTACTGTAATGATTTCAAAGTCCCCCAGAATTGGGAATTTAGGGGGCTTTGATAAATTGCAACGAAGACTCTGAGCTAAGAATTGAGATTTTGAAAAGCAGCGAAAGGTAGTACGGCGGCGATCGCTTTGGGCATTGCTCCTGAAATCGCTTTAACCGCCATATCCCATAACTTGGCAGGTTCCAGATCCACGCCGAGCATTTGCCAGATTCGCATTACTTCCTCAGTATGCAGACGATTATCTTCGGTAAGCGCTAACAAAATCCGACGGCGGAAATATTCACCATCTTTGGAAGTAAGAAACTTAAAGCCCATACTTGCTGTGGGAATAATATCAAAATCATCATCGGATTTAGCGATCGCTAAAAGATTTTCCAAGCGCGACCATTGGAACTTATCGTCTTTAAAGAGGATTTCCACTAGACGTTGACGTAGACTTTCTGACTCATCCGTGAGTAAGCGTTTTGCCACATAGGGATAGGCGACTTGGACAATTTGAAATTCTGGATTGAGACTGAGGGCAACACCTTCCTGCGTGATTACGGAGCGGATGATCAATGCAAACTTGGCAGGCAAACAAAATGGATATTCGTACATCACCTTTGAGAAGCGATCGGTGACAACTTTAAAATTAAAGTCTTTAACTTTTTCCGACATGATATCGCCTAGCACGGATTCTAAGGCGTTGACGATCGGCTTCATCTCAATATCTGGCTGCAAGAAACCGAGCCTCACATAGTCCTGACCGAGTTCATCGTAATCTTTGTTTAAGAGATGCACGACCGAATCAACTAACTGCTCTTTAGTCTCTAAATCCAATTGATCCATCATCCCAAAATCGATGTATGCCATCTTGCCATCATAGGTAGCAAAGAGGTTCCCAGGGTGTGGATCGGCATGGAAAAAGCCAAACTCTAATAGTTGTCGCAAACCTGACATCACACCTATTTTCACCAGCTTATCGGTATTTAGCCCTGCGGATTTAATTTGATCAATTTCCGTGAGCTTAATGCCATTAATCCATTCCAGCGTTAGGACTCGATGCGTGCTGTACTGCCGATAGATCGATGGCACTTTCACATTCGGATCGTTTTTAAAATAACCCGCAAACCGCTCGGCATTGGTCGCTTCATGGGCATAGTCAATTTCTTCAAACAGTTTGAAGCCAAACTCGTCCACGATCGCCTCTAAACTGTTGCCAAGATTAAGCGGCAAAATCGGTCCTAACCATCCCGCAATCCCTCGCATGATGTATAAATCTAGGGTCAGGGTGGGAATAAGTGTGGGGCGCTGCACTTTGACGGCTACTTCTTCACCAGAATAAAGGGTCGCTTTATAGACCTGCCCTAAACTTGCCGCCGCGACAGGATCTTCAGAAATGGTGCGATAAACATTACTGACAGGCTTGCCTAGCTCCGACTCAATGATCGCAAAAGCTAACTCGTTAGCAAATGGCGGCAATTGATCTTGCAGCTTGGTTAATTCTTCTAAAAAATCTACCCGCACCAGATCGGGTCTAGTCGATAGAGCCTGTCCCACCTTGATATAAGTTGGACCAAGAGCCGTAATAATCCGCCGTAGCTGCTCGGCTAGTTTGGGCTGACTAACTGTATTTCCAGTCAGAACATCCCAGCCAAAGGCTAGTGCAAAGCTCAATGCAAAATAAATAATTTTAAAAATTCTACCAATCGCTAGCCAAGGGCGACGACCGTAATATTCGGCATTGGCTTGTGCGTTGTAGCGATTTAGCTGTTCTAGGGGATGCTGACTCACGCTGTTAAATACCTTTTTTCTTTCCCATTCAACTTATCAGTATACAAAAATACATAATGTAGTTGTAATAATTTTTAAAGAGTTGTAAGTATTTTAGCTTATCCAAAAAAGCTGATTCGTCCGCAAAGCGGGCGGATCAGCTCTGTGGGCAAATTTGATTTTTTGGGTTTTATATTTAATTTTATGTTTGTCTATTTCTCGTTTTGTGCTAGCTTAAATAGACTTGATCTTTAAAGGGTATAACGGTTTAAAATGGCTAAGCGCCGCAATCAGAAAAAAGAAAAAGCTCTTCGCAACCAAGCGTATGCGCGTAAGTTTCGCAAGCGCACCCCTATGGGTCGCTTTGGACGTAGAAGACCAATGGGTAGCTATAACGATCCTGAAGATTCTGAATCTAATGGAGCTGCGGATACGGGGGCAGCCGATACTGGCGCTGCCGATACTGGCCCTGGTGGCAACAAGTTCTAATGGTGATTTCTAGCTCGAATTCTGGCGATCGCCGTTCAGAGTTCTACAGATTATGACCACAAGTTTTGCCCTTGCCTTACATACGACGACCACAAAGTTAGAGCTTGCGATCGCTGAGTTTCATCAAGATTCAGATCGCATCGCTCAAGCCGCCATAATCCACAAACAGCAGTCATGGGAGCTTGGACGAGAGTTATCTGTCCAGTTGCATGGCTGCTTAAGTTTGTTTGTCGGTGATATTTTGTGGTCTGATTTTGCTTATCTAGCGATCGCTACGGGTATTGGTAGTTTTACAGGTACACGCATCGGTGTTGTGGTCGCTAGAACCCTCGGCGAGCAGCTTAATATTCCTGTATATGGGATTAATTGCGAGCAGATTGTCTCCAGATCTCAACAATTTGAGCCGACTTTAACTTTAAGTGAAGCTCTGCTGACGATCGCCCATGACCAATACCAATCAGGAATTTATCCTCATTGGCAAGATGTTTTGCCTATATATGAAAATTAGACTAAGTAGCTGGGCTTAATTATCTAATCTCAGAATCGTTAGAGGTAAATGTTGAGCATGGCTGATCTCTATCACATCACCCCAATTCAGAACTTAAGCAAAATCATAAATTCTGAAGAGGTTAAGTCTAAAAATCGGTTGTTGCGTCAGAAAATAAGCCATGTGGATATCGCCTATGAAGGTATTCAAGATAGAAGGGCTAGAACACCTGTACAACTTGCGATGGGCGGGGTACTGCATGACTATGTACCTTTTTACTTTGCGCCGCGATCGCCGATGCTCTTCACTATTAACAAAGGGAATGTTCCCAACTACCAAGCAGGACAAACACCAATACTGCACCTAGTAAGCAATGCCTTTGATATTGAAGAAATTGACTGTTCATATGTCTTTACCGATGGTCATGCAACTATGGCATACACAGAATTTTATGAAGATCTTGACGCATTACCTCATGAGATTGACTGGGAAATTATGGAAGATAAGTATTGGAGAGATACTGATGAAGATGGCGATCGCAAACGTCGCCGTCAAGCTGAGTTTTTGGTCTATGACTTTTTGCCTTGGGAGCTAATCAAGCATATCGGTGTAATTAATTCGACAATACGGACACAAGTTTTAGAAATTTTGCAACATTCAGTACACAAACCTACGGTTTCAGTCCATAGGGATTGGTATTATTAAATCAATAATCAAGATTAACCATCAAACTTTTGGCTGTCAAATGCATTTTGCAACAGGTAACCTACTTGAATTCAAGACAGATGCCCTTGTCAATACAGTAAATTGTGTTGGCATCATGGGCAAGGGTATTGCTTTGCAATTCAAAAAAAAATTCCCTGAAAATTTCAAACAATATGAACGTGCTTGTCGCTCTGGAGAAGTCCAACTAGGCAAGATGTTTATTGTGCCAACTAATAACCTGAGCGAACCTCACTACATCATTAATTTTCCTACCAAAGATCACTGGCGCAACCCTTCACGATTAGAAAGCATCGCCACAGGACTGCAAGATCTTGTAGCCCAAGTAAAAAAACTGAATATCAAATCGATCGCTATTCCCCCTCTTGGTTGTGGTAACGGCGGTTTAGAGTGGTCTGAGGTACGCCCTTTGATCGAAAATGCCTTTGCTCAATTACCTGAACTAGAAGTTTTTGTTTTTGCTCCTAGTAGCGCCCCTGAAGTTATCTCTGTAGCTGATGGCATCAAAGCGCCCCTAACTCGCGCCCGTGCGATTTTAATTAAATTGCTTGAAAGTTATCAAACAACTTATCGCATTACCAAGCTAGAAGTACAAAAACTTGGTTACTTTGTCCAAGTGGCAGGAGAACCAATGAAATTGCAATATAAAAAGGATCAGTTTGGACCTTATGCCAATAACTTGAATCATTTACTTCAAACCCTTGAGGGGCAGTACATTATTGGCTATGGCGATCGCAGTCAAGAGTCAAAAATACGACTCTTACCTCACGCAAGTGAAGACGCTATTAACTGCTTGCAAGACTATCCTGATGCGATCGCACACGTTAATCGTGTTAGCGAATTGGTCGAAGGTTTTGAGAATCCTTACGGTATGGAATTACTAGCAACAACTCTTTGGGTTGTTACTAATAGCGATTACCCTGTTGATATGGAATCAGCAATTCCGATAGTTCATAATTGGAGTCCTAGAAAGGAAAACCTATTTAAACCAAACCATATCCGCACTGCATGGCAACATTTAAGCGATCTAGGATGGATTGCTTAATATGAAAACTAAATTAAGTAAACCCAATGGGCGGTTCTACTCATAATCTATAGTATTTTATTAGTTACGCAAATGTTAGAATTACGATGCTTAACATATGTACAAGGTTAATTTAAGTTTAAATTTCTCAAGTAGCGATCGCTCGTTAGCATTGCCGAGAAACCTTAGAAAGAAACCTTTTACTGATTGAGCCTATTCAACTAGGACGGTAGTTATTCCAGCTTGACCTATGCTTCAAGACGCGATCGCCATTCGTCATTATCAAAAGATCACCGATTCCCTCGTCGAAATGTCTGAACGGGGTTATCGTTCTACCGATGAAATGAGACTTTTTTTGGACGGCTATCTGTCGGCTTTGCGGTTTTCTAACATCGTTGAAGCCCATCATATTCACCGCCTTGAAGAAGAAGTAATCCGATTTTTATATGACTCTTCTAACTTTGCTTCTCCCTACGAAATGGAACTGGAGGTGGAGCGCTAGGAGTCAGGTATACGCTATGGCGGACACCTGCGGTAATCGGAGTTTGAAAGCGTTCCTGCTCGACAACTTGCAAACCCTCGCGTTCGCAAAATATATCTAGTTGCTCACTTTCTTCGGGGAGCCATTGACCTCGATATAATATGCCAGTGCCAGTGGGTTTGAGAAATGGTAGACAATAGCTAGCACAAATATCTGGCTTTCCTACGGCTCTAACCAGAGCTAGGTCGTATTTTCTTCTGTATTGGGGGGTTTTGTTAATATCCTCGACTCGACCTGATTGGGCGATCGCGTTGGTTAATTGCAAACTTTGAATCGTCTCTTCAACAAAGGCAACTTTTTTTTGTTTGCTGTCGATGAGCGTAATTTGCCACGATGGTTTGGCGATCGCGATCGGTAAACCGGGAAACCCCGCACCCGTACCAATATCGATCACCCGCATATCTTCACGCTCCCAATAAGTCAGCACTCCCCGCAGTGAATCCCACAAATGCTTTTCCCAAAAATCATCGGCGGCAATAATTCGAGTAAGGTTTTGTTTGCTGTTGCCTTCTAAAACTAGCTCGTACAGCTTTTCAAATTGCGCGATTTGTTCTGGATTTGGTGACCAGTTGAGAGTAGATTGCCAATGATCAAATAAATGAGAAAAGTGGGGCATAAGATGTATCAAGTAGGAATAGCGCTAAGCGCTCTTCTTACTTTACTAGCGATCGCGAATTCTCTTCTTTGTTGTTTGTGATATTTCGACATTAAGCGATAAAATCAAAGGAACGTTAAGATTCATGTAGCATTGCTACTCAGTAAAAAGAACTATAAAAACTCAAAATGGTAAAAACTAATGTCCGAAGAAACTAAAGCGCGTACTGCTTTCACAAAAGACGAGCGCGGGATTTTGAATAACTGGGCGATCGAACCCAAAATGTACGTTGATGAAAAAAGTGAAGGTCGTTTTGGGTTCACTGAATATGCTGAAATGGTAAATGGGCGCTTGGCAATGGTTGGGTTTACCTTGCTCATCATTATTGAGGCGGTAAGTGGCAAAGCATTTTCACAAATTATCGGTTTCTAATTATCGCCAAGCACAAAAAATGTAGTAGCAGTTCATGAATTGTCCCTATATTTTTGTGTGGCATTCAACCGAAAACTGCTATAAAGCACAGTTTTGTTCCTGAAATGTAGTTTTATGACAATTCCTCAAGATCCAATTCAGTTTTTAACGATTGACGAAGCCTATGCGATCGATGGAGCCCTGCTGTCCACAATGGACAAATTTATGACTCGCATCACGGTTTCATCGATGCGAATCATTAACAAAATCTCTGAAGAACTAAAAGTTCACGGCGAAGAGATTTCATCGAGTCAGATTGTGAATTGGATTGAGTCTGATTCCCAGATACGCAAGACACAGGGCGAAGATGCAGCTTTTCTGAAATGGGCTTCACCACATCCAGACTTAGATTTTGAAGATACAAGGCAAGATGCAGTGACAGGAGCCAATCTTTCGAGTCATGAAAAGTTTTTGACGCGGATGGTCATTTCAGCGCTGTCAGAACTTGTGGCGATCGCTAAATATTATGCCGTTCACATTGAAGATTTGAGCGTGGCACAGATAATCATTTGGATGGAACGCGATGCAAAAATTAAACACGGACAGTGAATTATACCAAAATCAAAAATGGCGTAGCCATTTTTGATTTTGAAAACCTTATTGGGTTGGTTTTTAATTTACGAAAGTGTGATAACACTTTTGTAAATTGGTATTAGGTAGCTAGGCACAATAAAAGAAGACAAATCAACTCATGCAACTTGATAATTGAAGTTAAACGTAGCCCATTCCTGCACATCCAACATCCATGCATCATTGGTATTACTAAAACTACTAAGCTCAGAGGATTTACCTGCGAGATCAAGATCGATAAGTAGTGCTTGAGCGACTTGTAAGGGATTGGGAATGGCAATCAATCCATTGACGGATGAAGACTGACGCTGTGATAATTCTAGTACTTTGGCAACTTCCAAAAGCGGCGATCGACTAATCACAACTTGTACATCAACATTACCCTGTGGTGCAGATACTCCCCAATTCATCATTGCTTTAGGATATGGAATCGTGAGGGTTTCAGAAGGTGCAATTGCACCATCGTTAGCATAGGGTGTCGCGATAAAATTTGGAGTGAGAACTTTGCCACGGGGATCAATGCAAAAAATTCTCGTATATAAAGGCTGGTCGCTAAAGTTCTCAATCTGGCATTCAAGCCGATCGCCAATATTAATCGGCTTAGTCCGCACGATGTTGCTGATAGTATCGTTAACTGGAATGTGTGCTGCACGGGCGGCGGATTTGCTAGCGATCGTCACAGATCGTTCATCAATACCGATGATCGCTTTAATCGTGGCTCGGACATCAAGATGACTGGCAGCTTGATTCTCGGTAATACGGATTAACTTAGCGGCTAGAAGGCTTTCGAGAAAGCATTGTAAACGTTTGATGGCAACGCCCACAGATTCACCAACAGAACCGAAAGAACCAAGGATCGGTTTGTGTCCAACCGTAAATAAACCATAACTTGCGGATTGCACACCAAATAGACAATCCGCACATTGCTCATTTGCATTGACCCCAAACATATTTGGTAAAGTCGATAAGGCGCTAGTGGCATCAACCCGTTCAATTTTGCTCAAACCAACATCAAGGGCGATCGCTAATTTGAGATTGCGAGAAATGGCGCGGATAGATTCTTGCAGTAACTGTCCTGATTCTAATTTTGGATTACTATTGCGATCGCTTAAAACCTCAACTTTGCCATTAAACCCATTTCGAGATTTTAGTTGTACCGTAGTTTGCACAGTAGTTTTTGAAGGCTTATTTACATTGTTTTTTACATGATTATTTACGTTAAGAATGGAACCAGCCATGTAATTACTCAAAATATCAATCGGCAACCCCGCAAGATAAACATCAGCACTACGGCGATCGCTACTGATATTTGTCACCACACCATCAGCACCAAAGTCAGGAATTGGCAACAATGAAGCGAAGGTATTCATAGAAATCTCTTTGGATTTCGTCCCATTAGTTTCCATCATCTCCATGATTTGTTTATCTATTGAGAGATTGTCATTATGGAAAATTCGGCGATCAAGATTAGCTATCAAATTACTCATCACCCAATAAATTGTCGTAGCGGGGGTGATTTGCCACATTTGCTGCACTAAGGCGTAGGTAAACGCACCACTACTAAAGCCTGACCATTGAGCATCGGCACAAAGCATATCTCCTGAAGCGGCTTTTAATAATGCTCCACTAGGATTTCTAGCAGTATTTGTGGCGATCGCCTGTTTTTCGATTAGTTCTAATTCTGGCGGTAATTGCCAATCACTGCGCCCAATCCGCGATCGCAAGCGAAAATTACCGATTGTCGATACATTCGGATAATAAAATCCCGCATCAATCACACACAAAATTCTATCTGTAGCGATCGCCTGTAGCCCTCTTCGCCATTCTAATTCCGTAATATCTTGCAAACTCTCGAGGTTTTGGGGCAAACCACTATCAACAGGAACCAACGTATTGTAATTACCAAGCCGCGAACCAAGTCCACTAAAATGCACGAAGACTAAATCATCAGGTAAAGTTTGCGCGATTAAATGTTCAGTGATGGCTTCAGTGATGTTGTGACGAGTTGCATCGCGATCGGTCAGAGTAACGATATCCTGTGGAGCAAATCCGAACCGATAGATGAGTAGTTCCTTTTGCAACTCCACATCATTGACACAACCATGTAATGGCAACCATCCATTTGCCGATCCATTTTGGGTAGAATTTGGTGAGCTATCCTCTTTTGCATCATATTGATTAATTCCAATCAACAGTGCTTTTTTACGTTGCGTTGAACTTGTTGCTTGTTGTACATACTGCTCGGCGGCAAGAGCCACGCGATCGCGACTCAGAAATTGCCAGCCGATTAGACTAGTCAGCCCTGCCTGTAAGAATTGTCGCCGCGCAATCCCCATATTAATACCGTGAGTTCCTATGCTTTTTTGCGATCGCTGCTTTTATTAAAGCTGATTCAAGGCAACTCTTTGCAATATTTTTTAACAGATTTACAACTAGATTTTCTAATAAGTAGAATTACCTACAAAGATAATCGAGAACATCTCAAAATCGAGCCAAAACTGAATCAAAACTGAGTCAAAATCCAATATTACATCGACCAGCCATTACTGGACAATGTACCCGCATGTATCCGATCTAAAGCTCTCTTACCACCCCAGCGATCAACAATGCGATCGTCATATTCATCAGCTATATCCATTACCGCCTTCACTGATGACTCTAATTCCTTCATATCGCAAGTAGAGCCAACTATGGAATGCTCAAAAAGGATTTCACTATCAGGTGATATGCCAAAAGCGCCAAAAATCATTTTGGCATTTTCCTCCAACAAGTACCGCATCAAATCTGGTTTTAATTCTGCGCCAACCACCACATACGATCGCGTATTAATGATTGCATCGTCTACATCCCAAGGAAAAACCAGCACTTCAACTAAAGCTGAACCGATAAATAGCCCTACTCCAGGAACATCTTGACGAGCGCAGGGACATTTATCAAATATCTCTTGCATCCACGTCACTACTTTTTCATAACAGGCTTCTTGAGCAGTAGTTTGAAATTCCAAATTATTCGGCTCCATTAGGTTATTACAAGCATGTAAAAGGTTTAAAAAAGCTTGCTTTGCAAGCTTTTTTAAACGTTTAATTATATTTAGATGATGGTGTTATCAGGAATAATCGCATTTTTGACAACAACAACAATGCCATTGCAAATGCAATAACCTTGATCCTCACGATTTGCATCTTGGATGCGATCCTTGTTGATGATCTGCACATTTTTACCAATCCGCGCATTCTTATCAATAATGGCATGACGAATAATCGTATTTTCACCAATGCCCATCGGTACGATATTAGTCTCAAGAGCTGATTGACGCTCTTCTTGAGGCTGATAAAAATCACATCCCATCAACAGCGTGTCTTCAATTGTGCAGTTCGGCTCAATATGCATCCGAATACCGACAACCGAGTTGGTAATGGCAGCTTGGAGAATGAGACACCCTTCACCGATCACCGAATCTTTGATCTTAGAGTCATTTACCTTGCTGGGTGGTAAAAAACGAGCGCGGGTGTAGATTGGTTTATTGGTTTCGTAGAAATTAAAACCTGTGGCAGGATGACGAGTTAAGGCAAGATTGGCTTGGTAGAAAGACTCAATAGTTCCAATATCTTCCCAGTAGCCCTTGTATAGATAAGCCTGTACATTCAAATTTTGAATCGCAGCAGGGATAATTTCTTTCCCAAAGTCGGTATATTCAGGATTTTCAGTGAGCAGTTTTAACATCGCTTGCTTACTGAATACATAGATTCCCATAGAGGCAATAAAAGGATTAGCTAAAGCTTCGTTAGCATCTAAGCCAAGTTTGGTTGTATCAACCCGCATTCCGTCTAGTGCTTCACCCTTAGGCTTTTCAAGGAAATTAATCACCTTGCCTGAACTATCAGTTTTGAGCAGACCAAAGGCTGAGGCTTTTTTCTGATCGACTGGCAGCACTGACAGGGTAATGTCGGCTCCTGTTTCGCGATGATGCTCAACAAATTTTTGGTAATCCATGTTGTAGAGATGATCGCCAGATAGTATTAAATACTCACTCACATCCCATGACTCTAATAGCCATGCATAACGACGCACGGCATCAGCTGTGCCTTGAAACCATTCTGGACTGTCGGGAGTTTGTTGGGCGGCAAGAATTTCAATAAAGCCGTCAGAATAAGATGCGGGGCGATAGGCTTGGTTGACGTGGCGATTAAGTGATGCGGAGTTAAACTGAGTCAGGATGTAAATTTTTTCAATGCCTGAGTTAATACAGTTGCTCACAGGAATGTCGATCAATCGATATTTGCCTGCTACGGGGACGGCGGGTTTAGCACGAGTCTTTGTGAGGGGATATAGTCGGCTTCCCTGTCCGCCACCTAGAATGATAGCCAGTACATTTTTCATAATTTATTTGTGATTATCTTGGCTTTTATATTTGCAAATTTTTTTGAATATCAATATTGTCTATCTTTGGGGGGATCGTTGCAAGTGATATAGCCTACTTGTCTCTATACTTTCTGAAAATCAATCACTGAAGACCAAAACGCCTAAGTTTTCAGGAAATTGATTGATATAACTCACCTTATAGAGATCGCCGCGCTTCTTAAGTTTTTTTATAGCAATGTTGTTTTCGTGAAAAAAGCTGTAACAATATGGTTTCTTAGTTGCCGTCCTTTTATAGAGGTGAAATGTGAAGAAAATTTTGCTGTTTTTTAGTGAGCTTAATAATAGTGATCTTGACTGGTTTGTGCAGAAAGGGAAAAAAGAGTTAATCTCGCCCGATCGCTTGTTAATTAAGGAAGGTAATGTTAGTGACGCTCTCTATATTGTGGTAAGCGGCTCTTTTAGTGTTGCCATCGAATCACAAAATCAAACAGAGCTTGCGATTATCTCGGAAGGTGAAATTGTTGGTGAGGTGTCATTTATTGATACTCGTCCTCCCCTTGCTAGTGTGCGATCGCGGGAAGAGTCAGTAGTATTGTCATTACCAAGGGTGCAACTATTATCCAAGGTGCAACAGGATGTAAACTTTTCTTCACGATTTTATCGGGCGATTTGTCTCTGTCTATCAGATCGACTACGCGGTACGGTCAGTCGTCTTGGATATGGATATGATCTCGATGAATTAGAAGCACATATCGGCGGGTTTAGTCAGTCGATGCTCGGCAATTTAGAGCTAGCTGAAGCGAAGTTTAATTGGTTAATTAAAAATGTACGCGGCTCTTCGTAAAAAAAAGTAATTCACCCGCAAAGTGGGCGAATTACTTTAGAAAATAATTGATTGAGGCGACTTAAAACAAAACAATGCTAATAACCGACTCAACAATGGCGGCAACGATTAGTCCAGTGCAAAATCTACCTGCGGTTCTACTGAATCCCAAGGCATTATCTTCGCGGCTTGCGGTAAAGAACAATGACCAAGCTTGAGTTTCACTTAAACGCGCAAATCGATTAAAGTCTTCACGAAAAGCTATCGGTGTAAAAAGTTCCTTACCGCTAAAGTCAAATTTGGTTTCCATAATTTCCCCGCAATTTGAAATTGCTTGATATTTAATGTAGTTATCTTAACAATTGTTTACAATTACGCGCAATCCTTCCTTGGGGCAGTTCCTGAGCATCTCTATGCATTCCCAAAGTTAGATCAAAAAAAAAGAGTTAGTGCTTTGCACTAACTCTTTTTGATTCAAATTGCTTCGACTCGCATTAAGACTTGACCATACTCAACGGGTTGAGTGTTTTCCACCAAAATCTCAACGATTTTACCAGTAGCTTCAGACTCAATCTCATTCATCAGCTTCATCGCCTCAATGATACAGACAGTGCCGCCTTTTTTGACCGTATCGCCGATCTCGATAAATGGGGCATCATCAGGAGATGGAGATCGATAAAATGTGCCGACCATTGGCGAGGTGATGTCCACTAATTTCTTAGCAGGAAGAGCATCGGCGATCGTTGGTGTGTAAGCGACCGTATTATGTGTTGCGACATTCTGGGGCGCTGAATCGATCGCTGATATAGGGTTAGGTGAGATAGACACAGGAGCGCTTGGCATCACCGACGAGACAACGCGATTTTCGCTTTTTCGGATGCTCAAACGCAAATCACCCGATTCTAGCGTCAGTTCGGTGATGTCCGTCTGGTTTAGGATCGTGACCAATTCACGCAATTGCTCTATGCTAAATTCCACCTAATTTTCACGCCCCAAGTAGGTGTCTTCGCGAGTATCAATTTTGATGCGATCGCCAACATTCACGAACAAAGGAACGTTAATTGATGCACCTGTCTCTACCTTGGCAGCTTTGCTACCACCAGTAGCCGTATCGCCCTTTAGCCCTGGATCGGTTTCGATTACCTCTAGGACAATTGAGTTGGGTAATTCCACCTCAATGATTTTGTCACCCCAACGCACGACGTTAACTTCCAGCCCTTCTTTGATGTACTTAACACGGCTACCAATCTGAGCCGCAGTTAATGTTGATTCTTCAAAGCTCTGCATATCCATAAAGATGTAATCTTCACCTTCTCTATAGGTATGTTGCATCGAGCTTTTTTCTAGTGTGGCGCTAGGGTGCATTTCCCCAGCTCTAAAGGTTCTGTCTAGAGTTTTGCCTGTCATGGCACTTTTTAGAGTGGTACGCACAAAAGCTGAACCTTTACCAGGCTTGACGTGTAAGAATTCAGTTACACGCCAGACTTCGCCATCAAGTTCAATTGTTACGCCGGGTCGAAATTCGTTACTGGAGATCATTGGAGATTGAGTAATAGCCAATGACAATATTAGCTTAGAGATGTAACCTTTGCGACAAAAAATCTTGAAAATCCTAAAAGCGCCGATTCAGTTTTTCGGGCATAATTGCGAAATGTCATTTGAAATGTCAGGAAGTACGGTCTTGCGCCCCTTCCTACTTTTATGGCAATTGCTATAGAATTGAGTTTTTAGAGGAGCGATCGCCCCATGTCAGTCAAAAAAGAGTTTGGTAGTTTCAATGAATTATTAGAGAGTTCAGAATTACCTGTTTTAGTCGATTTTTATGCGCCTTGGTGTGGTCCTTGTCAGCTCATGACAGGCATTCTCGATAAAGTAAGCGAGACCATGAAAGATAAAGTCCAGATTGTGAAAATCAATACTGACAACTATCCAGCACTTGCTACTCAATATCAGATTACGGCTTTACCAACTTTAGTTTTATTTAAAGACGGTGCGCCCGTCGATCGCATTGAGGGTGTGATGCAAGTCCAGCCCTTGTGCGATCGGCTAACTGATCGCCTTGCGATTCATGCTTAGTATTACAGGGCGGCTTTGCCGCCCAAGTAGTCTAATTTAAAGGTTGATTTGAAACCTAAGAGAGGCAATCTGTAAGTTGAGCCAATAGTGCTTCGCGGTTGAGGTTGCGCCCAATAATTACTAGCTGATTATTTAGGGATTTGTCGCGATCATCAGTTTTGAGTTCGTAGCGTTTACCGCTTAGTTGAAAAACATAGCGGCTGTCGATGCCTGCAAAGTTCAAAATACCTTTGGCTCTAAACACGTCAATCGGTAATTGTTTATCAAGAAAGTTTTGAAATTTATCAAGGCTAAAGGCGTGATCGCTTTGAAATGAAATCGAAATAAAACCATCATTGTCTAAATGCTCGGAATGCTGGTGCTGGTGATGCTCGTGATGTTCATGGGTACATTCGGGATCATGACAATCTTCGTGATGAGCGTGATCATGGTGTTCATGATTTGCGTGATCGTGATGATCATGCTTGTCAGATTTTTCGGTAGAAGCGATCGCTGATTGATCGATCTTGACATCTAGGATTAAAGGTAAAGGGACTATACCGAGATGCGATCGCAAAATTCGCGCTTTAGTTTTAGTTTTATTAATGTAAGTTTCAAGATCTTGAAGTTTTTCTTCAGTGACGAGATCGGTTTTATTCAGAATAATAATATCGCCATACATAATCTGGGCATAGGCTGCCTCACTATCAAAATGCTCAGCAGTAAATGCTTCAGAATCAACCACGGTCAAAATCGAATCTAATCTAGTTAAGTGCTGTAACTCCGTGCCTAAAAAAGTTAGAGCGATCGGTAGGGGATCAGCAACGCCTGTAGTTTCCACGATCATGTAATCAATGCGATCGCCTTTTTCGAGAATACTGTAAACCGCATCAACTAAGCCATCATTGATTGTGCAGCAGATGCAACCATTGCTCAGTTCCATCATGTTTTCATCGACTGTCACCAATAATTGACTATCAATATTGATATCGCCAAATTCATTGACTAAAACCGCGACCTTTAAATCTTGCTGATTTTGTAAAATATGATTGAGCAATGTGGTTTTGCCGCTACCCAAAAAGCCTGTGATGATCGTCACTGGCATCCCGCGCTTAGGCACATCAACATCAAAGTCTTCGGTTAACACTTTGGTAACATTGCGATCGGAAGTGAGCATGGACTTTGTGTAAGAATAAAGTGCAAAAATAAATTTAAACTTTATTCTAACAGTTCCCATCTAGTAGTTGAGATGGTGATCTGTGAATTATACAAACGCCATGATAGTTCCAGAATCTTGCTTAGCAACTCCTAGTCTAGAAGAAGTATTAGTCGCTTTAGAATTGCGCCTAGAATTAGAAGATGCAATCGCGAAGTTGCCGTTAACTCAAGCCTTAGAGCAATGTTTATTGTTTTCTCAAACCAATAACTTGCCAGATATTACTGAATTTGTAAGGTATGAGCTTGATGGCTATAGCAGCAGTCAACCGCCCGATAGTCGCTCCGTGCAACTAATTTATTTTGATAGAGGTGGGCAAGCGATCGCTGGCTTGTCGCAATACAGCAGCTATCCCTTGGTGATAGGCGTTCGCAAATTGGAAATGCACTTAAAAAATGGCTTGACTTTGAAGTTGCCATCTCAAATTTTGACTTTTTTATCACAGATTGCAGGGCGCGAGGTGGATACTGGTCATGTATCACCTGTCCAAATCAGTAGCAGCTTGGAAAATATTCGGCATTTTACAATCCGAAGATTAACAAATCATAACATCAACAAACTTTAAGCCTCTTCTAACCGTTAACAGGCTAGAAGCCTTTTCTACACATCTATACCCAGTCTAGCTTTAAGGTCGGCATTAGTCGTTGTAAATTCTTTAACGATTTGCCCTGCCAAGGAATACACTCAGATCCTTGAACCGTAATCTTGATCGTGTCCTTTTGTCGAACTTTAATCACAAATTTAGATAAAACATTAATGCCTGAACTGTTTAAAAATTCTAACTGACAGAGATTCAGACTGAGAATCTTTGGTGATTGCTCAATTACATATTCTAAGAGTTGCACGATAGGAGCATATTCCTCTGATCCTGCTAAGCGTAAAGATCCCTGACAATAAATACAAGTTTCTGATGGCTCATACCAAACTCGATAATCATCTCCTTTAACTTCCATTCTTTAATGACTCCTGATATAAATTTGTGCTGTTTTTATTGGGCATTGTTCGGGACATTCTTCGGTTAGATATTGCATTAACTAAATATCCAAAATATTTGGCTAAAGTAGTTTAACTAAAGTGATTTAACTAAAGTGGTAACTGTACCATCGTTGATACTACAGTCACATCATTGTCAACTTGTTCAAACTTCCATCCTAGGACTGCTTCGTAGTCCATGATCATTGTAAAATAGCCAAGCCCAGAGCTTTCTGATTCATCATTTTCAGCACTTTTTTCGACTTGATTAAAATACATCTCACCGACATCGCCAGTGATCAATTCTTGTAAAAAAGACTGAAAATCAGCAATTGATGCTTGGGGCAAACTATTTCTTGATAAAAATATTAGGCGATCGCTAAATAAATGCACTTCTAGATTAATTGGTTGATCGGCTTTCATGTCGCTATATTTCATTGCATTTTCCAGCAACTCATTAGCAATAAAACTGACTGCAAATCGAATTTCAGTTTGCTTGCTTAAAGCCGCAGTTGTATCACCAGGAAAAAAGTTTTTGACGTAATCTCCTAGGAAATCAGCTGAAAGGCTATTTGTCTTCCATCGCTGTTGGATTGACAAGGTTGATGGCGAAAATCCTAGGACTAAAAACTCGCTTCTGTCGGAAAAGTTTTCTGTGAATTCTCCAAAAATCTGCGCCATGTCAAAGTTATTGCAAATTACATGATTTCTTTTACTATAGTTTAGGTACGTTATGCAACCCGCGAAATAGTCACTTATGCCTAACAATCTCAAAGATTCTGTAAATAACTTAACTTCTGAGCAATGGTTTATTTGCAAACGGGACAATAATATTTGTGAACTCGTCAAGAGTAATAACAAAGACGAAATTACTGATGCTGTCGAAATTTGGGGCGCATTTGCTTCTCAAGGTGAGGCGATCGCCAAGCGAATTGGCTTGATTCGTTCGGGCAAATGTCAACCTTTATAACATTGTGATTTGCTGATTGTAGAGTAGCTGCAAGCTGTGATATGAGATCTATTGCGCCTACCTAGCTACTTACTCAAATTCAGTCTCAAATTCAGTTACCCAAGTTATGTCAGATCCAAAAATCAGCGAAGCCGTTGCCAAACTCTATAATACTTACCCATTTCCTCCTGAACCGATTTTAGATGAGCCACCTCCAGGCTATAACTGGCGATGGAATTGGCAGGCGGCGCATAGTTTTTGTACTGGTCAAAAGTCTTCTAAAAATAATGTGCGGATTCTTGATGCGGGCTGTGGGTCGGGCGTAAGTACTGAATATTTAGTGCATCTCAACCCTGAAGCTTCAGTTGTTGGCATTGATCTGAGTGAAGGGACTCTGGCGGTGGCAAAAGAGCGCTGTAAGCGATCGGGGGCGGATCGGGTGGAATTTCATCATCTGAGTTTGTTTGATGCCGACCAGTTAGAAGGAGAGTTCGATTTAATTAATTCTGTCGGTGTGCTGCACCATACCGCCGATCCGATTCGGGGTATTCAAGCTCTTGCCAATAAGCTTGCCCCTAGTGGATTGCTGCATATTTTTGTGTATGGTGAACTTGGGCGCTGGGAAATTCGGTTGATGCAGGAGGCGATCGCGTTACTCCAAGGTGAACAACGGGGCGATTACAAAGATGGTGTATCGGTTGGGCGACAAATATTTGCAAATTTGCCAGAAACGAATTCTTTGCGACGCAGAGAGCAGGATCGTTGGTCTTGGGAAAATCAGCAAGATGCTTGTTTTGCGGATATGTATGTGCATCCCCAAGAGATTGATTACAATGTCAACTCTGTATTTGAATTAATCAATGCATCGGGTTTAGAATTTCTCGGATTTTCCAATCCGCAGGTGTGGGATTTAAATCGTTTAATTGGCAAAGCGCCAGAACTAATCGAGCGATCGCAACATCTCACGGATTTGCAACGCTACCGCCTGATTGAACTACTTGATCCCCAAACAATTACCCATTACGAATTCTTTTTAGGTCGTAGCCCGATCGCTAAGCAGGATTGGCTAAATGACGAGACATTGTTAGCCGCTATTCCTGAACCAAGCCCTTGTATTTACAGTTGGCAAGAGAGTCCCCAGTTTTTTGACTACAATTATCAAATTGCCAAAATCAGCGATTCGGAATGGAAATTTTTGCTGGGCTGTGATGATAATCAAAATAAACAACAAACTGTCGCCCAAATTTTGCAGAATGTTGATGAGACTAGTTTAGAGGATGTGCGATCGCTTCAAAAGCAACAGGTGATCTTAATAACTCAAAAATAAAGCCATCAAGCGCTTGTCTCTGGGAAATAATCAGAGTCTATGATTTGCTCTGGGGTGAAGGGACATTCTGCGGGAAAGGTGGTTAAGGGTAGTTTTGTTTCCCTTGCGGCATTTCTTCGTGCTTTCTGATAGCACTCGAATATATTCACTTTGAGGAATGGTTTTAAGCTAGGACTTTTTTCTAAAACTAATTCGAGTTCATCTCTTTGGGTTGTTATCGTTGCAGTCCAACTTGTTGTTTTCTTTTTTGGTTGATATTTATACTTTAATAGGTGCATGATTAAAACAATTAATCGACTTTTAATTTCCCGTTTGTCATTGCTCCCCATTGATTGAATTTCCTCGATTAGGTTTTCTAGGTCTAGGGCTTGAACTTGTCCATTTTTGAGTTGGTTAACAGTTTGTTCTATCCAAAGATTAAAGTCGGTTTCATACAGGGTGGTGGTCATAAATTATTCTCCTAATAACTTGATATGGAATAGTGGAAGATTTAGCAGTTTTTTGGAACTAGTGCGATCGCCAATTTTGTAACTTGGGTTAAGCTTTTTATCGCTTGATAAATTATCGCCGTAAATAATGCCTGAAATCTAATAAATCGGTGGATCAGGTTGGAGACTGCTGTTAGACATAAAAATAAACAAAGATTTAACTGACGACTATTATCATCGAAAACCTAACAATAAAATTATACACTTTTAACTATTTATTGAGAAACGCCAGTAGATAACAAACTGCCAATATACGAAAATGCCATACTAGCGATCGCGGCTTATTCTCTCCCTTGACGTATTACGCGAAACGGAATAGTATTTGAATATGATTCAATCTTTCCGATGCAAACATACGCGATCGCTGTTTGAAGGAGTTGATCCATCCCGTTTTCGTGCTTTCAAAGACAGTGCGATTCGGAAGTTGACTCAATTGGATGCCGCCCAAACTTTAGAATTCCTGCGCTCTCCACCAGGCAACCAACTTGAAGCGTTAAAAGGCGACAGAAAAGGACAATATAGTATTCGGATTAATTCTCAGTTTCGATTATGTTTTGTCTGGACAAATAATGTTGCTACTGATGTTGAAATTGTTGATTATCACTCGTAAATAACCATGACTAACCGCCCAATCAATCAAATGCGTCCTGTTCACCCAGGTGAGATTCTACGGGAAGATTTTCTTGTTCCTCTTAATATGAGTGTCAATGCTTTAGCTTTAGCTTTAAATGTTCCTGCATCTCGTATTCACGAAATTGTTAGAGAACGCCGTTCTATTAGCGCTGATACTGCGGAAAGATTGGCGCGTTTTTTTGGTGGCGATGCGGCTTCTTGGCTAAATCTTCAAGCGATTTACGATCTAAAAACACTGCCTAACCGTGATGAGATTATTCAACGAATTCAGCCCCGTATCTCAGAACAAATTGCCTGATTTTTAATAAAATTGGGAGGCGATCCTTAATCAAGGTAGGCGTAGAATATCACACAAAATATCCACGATTAAGGTTTGAGTTTTTAACGATAATGCGCCTAGCTCACGCTGAATAAGTGAGGCTCGAAGTGTTACCAAATGATCAAGTCTGATGGTTGATGATTTACGAAGACCACTCATAATAAAATCTGGATTTTCTGGTCTGAGAATAATATCTGTATGAAGGGGATTTTCGGGAATACGGCTGGTGATTAGGGCAAAAATAATGTGCTGATATGCTCCAATTGTATTGGTTAGACAACAGGCAGGACGGACTTTACTGGAAGATAAATCGTCAAAGGGAAATTGAATTAAAACGATCTTACCCTTCATAAACTACAGGTTGTCCATCTTTCAGAGTATAAATATCTTCTTCTGGATCGTGCAGAAAGGCAAAACTAGGGTTATTGGAAACAGCGTCTAACCAAGTTTGTTCATTTAGTTCATCTTCTGGCATTAAAAGAATTACGCGCACAAGCCTGTTTTTTGCTTGGGGAATGGGGCGATCAAGTTGGATCTGCCCTTGGGTATTTAAGATGCCAGTGGTTTCGATCGCACGCATAGCTAAATTTAAAAAGAGTGATTTTATTCTAACATTAAAGTATTAGAGGAGTTTAGAGATCGCCTTGATTTCCTATGGTTACTCATAAATCTTACTTTATACTTTATACGTCACATATAATCAGCCGCCAATCTTTCACCTTGCCTTCTTTAATTTGTTGCTTTGCTTTTTCAAAAGCAGATTCAAATCCAGAAATTTTCAATAATTCTTCTGTCGCATCTTCATTTTCGTCATTAAGTAAATCATGTAAAAATCCAGCAATAACTGTTAGTTTTTCTGGAGATAATTTATCAATACTTTGTTTGACTTGATTCCGCATTTGAGTTGTATTCATAATCTATATGTCTTATAACTATTGGGTGTTTGATACCTTTACTATAGCTTTAATTGATTTTCTGATCAGAAAAATCAGTACATAATATTATTATGTCCGTACAATTGCACTACCAAAACCCGACTAGCAGGTAATGAAACCCCACAAATCTAGTAAACTGGTACTAAAGGCTTTAAGCAGAAATATTTTTTATTGGTGTAAATTCCTTATATGTTATAGTTTAGAGACGAGAAAAGAGTACACCCCTAAAGTAACATCCATCATACAAACATTCACGCCTAAAAACGGGCAGGTGTCCAGGGAGTGCATTTGCATTAAAGGTGAGTTCAGAGTAACTCAACCACTCTCCTCCTTTTCTCCAGCCTATTTCGTCTGCTAGTTTCTTATATGTGACGTAATCATCCTTATCAAGTTCACCACCATTGTCAATCCAGATTTTTTTCTGTATAGAAAAGCCAAATCTGTTCTGAGAATGTTTTAACCACAATTGGTCAATAAAGCGTAACTCCTCTTGGGGAAAATTGGACCAATCATCACGAGATACCCAACCTTCTTCTTTGTTAGCACATTTTAATATTAATTTTGTAGTTTCTTGGTCTGCTTCTTTCCATTTTCCCTCGCTTAAAAGTTGGTCTAATTTACGAAAATAAGTTGTGAGTTGTGATAGTCGCCGTTCTTCTTGTTCTCGAAGAAGTCTAAATTTCTCATCTTTGATAGATTCTTGAACCTGAACAACGATCTCCAGCCGTCCAGCCGCCTTAACATAACCCAAAGTTATTGCTCTCTCAAAATCTTGACAAGCCGACTCAAAATCACGCCGCTTATAAAAACTCTCACCACGCCGATAATAAGCACCACCCATATCCACCTTGTCATTAATCCCCACCAACTCCCAAACCTGATAAAGAGAGCGAAAATAAGCCTCATCTTCTGGTTTCGCTACCGATGACAATAAAGGGAGAACAGGCGTATCAGATAGCCAGTCAACACCACGAGAAAATAACCAAACCCTAAGAGAAGCATTGATTTGAGCCAGCCCAGCATCATGACTTGGAAGCTTGATTAAACTAGTCGCTAACTCCAAACGCAACTCTGGCTCCCAATCAGGAACCTCACTAATGAGACAATCATATAGCTTCTGATAAATATGCACACTACCATCAACAAACTGATGCTGCACAGTCTCGCTCATTCCCGAAACCAACTCCGACAAAAGCTCTGGCAACAATGGCAATTGACGGCGATCGGGATTGACATCTAACAGAAAATATTCATCCGTCACCCAACCCGCGATCGCACAGTGACAAATCGCAACCAAACGCTTGAGTTGATCCCAATCCTTCGGCGCAAGATGATAATTCCGTTCTAACTCGCGAATATCATCACCGCGATCGATCCAGCGTTGTTCCTTTGCCATCACGCCGCGATTAGCCTGATATTGACGCACAAATTTTTCGCCATATTCCTCAATCCATTCCGCCTCAGTCGAACCTTCCACAGCCCGATTGCGAAACCAAGTCTCAGTCCGCTCTTTCACAAAACTATAGAGAACTTCCAACCAAGAAAAGCGCATGACCGTTTCATAACGTTCCTTGATATGCCCCAAGCCCCAATAGGCAAAACTAATCGATAAATTTTCACCCTCTAAAGCCGACTCCAAAATCAAAGTTGGTTCGCTCTGTAAACCTAAGAAAATTTGTCTTGCCGCCGCCTCATTACTAAATTGCTTACTTGTCCAAGCCCCTGCCAAATAATCAATCTGGCGATCGCGCCCTTGATATTGCTGAAAAAACTTCCGTAATTCCTGTTGCAAATAATCTTCCATCGCAGGAAAACCCTTTGCATCAGATTCCTTAGTGCGATCGAATTTGAGAACAGGTGGTGAAAAGAAAACATTCAAAGGTAAAACGCCAGATGTATTCCCACGCTTGAGTAGATCCCCAGCCACCAACCAGATCGGCGAATTATTTTGACGCTTTTGTTCCTCAACAACAGTAATCGCAGTTTGGCGATCGTACTTCCTTAACTCCCTAGCTAACTCAATATCCTGCTCCTTGAGTTGCATCTGAAGCTCTCTCTGCTGCTCAAAGAAATACTTCTGTAAGTCGGCTCTAAACACTTCCAACTTTTCCGAAAAAGCACGACTAAGTTCGCCCTGTTGCGATTGAAATTCTTGATTCAATTCAGTCAGCGTCAGTTGTAGATCCCGATTACGTTCATTTTCCTGCGCTTGAAACTCACGACTTAAATCCGCTAGCTGTACCTGTAACTGACGGTCTAAACCTCTCTGTTCTCCCTGAAATGACAGCCCATCCTGTTGCTGCTTGCGTTGAAACTCACGATTCAGAGAATTTTCTTGCGACTGCAGCTGACGATCCAAGTCCCGTTGCTGCTCCTGCTGCACCAAAATTTCTTGTTGCTGTATCCTCTGGCACATCAATCGCGCATACTCAATCTTCTCTTGAGTCGCATCACGCTCTTTTTGACGGACAACGATTTCTTGCTGGTTCTGAACTTGCAGTTGCTGCGATTTTTCAGCATTCTTTCTACTAAGATGACCATGAATAGCCGAGGACACGCCACCAACGAATGAACCGAGACCAACAAGCAACAGTGGAAGAGGCATAAGTTTTAATGAATAATAAATGAAGAATGTTATGAATTCAGATTTTCAGTCGCTTTTTGATGATGATATTCAGCCTCTTTTTGCAATGAAGCCGCCATATCCAGCGATCCTTCACTAGCCCAACCTGCGGCTCTATCCTCATAATGCTTTGCCCATCCCTCATTCCTAGAAGCTTCCGCATAATCTGGAGCCGCACTACGAGGCATCGCTTCAGGATGAAAACTACTTGTGGATAAATGCCCCTCAAAACTAGGTGCTTCGACATAGCCTTGACCATGCAAATGATCCAGACTAAGACCATTCAAATCATTACCAGCAAAAGCAACACAATCAGAATGCAAAATCGTGCTTGGACTTAAATCATTGGCAAAACCATTATGGAGATGCATCCCTGAACTTAAATCATGGACAAACCCTTGAGAATGCTGCTCAAGTCCCTGAGAAATTGACTCGACATCATGGGTGTAACTAGAACTTAAATCGTGATTGAGATGACCAAAATCATGCCCCAGATGTTCAACACCCGTATCTATCGAGGAATGATCAGCACCGCCTAGCCCGTAATCTGTCGTGTCCATGGTATTAGCCTTATACTGAGGTACAAGTGATATAAATCTATATTAATACAATTTATACATTTTAAGGTAAGTCAAGCGATCGCAGTTTGGTTTGAAGGAATAGGCGATTAGGACTTCTCAAAATCAACGTTTTCATAGATAAGTGATAGCGGAAGATGAAGATCTAGGCTAGATAGTTGAATCTCAGGATTACTAACAGTTAAATCAGAACTATTGATTGTGAGATATTCCCAAATCTCAGCACCATTGAGACGACGATAGAAATCAATACATGGAGAATCTGAATTGATCAGCATATATTCTCGTAATGAATCGATCTTTAAATAGTTGCGTAACTTAATCCCGCGATCGCGACTTTCTGTAGCTGGGGATAATACTTCAGCAATTAAGCATGGATATTGTAGAAACTCACTGGCATAGCGATCGCGAGGATCGCAACTAACAACCACATCAGGAAAGTAATAAACATTACTCGGAATAGTCATGAGTTTTGCGTCACCACCAAGGATACGACAACCTTTACCACGCAAATGAGTTCGGAGCAGTACAATTAAATTAAGAGCGATTTCATTATTTTCCAGTTTCCCACCTGTCACCTCGATAACCTCTCCATACTCATACTCGTATCGACCTGCTTGTGTTAATTCCCACTCTAGATATTCTGTAGGTGATAAGCTAGGCGATAAAATAGTAGTAGTCATACATTCTGCCCGCAATTTTATAGTTGATTATAACAAACTACCAATGTGTGAAAATGATAGTAAAGATCGCTAATACAGCTAATTAAACACAAAATCCATGCAAAACTCAGATTATGGTGAAGGCTTAACTTGGACTACCGAAGCAAAAGTCAAGTACAAAAATATTCCTTACTTTGTGCGATCGCAAGCACGTCAACGCATCGAACAGCTAGCACAGCAATCTGGCAGTGATACGGTTACGGCTGAAATTGTTGAAAAAGCTAGAGTTGAATTTGGACAATAGGTTCAAGGAAAAAGGAAAGAGTTTTATGGGTAATGTGTTGAAAGCGCAAAATCAGGATCGTGGTTATTTGTTGACGGAGCAGGCTAATCCCTATAGTCAAAATTTGGATCGTCTTAGTGCTTTAGAAATTGTGGAATTGTTTAATCGTGAGGATGCCAAGGCGGTTGAGGCAGTTGGTCAGGAAAAAGCGGCGATCGCTGAGGCGATTACGGTAATTGCGGCGGCGATCGCTAATGGTGGGCGTTTGTTTTATATTGGTGCTGGCACAAGTGGCAGACTTGGTGTACTAGATGCTGCCGAATGTCCGCCAACTTTTTGTAGTGATCCTGAATTGATTCAGGGCATCTTAGCGGGTGGGATGAATGCGATGGTGCGGAGTTCTGAAGCTCTAGAGGATCGGGAAGACGATGGCGCGGCGGCGATCACGGAAAGAAATATTAGCGATCGGGATGTGGTGTTTGGTATCACCGCAGGTGGGACAACTCCCTATGTGCATGGGGCGCTGAAAGAGGCGAAACAACGCGGCGCTAAGACAGTCTTTTTTTGCTGCGTTCCCCCCGACCAATTTCCGATTCAGTACGATATCGAGATTCGTTCGCTTGTGGGTGCAGAAATTTTAGCGGGATCAACCAGACTCAAGGCAGGGACTGCAACTAAACTGGTTCTTAATACAATTTCTACGGGGGTAATGGTGAAGTTGGGCAAGGTTTATGGCAATCGCATGATCGACGTATCGGTGACAAATAGCAAACTCGAAGATCGAGCGATCAGGATTATTCGCGATCTTACTTCACTCAGTCGTGAGGCAGCGGCGGACTTATTGCAGCGATCGGGTAAACGAGTAAAACTGGCTCTGTTAATGCATGGAAAAGGCGTAGATGCTGACAGCGCCGCCCAAATTTTGCAAGAGAATCAAGGACATTTGGATAAAGCGTTATCGGGTAATGCGCTATGACTGGCTCCGAACTGCGTCAGGCGATCGCGACAAAATGGGACTATTCCTATGATGTGCAGTTACGCAAAACTCAAGGTAAAATTTTCCTACAGGTAATGTGGCGCTATCAAGAGCAGCAATCATTTTCAATGGGTGAAGCTGAGTTTATTCAACATCTCGATGCGATCGCCGCTTACTTGAGCGACTGGGGGGTAGTTGAACAAGTTCAGAAATTTATCGAAACCACCAAAGAGCGTCCACGCCTTGGTAAGGCAGTTAGTATTCCTCTGCAAATTGGTGAGCGATCGCTAGAATGGTTGGTCGAGTAATATAATCACTATCTATTGGTTTACTTAGGAGAGTTAGAGATCAAGCTATATAGAGCAGTTAGCGAGGCTGAACTAGCAGATATTCTTAGTTATGGTATGTTTCGCCCCTGCCCTTCTGGTTGTTCGATGGAAGGCAAATGGTTTGCTGAGAGCCTAGAAAATGCTTTAGAGTGGGGGAAACGCTTTTACGCTTCTAACAAATTTCATGTTGTGATCGCAACTGTGAGCTTAGAAATTGTGGCAAAAATGTATCCACGCGAGGAAAATCTGGATGGGATCGGTAAGGCTATATGGGCGGACGAAGAAATTTTAGATCAAATTAAGCCACTTGAAATTTTATCCGTATCAAGATGAAAAATGTAATGCAAGTTATCAATGTAGTATCAACGCTTTCGGCTGAAGTTAAGCTTAATTGGCTTACTCCTGATCAAGGTGGGAGAAAAAGACCGATTGCAATGGTTGATTACGCTGCTACAGCCTATTTTGCAAATGGCGATCGGCAATTATTTAGCATCATTTTGCATTTCTTAACAAAATTAGAAAGAGGCGTAAAAGTTCCTACTCAAATTGATCGTGCAACAATGGAATTTCTTGCGCCTGAACTGGTTGGAGAGTCACTTATGGATGGTTTACAATTTTGCGTTACGGAAGGGGCGAAAGTTGTAGCAAAAGGTGAGGTTTTGTCTGTGAAAATTCCCATCAAAAATTAAATGACACAATCATAAATCAACCACCCTATATCCCAAAAAATATGTTCGCAACTAAAGAAAATTTTCCTAAACTCACTCCTAAAGAATACTTTGCTTGGGAGGAAAAACAACTAAACAAGCACGAATATATCGAAGGTGAAGTCTATGCCATGAGTGGCGGCAGCGTTAGCTTCGCGATCGCCCAAATTTATCAAGGACTCACACTTACGACAGAGACTGAATAGGAAATTTCTAAATTGAAACAACTGCTAGCTGACTTTACGGACTAATGATTGTAAGCTTATGATGAAATACTTGTAGTCGCTGGTTTATCGCAAAATAGTTTTATCTGGTTTTTTATCTGGTCTCGATAGGCTGCTAGCCATAATTACGTCAAAATCTTCAGGGCAAAAATATGAGTCAGGCAGGAGCTAACCCATGGGATCGCCAATTTGTTAACCTTGGGCGAATCATGCAGTTTTTGCGTGATGAAGATGGCATTGACAACCTACTATCCGCAACTCTTGATTATCTTCGCGATAATTTTGAGTACAAATTAATTTGGATTGGGCTTTATGATGCGGAGAATCATCGGCTTACGGGTAAAGGTGGGACGACACCTGCGGGGGAACTAAAATTTTTAAAAGATCGCTTTGCTCTCACGGCGGGAGATCTACTCGATCAAGTGATTTTGCAGCGCAAGCCCTTACCGATCGCTGATCTGCGTCAAGAGAAACGTAGCGGCGAATGGCAAAAGGTAGCTCAAAAATTTGATATTCAAGGCACTTTACTTTGGCCGATCTATCATCGCGATCGCAGTTTTGGGGTAGCTCTGCTCGGCTCAAACCTTTGGAATGGCACACCTCGCAACGATGAAAGAGCCAGACTCTCGGTCGTACTTGGCGCTCTCGGTGCAACCCTGAGTCGTCTCGATACCGAGTGGCACTATCAAAATGCTAAGCGTCCAGACGAACCAATATGGCAAATCCTCAGCAAAATCCGCAATATTCCCACGCTGACTGAGCGGCTCGAAGAAATTGTGCAGGAAACTCATAGCTTCATCATGCCTGATCACACAAATATCTATTGGTTTGAGCGTGAACATCAATATTTTTGGCGGCGCGTGACCAATCGTCAGGCGGGACCGAAATCAAAACAAGTGGTTGAAAATACGGCTGGTGTAACTGTGCAGAATGCACCGACACTGTATCAAGCCCTAACCAAGGATCAAGTCGTGGTGGTAGTGGATGCCAAGTCCATGACTAAGGGCGATGTTAGCAATCGGGTAATGGAACAGTTTGGTGCAATTTCCATAATTATTGCGCCGATCTTTTTTCAGTCTGAGCTTTTAGGATTTTTGTCTGTGGAGGGTGATGAGCCAAGACTATGGACAGATGATGAACGTAATTTTGTCCGTGGTGCAGCTCAACTAGCTGCCATTACTGCTCCTTTAGAAGAAATGGAAGTCACCCTCGATCGCATTGCCTCCGATCAAGTCCTCACCGCAGGGATTGCCAGAGCTATTTATTCCGACAGCGATTGGCAAAAAGCTCTAGAAAGTGCTTCGGAACAATTGTGTAATCGACTTGGATTAGAACGTTTTTGGGTGGCCACCTATGACAAAGACAACGAAGTTTTTCGCGTCGATTTTCAGTACCATCCTAAAAATCGCCGCCCTTTACCGACTGTATTACCTGCATTAGCCACGGTTGATGTCCAGATGCTGGAACAGTCTGTGGATGCAGCCACGGTAGAAAATTTGGATAGTGATTTTAAGTTTCTGTCATGGCGAAGTGCCTTAATCGATCTTGATGTGCGATCGATGATTGTCAGCAGTACTTCAGTCGGCAAATCTCTGGAAGGAATTTTGGGAGTGGGGCATGAAGCGCCTCGCACATGGTCACGACCAGAGAGAGAAATGGTGCAGGCGGTTGCTCAACAAATTGGTTTAATCGTTCACCAAAATGAACTGCAACACCTATCGGATGAACGCCAAAAGTCCCATCAATCGGTACAGTTCGGACTAGTGGCTCTGCAACAGTCTAATACCCTCGAAAAACTGCATCATACCGCCACACAGTTAATGGCTCAGGTAACGCAATCGCCCCTTGCGGTGTTAGTTATCTGGCTTCCAGGGCGACAAGGTGGACAGATTGCCTCTGTATTTTCCAGTCGGGAAGAATTTCAGCTTACGGTTAGCGAGACTCTGATCGCGATCGAAGAAGATCCGCTCGTGCAGTGGACAATCCAAAGTGATGGAATTCTGCCCTTGAGTGTCCATGATTTGCCAGAACCAACTAAGGCTTGGTTGAATGCACCTGCGTTAGGACATTTGATGGTGACGGCTTTAAGAACAACTCCTGAACATCAGCCCACGGGAATGATTTTGGTCGCCGATCGCGCTGGTCGGCGTTGGGTCGATCGCCAACTCCAAGCTTTTAATATGCTCGCTAATCAACTGGCTTGGTCGCGCCGCCATTTATTGCTGGTCGATCATCTCAAGCATAATCGCCAAGAACTAGAGCGCCTAAACTGGTACAAGCACCGCCGTCTCGAAGACATCTATCGCACGGTTAGTACTGGTGTGCAGCGCTTACTAGATGCTGATGCGAGAGCAAATGGGGCGGGAGGGCTGAGCAATGTCACCATGCAAAGTTCTCTCAAACAATTACAGGGTTCGTTATCTCCATTGCCACAGATTATTCGTAAAGAGCAATGGCGCTTGCGTCCTAACTACGAGACTGCGCCTCTCGCGGGAATGCTGAAACGGGCGATCGAGCGGGTTGATTCATTAATTAAACAGCGTCAGATTTGGTCGCAGGTTCATAATCAAGCCAATGTCGTGGTTGGTGGCGACATTGCCAAAATGGAAATGATTCTCAATGAGTTATTACTGTTTGCCTGTGGGCGATCGTCGGTGGGTGGTCGCATTGATATTTGGTGTCGCCAGATTGACGAAAAACTATTAGAACTATCGATTACTGATTATGGAGAAGTTGATGCATCTTTATTGCAAGAGCTACACCAAGGTAGAGCGATCGATCCCCTATCCCCTTCGTTACTAGATCAACCCCCAGGATTACATCTTGCCATTTGCCAAAACCTTATGATAGAGGCTGGTGGTGAGCTATCGCTCTATCAACTAGAAGATAATCGCATTCTCAGCCGCCTAATTTTGCCCCTTTCTAGTTCTTAACTCACCTGACTATAATTGTAATAATCTCGCCGAGGTAGAAAGTCATGACTTTCACTATCGATCCATCCATAGATCCAGTTGTACTGCCAGATCATACCCAACTGCCAGAGTCAGATGGTACATTTGTGAAAAATTTCCAAGAGCATCCCCAAAGTATTCTGCTCACCGATTCCCTCGAACCTGTCCTGCAACAAATTCATCCCGATGGACAATATGCGATCGGGCAGGATAGCGGCATCTATTGGCGTATGACCGAACCACCCGAAAAAGGAGCCGAAGCATCAGACTGGTTTTATGTGCCGAATGTACCGCCAACATTAAATGGGATTCCACGGCGATCTTATGTTCTCTGGCAAGAATTTATTGCTCCGCTCGTTATTTTAGAATTTGTCTCTGGCACTGGCAAAGAAGAAAGAGATAAAACTCCTTGGACAGGCAAATTTTTTATCTACGAGCAGGTAATTCGCCCCGCTTTTTATGGCATTTATGAAGTCAAAACCGCCAGCGTTGAGTTATATAAGTTTATCGAAAATAGATTTGAACTTGTAAAGGCTAACGATCGCGGACATTACCCAATCGAGCCGCTTGGCGTTGAAATTGGTATTTGGCAAGGACAATATCAAAATCTCAATTTACCTTGGTTGCGTTGGTGGGACGATCGCGGCAACCTGTTAATAACTGGCTCTGAACGTGCCGAGATTGAAAGCCAAAGGGCGACTAAGGAGTATCAACGCGCTGAGCAGGAACGTCAACGGGCTGAGCAAGAACATCTTCATGTAGAGCGATTAATGGCGCAGTTACGAGCGGCGGGGATTGAGCCACAACTTTAATTAAAAAGCGGCGCAAAGCGCCGCCATTTACTAGTTAAGTACAAACTTTTTGATCGCTACAGCTACACCATCATCTTCAACACTAGGGGCAACCCAATCAGCGAGTGGTTTTAGCCCATCAGGAGCATTTCCCATTGCTACGCCAATACCTGCATATTCCAGCATTTCCAAATCGTTAAAATTATCGCCGATCGCTAAAACTTGCGATCGGTCAAATCTCAAAATATTTTCGGCTAAATGCTTGACGGCAGTTCCTTTATTAGCGATCGGATTGGTTGCTTCAAAGAAAGTTGCCACCGACTTAGTGAGATAGAGTTGCTGTGGTGTATAACGATCTTTCAATACTCGCAGCATTTCTGTGACTAGTTCGGCTGTATCGCTCAAAGCCAAAATCTTTGTTGGTGGATGATCGGTACTTGCCTTAGTTAAGAATTCTCGCAAATCGCCGACTACTTTGACTCCGATTTTAGAACGTTCTGCGTAGGCTTGAGTTTGAGCAGTCATTTTGCGAACATAGAGTTCATCATTCACATAGATGTGAATCGAAAGCTGATCATTCGTAGCAAACTCTGCCAAATCGTCAAGTAAAGACAGGGCTTGATTCAGTTCAACTGGCCAATGTCCAACTAATTCATCGGTTTTAGGATCTTTAATAAATGCGCCTTGATAGGATATCAATGGCATATCCGAGGCGATTAATTCATGAAATCTTACTGCCGAGCGATACATCCGACCTGTGGCGATCGCGACTTTTACACCTTGGGCTTGAGCGTCTTTCACGGCTTGTTTGACAGCATCATTGACCTGATTGGCATCACCGCTAATCGTGCCATCAATATCGACCACGACCAGTTTAATGTCTTGCGCCATGAGTTTTCTTTTTACTTTGTATTTACCGAATGTAGGGGCAATTCATGAATTGCCCCTACATTCGGTTGGTTGATTGGCAACAGTGTAGCGAACATTGTCGCGATCGGGCTGTAGCAAGCAATGCTTACAAAAAATTTCACAAAAAAAACTCGCATGGCGAGTCTTGCAAAAAAAGCGGCGTTATGCGCCGCCTTTTTTTATTCAGCGCATTTAACGCCGCCCGATAAGTTTTTACATTGATCGCGGATTTCAGCTAAGAGACTTGAATTCATCTGCTTTGATTTTTTCAGAGCAATTTCAAATTGTTGTTTAGCCTTAGGAAGATTGTTACCACCCTGCATCCATAAAATTTGTCCTTTGAGATAATTCAACTCAGGATTATTCGGAGCCGAAGCGATCGCTTTATTTACCGCGTCCAAGGCGAGATCGGGGCGGCGGGCATCACGATAGGCGAGGGCAATGCCACGATATTTCAGGTAGTCGGGCGCAGAAAATTGCTTGAGGCTGACCAGAGCCGTATCAAGGTCGGACATCGGCAATACCGAGGCGATCAGCATATCGATATAGCCCTTAACTAGATTTAGTTCAGGATCTTTAGGATCAATATCTTGCGCTTTTTTGATGTTGTCAAATACACTTTGGACGAGCGGTAAGGCTCTGGGCGCACTCGATATCCCCTCAGCTTTGACGATATAGCCTGCTTCGATCAGGTCGCTAACCGCCAAATAAATATAAGCCCTGAGGTTGTCTTTCCCCTTCAATGCGATCGCATTAAGACGAACGCGATCGCCTGCTACTTTCATCCCCAGATAATCTCCTTTTGCGTAGAAGGTAGAACCGCGCAACGCAAACAAAAGCGGTTCACTCGCTTCGGTTTTGATCGCCACATCTAACTGCTTCACGGATGCTGCATAATCCCCTTCTTTAAACATAAGTTCAAAGGCTTTTTGGGTTTCATTACCGATCGCTCTAGCATTGGTGGTGCGAAATGGATCGGCAGCGAAGCTAGGACTGGCGGCGACTAATGTTACCAGTAAGGTTCCGATGGATGCAGATATAAATTTCAAAGGACGCTTCATATATTTGCCGAAAGTTTCAGAGTGTAAAATATTAGAAAAGTTTAGGTTATATTTTTAGATGTTTTTATGCAAGGGCTGATGTAAATTAGCCTGAGTTTCAACTCATCTGCAATGGCATTTAAATCATCGAGTAGTACTTTAATACTTTGTTAGATGAATTTAACTCACAAAAAGTTTCCAGACTTCACCTGATAGCGTAGATTTCATGTGTTACTCCATGTCATATACCACATGTCATAATAATTTAGAGAGCCTATATTTTCGAGATCTTGAACCAATCCTACTTCCAGTCTGAACACATACTCTTTGATCCAGCTACACCAGATCATGATGCAGTAAATATCGTCTTTGCTTTCCCAAACACCTACACCGTTGGCATTACTAGTTTGGGATATCAAGGCATTTGGGCAAACCTAGCAACGCGATCGCAAGTTAATGTGAGTCGATGGTTTACCGATGCCCATGAGGATTTGCCTCGTCAGATTGAGATATTAGGCTTTTCATTTTCATGGGAACTGGATTATGTCAATATTTTGGCAGCACTACAAAAATTTGAAATTCCCATTGATGCTAGCGATCGCGATGACAAACATCCCTTAGTTTTTGGGGGGGGGCCAGTTCTCACCGCCAATCCTGAACCATTCGCAGCATGGTTTGATCTAGTTCTGCTTGGTGATGGCGAAGAATTAATTGGGAACTTTCTCAATGCTTATCAAGAAGTTCGCCATGCTAGTCGTCAAGAGCAATTACGTCATTTAGCAAAATTAGATGGCATCTATGTACCAGCTTTGTATGAAGTTACCTATGCATCCGCAGATGGTGCGATCGCTTCTATCCAACCCATAGATACAGATATTCCCGCCACAATTCACAAACAAACCTATAAAGGAAATATCCTCTCAGCTTCAACCGTGGTTACAGAAAAAGCGGCTTGGGAGAGTATTTTTATGGTGGAAGTAGTGCGGAGTTGTCCCGAAATGTGTCGTTTTTGCTTAGCGAGTTATCTTACGCTTCCCTTTAGAACTGCTAGTTTAGAGTCGAGTTTAATTCCTGCGATCGCTAAGGGATTAGAAGTTACCAAGCGCTTGGGTTTACTGGGAGCATCGATTACTCAACATCCAGAGTTTGATACATTGCTGGATTATCTTGCCCAGCCTCAATTTGATGATGTCCGCCTCAGTCTTGCTTCCGTTCGCACGAATACCCTAACAGAGAAATTAGCGCGAATTCTCTCTACTCGTGATAGTCGCTCTGTCACCATTGCGATCGAGAGTGGTTCGGAACGACTTCGCGAAATTATTAATAAGAAATTACATAACGATGAAATTAAGCAAGCGGCGATTAACGCTCAAGCAGGTGGTTTGAAATCCCTTAAGCTCTATGGCATGGCGGGAGTACCAATGGAAAATGATGATGATATTGAACAAACTATCGAAATGCTAATTTCCCTGCGTAAAATTGCTCCAAAATTAAAAATCACCTTTGGTTGCAGTACTTTTGTGCCTAAATCCCATACCCCTTGGCAATGGCAAGGCGTTAGTACCACTGCCGAAAAGAAAATGCAATATTTCCGTAAAAAGCTGTTACCAAAAGGAATTGATTTTCGACCCGAAAGCTATAAAGATTCGCTACTGCAAGCATTAATTTCTAGAGGCGATCGCCGTCTGACGAAGTTATTGCGTTTGGCGATTAGCTATAGTGATGGTGATGTACCTAGCGATGGTTCCTATAAACGCGCTTTTAAGGAATTGCGGGGACAGTTGCCACCTCTAGCATGGTATGTACATGAAGATTGGGATGTTGAGCAAGTTCTGCCTTGGCAACATCTGCGGGTTGCCTTACCTGTGGAGACACTGATTAAACATCGACAAACTTCTTTAACCTAGGTTCTTTGGGATTGACTTTTCAGATTTTGCACCCTCTCTAAATCCCGTTTAACTTCAAAAATTAACTCCCGATTTTTAGGATCGGTAGTCAAGGCTTTATTGAGATAGATTTCTGCTTCACGCAATTTACCAACCAAAATTAATTCGCTACTCCAACGATGGTAAGTCACCGCTTTCCAATGAATTACTTCGGGTGAGTTAGGAAATCTCTCACTCATGCCCTCAACTACCGCGATCGCTACAATATATTTTTTTTGCTTAAGCAAGTCTTGCACACGCCGCAACATATCTAGTTTTAGCTTTAGTTCAGGATCGCTATTAATTGGATCAACTTGATTATTGACCTGCTTTACCTCAACCTTGACTTTAGGCTGTGCTTTGGGAGTCTTCGGCGGCTCGGTTGTTTTTTTTGTAGTTGTTTGAATAGGTGTTGAAGGTGAAGGCGATCGCCAAACATTTGCCCCATTGCTATTTCCACTAACAGCATTGGACATATCACCCTTATCGGCATCCTTCAGCATTTTGTAAGCTTCCTGCACCTGTCGAAACTTATCGGTTGCCGATGGATCATCTTGGTTTACATCGGGGTGGTACTTTCGGGCAAGACGACGATATGCAACCTTGATGTCATCTAAAGTTGCATTGCGAGGAATTCCTAAAAGTCGATAGCATTCAGAGATATGCATGAAGAAAGTAACTAAGCAGGCTTTGTGCGAATCGAATACTTGCCATTCACAGTAGTGCGCGAACCCTTGTTTGCCTCTACAAGCTTAATATACTTATTTAAAGCTTCCTCTTTGGTGGCATGTTCTGAAATGACATGTACTTTACGACTACCAGTAAGTTCGAGTACAACTTGGTGCATGGGTAAATAACTAGAAAACAGCCTTAAAACAGTAGGAATAGTCTAGCAAATATATCACCAATACAGCGCTTTGATCTCCATAGAATAACAATACAGCGCTTTGCGGATTGCTATAGATAAGTTATATGGCTTATCAGCCATATATAGTGATAAATGATAAAATTTGGAATCGTTTTTGAGGATACAAAATGTCTATAGTAAAAAGATGTGTTGCTGAGTTTATCGGTACTTTTTGGCTAGTGTTTGGTGGTTGTGGTAGTGCTGTATTTGCCGCCGCTTTTCCTGAAGCCAGCAATGCTTTAGGAATCGGTTTTGTCGGGGTTTCTTTTGCTTTTGGTCTAACTGTGATGACGATGGCTTATGCGATCGGGCATATTTCGGGATGTCATCTTAACCCAGCCGTATCCCTTGGACTCTGGTCTGGCAAGCGTTTTCCTGCCTCGGAGCTATTTCCCTACATTGGTTCTCAAATATTTGGCGGTGTGGCTGGTGCTGGAGTTTTGTTATTGATTGCTAGTCAGAAGCCTGGTTTTGCGCTTGGGGCAAATAGCTTGGCAGTCAATGGCTTTGGTGAATTATCCCCTGGTGGCTATGGTTTGCTCGCAGGATTTCTGGCTGAGTTTGTATTGACCTTCATGTTTTTGATGATCATTTTAGGCTCAACCGATCGCCGTGCGCCTCAAGGATTTGCCCCGATCGCGATTGGTTTAGGGCTAACTTTAATACATTTGATTGGTATTCCCGTTACCAATGTTTCAGTCAATCCTGCGCGTAGTTTTGGTCCTGCACTTTTTGTCGGTGGTGCAGCCCTATCACAGGTTTGGCTTTTCTTTGTCGCACCAATTTTAGGGGCGATCGCCGCAGGATTTTTGTATACCTATCTGTTTCAAGAACCTATCTTGACTGATGCTCCATAATAAAAAATCCATAATAAAAAAGGCGACGCTTAGCGTCGCCTTTTTTATTTTCTAGCGCTTAGCAAACTTTTTGGTGAGCTTGCGTAAACGAATTGATTCAGGAGTGACTTCAAGAATTTCATCGGGACCGATGTACTCTAGCGCCCGTTCGAGACTCATCTCGATTGGTGCTTGCAACTGAACAATGTCATCAGCTCCAGCCGCACGCATGTTAGTAAGCTGCTTACTCTTACATACGTTCAACTCCATGTCTTGAGGACGGTTGTTTTCACCGATGATCATCCCCTTATAAACCTTTGTCCCTGGTTTAATAAAGAACACGCCGCGATCTTCAGCATTCTTCAAGGAGAACTCAGTGGCTGTGCCTTCTTCAAAGGAGATCAACACTCCGTTACGACGGGCGCTGATTTCGCCAGCCGAAGGACGGTAATCAAGGAAACTGTGGTTCATGATGCCCGCGCCACGAGTAGCACGCATGAAGTCGCCACGGAAACCAATCAGTCCCCGCGCAGGAACAACAAACTCCAACTGAGAACGCCCAGTACTAGACATTTGCATATCGATCATTTCGGCGCGGCGCTGACCTAGCCGCTCAATACAACCGCCCACAGCATCTTCAGGGACATCAAGAACTAGAGCTTCGTATGGTTCGCACTTTTGACCGTTGATTTCGCGGAAAATAACTTGAGGCTGCGTTACTTGGAATTCGTAACCTTCACGGCGCATGGTTTCGATCAAAATACCAAGGTGCAATTCGCCACGCCCTGCTACTGCAAAGCGATCGGGGAATTCGGGGTTTTCTTGAACTCGCAACGCAACGTTGGTTTCCAATTCGCGAATAAGGCGATCGCGTACTTGACGAGTAGTAACTAATTTGCCTTCTTGACCGACAAATGGCGAGTCATTAACACAGAATGTCATCTGCAAAGTGGGTTCGTCCACCTTGATCATCGGTAAAGCTGAAGGCTCATTAGGGCAGGTAATCGTTTCGCCGATGTTAGCAGTCGCAAAACCTGAAACCGCAACAATATTTCCTGCGGAAGATGTTTGCAATTCAACTCGTTTTAGACCATCAAAGCCTAAAAGTTTGGTAATTTTACCTTTGACGATTGAGCCATCTCCAGAAATCAGGGCTGCTTGTTGACCAGATGTAATCGTCCCGTTGTGAATTTTGCCGATCACGATGCGACCGAGATATTCGGAATAATCAAGGGTGGTAACTTGCAATTGCAAAGGCTTTTCGGGATCGCCAACTGGTGGTGCGAAATGATGCAAAATTGCCTCAAACAGAGGCTTCATGTCGACATTTGCATCTTCGAGTTTTTCTTTGGCAAACCCGCCCATTCCTGAAGCAAATAGGTAGGGGAAATCGCACTGGTCATCATCCGCACCAAGTTCGAGGAACAGGTCAAGCACTTTACTGACGGCGACATGGGGATCAGCAAATTCGCGATCGATCTTGTTGATTACGACCATCGGACGCAAACCTTTTTCTAGCGCTTTTTTCAGTACAAAGCGAGTTTGGGGCATTGGACCTTCGTTAGCATCAACGATTAATAGGCAGCCTTCGACCATGCCAAGTACGCGCTCAACTTCGCCACCGAAGTCGGCGTGTCCAGGGGTGTCAACGATATTGATCAGCGTATCTTTATATTTAACGGCAGTATTTTTTGAAAGGATGGTAATGCCGCGCTCACGCTCTAGATCGTTGGAGTCCATTACGCATTCGACAAGGGCTTCGCCTTCACGAAAAGCGCCAGACTGTCTGAGGAGTGCGTCTACTAAAGTGGTTTTGCCGTGATCGACGTGGGCGATGATGGCGACATTGCGGATAGGGAGAGACATGGGTGATGTATCGAGTTGATCGAAAAACTTATTATTTCTTTATCTATTATGCTTGAAGTTGTCAAAAAACTTTGTGTTTATGCCTACGTTGCGATTCTCCACAAAAAAAGCGGCGCATAGCGCCGCTTTTTTTATAGGGGACTTAACCCGCTTTGTTGGAGTAAGTTAAATGAATCTTTAAAAATCATGACAACGCCCAAGCCAAGCAGTAGAACTAATCCCCCCTGCATGACATTATTTTGTAACTCTTCAGGAAGTGGTTTACCGCCGCGCAAAGCCTCGATCGCTAAAAATACTAACTGACCACCATCGAGGGCAGGGAGAGGCAAGATATTAATAATCGCAAGGTTAATGCTAATAATCGCCGTGAAATCAAATAGCGCCGCAGCATCGGACTTGACTAATTCTGAACCCATCGCCACGATCGCTACAGGACCTGAAAGTTGACCCGCCGTAGTTTGGAAATTAGTGGCAAGTTGTTTTAAACCTTGGACTGTCATCACTACCAGTCTTTCAAAGCTCTGAGTGGCGCTATCAAAAGCTTCACCGATATTATGCACAGCGCGGCGGTGGGGTTTACCTGTAAAGTCAAGTCTCACACCGATTTTGCCCTTACCTGCTTCGCCTTGGGGTAAAAGTGACATTGATAGAGACTCGCCATTGCGATCGACGACTAGATCTACAGATTGGTTTGCCTTATTAGCAATTAAGGTTTGAAAGCGATCGAGTGTAGTTAAGCCAGTATCAAACTTGAGCCCATTTGCCGATAAGACAATATCTCCTGCTTGTAAACCCGCCACGGCTGCGGGAGCATTTGGTTCAAGAATTTTGCTGATTTTCACTCCTGCTTGATCGACCGTGCCGATGCCGACACTCAAGGTCATCACTAATAAAACTAAATAGGCAAAGACAAAATTAGCAATCACACCTGCGCTAATCACGATCGCTCGATCTAAAATTGGGCGATTTTTCATTAAGTTGGGGTCATTAGCGGGAATGTCGCTTTCTTCGTCATCATCGGGAAAGCCCACATAACCACCAAGGGGAATCGCCCGTAGCGCATATTCTGTCTGCTCACCCTGATATTTCCATAGTACAGGTCCAAACCCAATCGAAAATCGATTTACATGAATACCTTGGACTCGTGCTGCCATAAAGTGTCCAAGTTCATGTACCAAAATCAGAATCGCCAGAACCGCGATCGCGGGCAATGCAGACATAAGCTTCGCTCTAAAAAAATTTATATATATTGAATGTTAGTTGCAATACACAAATATTGCTTAGGTTGCGATCGTAACACAAGCGAGTTTGTAGACATTTTCAACGCTCTTTTTTTAGTCGCCATCCCAAAACGGGGTGAAATCCGAATAATGACAAAGGTTAGCGGTGATTAGATATCAGTACAATATGATGAGAGTAAATCGTAAACATAAATCATGATCCCAACCGTAATCGAACAGTCTGGTCGTGGCGAAAGAGCCTTTGACATTTTTTCACGTCTGCTGCGGGAGCGGATCGTATTTTTGGGACAACAGGTTGATGACAGTATCGCTAGCATCATCGTTGCTCAGTTGCTTTTCCTTGAGGCTGACGATCCCGAAAAAGATATTTTCCTATACATCAATTCCCCAGGTGGTTCTGTGACAGCAGGGATGGCGATTTATGACACGATGCAACATATTCGCCCTGATGTTTCGACAATTTGTGTGGGCTTAGCGGCAAGTATGGGGGCTTTCTTGCTCACAGGTGGCGCAAAGGGGAAAAGACTTTCCTTGCCACACACTCGCATTATGATTCACCAGCCCCTTGGTGGCGCACAGGGACAGGCGACCGATATTGAAATTCAAGCAAAGGAAATTTTGTATCACAAGAGTCGCCTGAATCAGTTGATGGCGTTCCATACGGGACAGCCGATTGATCGCATTGCTGAGGATACCGATCGCGATTTCTTTATGGCTCCGACAGAAGCAAAAAGTTATGGACTGATTGATGAAGTCGTCACTCAGCGCCCAAAACTGGAAATTGCGGCATAATTTCTTAATAATAAACAGGCTCACTGTGTGAGCCTGTTTACTTTGCGGTAGACGAGATAAAGAAATAGTTGTTCAGATGCAATTACTTGATTTGGCAAATGTTTGTGATGGGGAAAACTGGATAAATCTGGAAAGTGCGGTGTATTGTCATAACTGAAAATCAGATTATTCTGCTCATCTTGAAAGTCATAGCGTAATCGATCACTGTAATTTGATCTTCCACAATCACTAAAGCTTCACTAATCGAGAGCAGATATTTGAAATAGAACCGTAATCGTAGTTTAAGGTTTGCGCGTTGATCGGACAAAATAGTAGCGTTGTACTGCTCAGTGTAAGCATCAGGATAATTTTCTAAGAGCATATCAATTTGCTCAAAATAACTGGTTTGACGATCGCTCAGGTGTCAAGGCTTCAAGAAGGGTAGTTTGTTTGTTGAATTGTTGCGAACTGATTGACGGATTGCATTCCAATCATCGCTGGCTAAGCGAAGTCGAAGCCTCTCACAACTCATTTAGGATTGCTATACGACATCCACCAAATCAATCTTGATTCGCTTACCAACAGCCCTTGCCGCCTTATCTAAAGTCCGTAAAGTCACAGACTCATACTCAGGATCGAGCAACCGATCTAATGATGCTCGACTAGTCTGCATCGATCGCGCCATCTTGGATTTAGTTAAGCCGCGTTCCTTCATCGCCTGTTCAACTTGCCAAGCCAATACCCGCTTCAGCGCAACCTCTGTCACCTCATTCAAAATCCCATCATCTTCAAGGAAATCATCAAAAGAAGAACCTAAATGGCAATTACTAATCATTTTTAATTCAATCCTTTGCTTTATTACTAAATTTTGTTTCTAAACGCACTTTGTCGCTTAAACGCCAAATCCAAATCCTCTTTCGGTGTTTTTTGTGTCTTTTTAACAAACCCATGCAAAAGAATCATCATATCGCCCTCTACAGAAAACAAAACCCTTGTAATTTTATTCTCAAGATTAGTGCGGACTTCATATAATCCTTTACCCATCGGACGACAAGTCGGCATACCTATAGGAAAACCAAATTCCACAGTTTTAATGTTTTCTCCGATTTTTTGTCTCTCATCTTTAGGCAAAGACATAAGCCAATCCCTCACAGGCTCCTTACCCAATTCAGTTTTAAAAAAGCTTGCTTTAATTCTTTTGACATTACTCATACTAGAAAAACAGCAATCCTAAAAAATATAAATTTTGAATATGGAATGCTATTGAAATTAAGCTTATTTAGATATTGTACCATTTTTGATGCATAAGCGATCACCTGTCGTCAATCGATCGCGGTATCATTAACGTGAGTTCAAACAACGATGGGAAAACATTATGGACATATTGTTTAGCTTTGTAATTGGTGCAGGTGTCTTCTTTGGCATTGGCAGTTCATCCTTTAAAGTCGTTAACCAAGGCGAAGAAGCCCTAGTCGCCTCCTTCGGGAAATACAAACGCAAACTTCCTGCGGGACCCCATTTTATTTTGCCTTTTATCGATACTGTCAGCTACAAAGGCACTATCAAAGAACAAGTATTAGATATTCCTCCCCAACAATGCATCACCCGCGATAATGTGCCGATTACTGCCGATGCGGTCGTCTATTGGCGGGTCGTCGATATGGAAAAAGCCTTCTATCGCGTCGAAAATTTGCGTCAGGCGATCGTCAATATTGTGCTTACCCAGATTCGCTCTGAGTTGGGCAGTTTGGAACTTGATGAAACATTCACCGCTAGAAACAAAATCAACGAACTGCTGTTGCGCGATCTCGATGAAGCAACCGATCCTTGGGGCGTGAAAGTAACGCGGGTAGAGTTGCGGGATATCTTGCCAGCCAAAGCGGTGCAGGAGTCGATGGAGTTGCAAATGACCGCCGAACGCAAAAAACGAGCGGCAATTCTCACATCTGAGGGCGATCGCGAGGCGGCGATTAACAAGGCAAGAGGTTTAGCAGATTCGCAATTACTTAATGCTGAAGCTTCACAAAAAGCGGCGATCTTAGAGGCGGAAGGTCAAAAACAATCACGCATTTTACGCGCTGAGGCGGAACGTCAGGAACAGGTACTCAAGGCGCAGGGGACAGCGCAGGCGATGCAAGTATTATTGCAATCAATGAAGGGTAACGCTCAAGCGCAGGAAGCCTTGCAATTTTTACTAGCCCAGAGCTATATCTCAATGGGAACAGTGATTGGTTCTAGTGATAGCAGCAAAGTTTTGTTTCTCGATCCGCGATCGCTACCTTCGACCTTAGAAGGTTTGAAATCAATTGTTGACAGCCCCGATACAGGTAATTTGCCAATCAAAGATTGGAATAAATAACAAAAAAGCTCGCTTTGCGAGCTTTTTTGTTTTGCGTTATACCGATGGACTAATGGGAATGCGTTTAAGCAAATGATATTTACAACCTGCGGCGAGAATATGCACCCGCAAATTGTGAATAGTCAAAGGCGCTGAGCCACTTACCCATAGTTGATTGCTATAGGAAACTTCACCAGGATCGACAACCGTGACCGTACCGCGCCCCATTACTCGCATAATGTGGTTCGGCTCGAAGATCGCGACAGTATCTTCATCGATGCCAATACCTAGCTTTTCGGGGTGGGCGGCGATCGCTGTCATCAGACGCGCCATGCGGTTGCGATTATGAAAATGTTGATCGACAATGATTTCAGGCAGAATACTCAAACCCGTACCCATATTCACCAGTTCCTTATGGGGTGACTCACCACTGCTTCCACCAGAAATCATGTTATAGCCCATAGCGGCGGCTCCAGCGCTAGTACCCGCCAAAACCAAACGCTGCTCAGTAATGCGCTTGGCGATCGTAATTGCAAAAGGAGTGTCGGCAATCAACGCACATAGTCGTAATTGATCGCCACCTGTCATGAAAATTCCCGTAAACCGATCTACCAATGCTTCGGCGGCGGGATAGTCATCGGTGGGTCGCTCACGAATATCTAATACCTCAACCATGCTTGAGCCGAGTTCGGTGAAAATATCATGGTAAATTCGCCCGATAATATCGGGTTCTCTCGAAGCACAAGGAATTATGGCAATCCGAGATTGGGAGCCGCCAGAACTTTCCACAAAGGCTTTGAGAATTTTGCGGTCTTGGACTTTGTCCTCGCCACCACCAATTACCATTACCGCCGACTTAATAATTTGAGTCATGCCCCTATCTATCGCCCTATCTTCATCTAGATTCAGCATATTAGCAGATTGGTCAACAAATTGCTTCAGGCGATCAATTAGACTAACAGCTTGACTCATATTTTTCTCTTGCTGACTCCCCAATGGTTTGAATTACCTCCATTGATGATTATATGGCTAGCTTTAGTCTACCCACAAGGGCATTGTATAACTTTTATGATGCATTTTAATGATTAACGTGTAACAAGCGCTCAGCGCTCCCTAAACTTTAATCATTTTGCCAACATTCATGGCTAACCAAATCACAAATACGATCGCGCAGTAAGTAGTGATTATCTTCTAATTCTCGTTCGATTTGACACCATTCGCGATCGCGAAAGAAGCGACAGAGGCTATGGATCGGTTGACTGCGGCTAAGGCGACCGCTTTCGAGTAAATTTCTTGCTTCGTCTTGGATAGCGCCAATGGAATAGTAAAGTGATTGCAACATAATCAAACTCTCTATATTTTTTTTGCTGGAAAAGCCAATCTTAATTAGTCATTGTACAGCTAATATTTTGACTGATGACCTATCTTGATCTAGCAGAGAGGTTTGTCTGTGCTAGAGGATACAAACTCCAATTATTTTCCCATGAGGGTTTCTTGACCGAATAAACCGAAACGAAACGCAAAGGAATAATACATTTCTTTATGTTCACGAATGTCACCTTTTCCTACCAATCGTCAGAACCCTCACTCTGCCCCAAATTAACATCTCGCCTTAAGAGATCATCGATCGCTTGCCAATTAACTAGACTAGCTTCAGTATCTTGGGCTAGCTCTCCCTTGTGTAGACAAATAAGGCGATCGCACCATGTTTGCACTAAATCAAGTTGATGATTGATCATTACAATTGTGACGGGATTTGGCAATTGGGTTAGCTCAGTCAGAGTATCTAGTAGTAAATGTGATAAACCCCGATCCAACGCAGATGTTGGCTCATCTAGCAATAATATTTCTGGCTCCATGATTAAAGCTCTGGAGATCGCCGCCCATTGTCTTTGTCCGAGAGATAGCTCTAGCTCTGAGCGATTTAATAACTTGCGATCAATTTGCAATTTGTCGATCCATTTTTGCGATCGCGTATCAATTTCACTCTGAGGTAAATTTTGGAGCTTGAGCGGATAGCTAATCGCCTCATGTACATTCATACCTAACAAACTCGGTTCCTGTGGGACCAGCATTACTCTTCGCCGCAAAGTCTGAATCGGAATTTCTTGGATATTTCTGCCATTCATAGAAATAGTTCCGACTGAAGGATCGGTTAAACGATTTAGCAATCGCAAAAATGTCGTTTTTCCCGATCCCGTTGCGCCAATTAGCGCAGTTTTGCTACCTTGGGCGATCGCTACGGAGATATTTGTCAAAAGTGTGCGAAATTTAGTCTGGTAACTAACTTGATTGGTAGCGATCGCCACATTATTCATGATTAAAGCGGATGTGAGTGAAACCTTTTGCATTATCTAATGGTCTTAGCGGATTAGTGTAGTTTCGTGTAAATTAGCGAATTAGCAGTATAGGAGAATAATCAAATATGTTTTTATGGAAATCTTTACCAAACTTTTTGCCGAAATTACCTAAACAACAAAAGCGATTAGCTCTGTTCTTTGCGAGTTTATGTATTTTTGCATTAGCATTTCCCCAACTTGCTCCCGTATCAGCACAAGCAACCCAAGCCACTGTGAAGGAAATTTTAGATGGCAATCAAGTTTTTATTCAAAATAGACAAGCTGCTGTTAATGATGTCGCTGGGCAACCGCAAATAGTCCGCACAGGCAATTCACGAACTGCACTTTTATTTAACACTGGAGCCGTGGCAAGGCTATCAGCAAATTCGCTGTTAAAAATTGGGCAATGTGCCAATCTGCGGCGTGGCACAATTTTGATCAATGGTGCAATGAATGCTTGCTCGGCTGGGATTACTACAGGTGTGCGCGGTACAACCTATCTACTGGAAATCGATGACGCTGACAATCAAAAAGTCACGGTTCTAGAGGGTGAAGTCGTAGTAACTCGTAATGATACGCGCAATGAGAAAGCGATCGATGATGAAAAGGTTAAACAATTTAATTTCCCTCAACTACCTCGGATCAATCTCCCCCAAGACAATCCCCAACCATCTCGCCCCTTAGAACCACTCAAGGTCAATCCTGCTAGTGATAAGCCTGTCCTCAATGTTGAACAGAATTCACAAAATAACAATTCACAAAATAATCAACAATCCCGTCAAGTTGTTTTAAAAGCTGGCGAAAAGCTAGAAGTTGACCCAAAAGGCGTTTTAGGGATTGTGCAACAACTGTCGGAAAATGAATTTGTCCGCTTACTCAAAGGGAATTTGTTTGACGGGTTTACAAGCCAAATTCCTGGTCTTGATAAAGTTCGCTCAGCCTTTGAGGGACTTTTCCCAGGAGCGAATTTCCCCATCTCACTCCCAAATTTACCGAATTTACCAAATATTTCACTTCCTAGATTACCGTTTTAAATACTAAACACAAAAAAAGTGGTGGTAATTCATGAATTGCCACTACTTTTTTTGTAACACTCAAGCTAAAATCCAAGAAAATTTTTAAAAGGCTTGCGAAGCAAGCCTTTTAAAAATTTTCTTGAATTGGTTTTTAGCGCAAAGCGCTGTAACTCTTGTTTTTGGTGCGAGATTGGGGCTTTGTAAAGATATAATCTATCGTTAGCCCCAATAAATTATGTATAAGCATTAGATAAATATGGCAGAGGTTACTTTTTTTAACGCGCTCAGAGAAGCGATCGATGAGGAAATGGAGCGCGATCCAGCCGTTTATGTTTTAGGCGAAGACGTGGGGCATTATGGCGGCTCCTACAAAGTAACCAAAGACCTTTACAAAAAATATGGTGATTTGCGCCTGCTTGACACTCCCATTGCTGAAAATAGTTTTACAGGCATGGCGATCGGTTCAGCAATGACGGGTTTGCGTCCGATCATCGAAGGCATGAACATGGGATTCTTGCTACTTGCCTTTAACCAAATTTCCAACAACGCGGGGATGTTGCGCTATACCTCTGGCGGTAACTTCAAAATCCCCATTGTCATTCGCGGACCTGGCGGTGTCGGTCGTAACCTCGGAGCGGAACATTCTCAACGTCTTGAGACCTATTTCCAAGCCGTACCAGGTATTAAAATGGTGGCTTGTTCTACTCCTTACAACGCTAAGGGCTTGTTAAAATCAGCAATCCGTAACGACAATCCGATTCTTTTCTTTGAGCATGTTCTACTTTACAACCTCAAAGAAGATATTCCTGATGAAGAATATTTATTGCCTCTGGACAAAGCCGAAATCGTGCGAGAAGGGAATGATGTCACGATTCTGACCTATTCGAGGATGCGTTACCATGTTCTCAAGGCGGTGGAGACTCTCGTTGATCGGGGTTATGATCCTGAGGTAATTGACCTGATTTCCCTCAAACCACTTGATATGGAAACCATCGTCACCTCTTTGCGAAAAACCCATCGCATTGTGATTGTTGAAGAGGGAATGCGTTGCGCCAGTATCGGTTCGGAAATTATTGCTTCAATCAATGACAGTTATTTTGACGAACTTGATGCGCCGATTGTCCGTCTTGCCGCGTTGGATGTACCAACTCCCTATAATGGCGGTTTAGAAAATCTGACGATTCCTCAGCCTGAAGATGTAATTGCTGCTGTTGAGAAGCTTCTAGCTTAAGTCCTCCTTCCCAATCAACAAATAGAGGTGCGGGGCTTCGCCCCGCACCTCTATTTGTTGGTTTTAGCAGCGCGTAAAATGGCGATAGTCTCTTCCTGATTGCTATCCCAAGCCCACATAAGTGCTGTCCAACCATTGCGGTCTTGAGCATTTAACCTTGCGCCTGATGCAATTAGCGATCGCACTATTCCTTTATGACCTTGCCCCGCCGCCCACATTAATGGTGTCCAGCCATATTTGTTACGAGTATTTGGATTTGCACCCGCCGCCAATAAAACCTGCACAATATCCGTATTCCCATTCATCGCCGCCCATAACAATGGAGTCCATCCATATTCATCACGAACATTAACATCGGTCGGTTGTGAAATTAGCGATCGCAGTTCATCAAGTTTGCCATTTTGGGCAGCCTTTAATAACTGGGCATTTAGTAATTGGGTATTCGGATTTTGTTTCCTTTCATCCTGCTTAAGCTGTTGAGAAACTTTGATTTGCTGCGGTGGTTGGTTTGCATAGACATTGGCGATCGCGCCTAAAAGAGTTACAGATATAGTCAAAGCGCAACTCAGGAAAAAACTTGATCCTTTCAAAAAGATATTCATTTGTTCTTCATCCGTTTTTTAAAGGAAGCGATCAAATTTCATCAGGGTTAATTCCCATTGATCGCAAATAATTAGCCAATTTCTCCTTTTGATCGCGTTCTTGTGTGACTATCGCCTCAGCCTGTTGTTTAGCCAGACGTTCTTGATTAGCGATTAAACGTTCTTGATTAGCGATCGCCTCGTATTGCACAGCCCGTTCATCTCCTGTCAGCAACAAATTTCCCGCATCATCCCACCAGCGTAACCAAGCTACACCATTCTCAAATTTCAGCCCCAATTCCACACCCATCGGTGGAATAGCGTAATGACCGCGATCGTTATGCTGGATCTTGGTATAGCGATTATCAAACAAGTGATATACCTCAAGGATATCTTTCCATGTATCAAAAATGGCATAATAAGGAATACGGATCGCTTGTTCATACACCCAGAATTTTCCTGCTTTTTCGGTTTCACTGGGCGGAGTTGCATCTCTTTCTTCTTTGCCACTGCCAGATACAAATTCGATCGCTATTAACGGCGCGACAAATTCTTTCCACATCACATAAGAACGGCGATATTCTCCATCCAGAAGTGGTGACACATTAGGCACATAGAACCAGTCAGGGGCTTCGGCTCCTTTTTCAGGTGGTTCCATCATTCGCCAATAGATACCGCTATCCTGACCGATGCAGTAACGTCCATCGGGATGTAATTTTTCTAAGACTGGAGCGATCGAGCTAGTTAAAACAATACTTTGTGGATGTTCCTGAAAGTTTTTCACAAAGGTTCCGTCTGATTCAGGTAGTTGCTTATGATCGGGAAGATTAATTGATGTTGCAGTAATGAATGGAGGAGACGGTGCTGTGGGCTTAATTGGAACTTCGGTGGTTTGCATAGTAGCTCGGAGAGATACATTGGGTTGATTTTAACATAAATTTTCAGCGCCAAAAAAAAGAGGGTGCTTTGCACCCTCTTTTTGATTAAGCTTTTAACACTCGTACCACTGTTGTTTGCGGTAGGCTACCTGCCTTAATCTCTAAAATTGAACCTTCTAGTTTTTTGATACTATCCTTCGGCATTAGCGCTAGAAACTCATCAACAGTTGCCAGTTGACAAGTGGAACTAGATTTATCAGTACGATAATAAACAGGAATTACGATACGCGGATTTAGTTCGGTCACGATCGCCTTGGCTTCAGATGGAGAATAAGCCTTAGCTTGCATCGAATCAGTACCTTGAGCGTTACCGCCAATCGGCACAATCAGCACATCGGGGCGACCCATCAAAATCCTTTGTGAAGGTGTAATGGGTGCAGAAGCCCCACCTAAATGCAAGATAAAAATACCTGACTGTTTCCATTTCCAAGCCACATTGCGCCCAAAGCGACGACCATCAACGCGATCGTGATCCATCGAAATGCCTTGAAGATTGATCCCCTTAAGATTATAAGAACCTGGTTCTGACAAAACTCGTAAGTCCTTGGGCAAGTTTTCTAAATATCCTTCGTCAAACAATTGTGAGCTAATCAAAACATAGTCAGACTTTTGTTGTGGTGTCGGTAATTTTTCGGTGCAACCAGCAGGACGAAAAGGATGAGTTAAAAAGCTCACGCCATCGCCTGAGACTAAAAACGACATATGTCCTAACCATTGCAGCTTTAGATTAGAAACAGCCTGAGATCTGGCAGCATCAGCAATGATTCCTGTGGTAAATGCTGAGATTAGTCCACCTTGAGCGAGTCGAAGAATTTGTCTGCGGCGCATGTTGTTTGGTTGAGTTTTGGTTAAGTGAATATGTGCAAGGATACGCAGAGCGAAGCGCAACCTATCCTTAATTTACGAGCAGTCCCTTTAAAAAGTTCCGCAGCAAGTCTTTGCCAGCACTAGTTAAAATGCTCTCAGGATGAAATTGTACGCCTTGAACATGGGGATATTGCTTATGGCGGACTCCCATAATTATGTCATCTTCAGTCCAAGCCGTAATTTCTAAAACATCGGGACAGTTATGGCGATCAATCACCAGACTATGATAGCGAGTGGCGGTAAAGGGATTATCCAACCCAGCCAAAATGCCCACACCTGTATGATAAATTTGTGAAGTTTTACCATGCATCAGATAGGGTGCAGAGATGACTTTACCGCCATACATCAGCCCCATACTTTGATGACCAAGACATACTCCCAAAATCGGCGTATTTGCGCCCATTTCTTGAATAATATCGAGGGAGACACCTGCTTCTTCAGGACGACCAGGACCTGGAGAAATGACGACTCCTGCGGGATTAATTTGCTTGACTTCTTCAATGGTTATTTCATCATTTCGCTTAACGACAACTTCGCCTAAAGTCGGAAATTCGGGTAATAGCTCCCCTAGATACTGCACGAGGTTGTAGGTAAAGCTGTCGTAATTGTCGATAACGAGAATCATGGTCGGAGTAGAACTTTTTGTAATCTTAATTTAACATTTTTTTGCAAAAAGGCAGTTTATCCAAAGATTTTGAAACTTTAGCGGTTAAAATGTGGTCAACTTATACCTAATCTTGTTAGCACAGGCAAGGAGCTTAAGCCCTTTGTTTAGAAAATGAGTAGATGTTTTAAGTATCTTGGCTATTACTATAGCAATCCACAATGAGTTGAAACAAGCTTCGACTTCGCTCAGCTAGCGTGGAATGATGGTTGAGCGAAGCCGAAGCCCCAAATGATTTAGGACTGTTATATATTTTGGCGTTTGACTGGTAAACACACAAATAAACACATGAAATTTGTCATATGAAACCAGTTTTGGGAATTTTCGCATCGGTCTTAGTGGTTAGTACATACGCGGTTGATGCATATACGGCTGATGTAGCGATCGCTCAGCGTGCCAAACCACCTCAAAAAGTTCAAGTTCAGCAGCAGATTGTTATTCCTAGCAATGAAAATGCTGATCAACTTTTGGAGCGCGGTAATTCCTATGTGCGACTGGGTAATTTAGAAGGTGCGATCGCTGTTTTTCGGGCGGCAATCAAGAAAAATCCTGAACTGACAGCAGCGCATTATAATCTTGGGCTTGCCTATGCTCAGGCTGGGAATCTCAAATCTGCTATTCATTCCTTTCAAAGAGCGACTAGACTCGATCCGAAATTTGCGATCGCCTATAGCAACTTGGGCGCGGCGCTTTTGCAGTCAGGGGATCTCAATCAATCCATACCCAATTTACAAAAAGCGATCCGTCTCGATCCAAAATTAGCCGTTGCTTATTACAATCTTGGTTTGGCGCTAAAGGATAAAAAAGATATCAGTGGGGCGATCGCCAGTTTTAATCAGGCTCTATCCCTAAATCCGCAGTCACCCGAAGCAATTTATAACTTAGGTTTATTAGTGCAAACTCAAGGCGATATTCCTAAAGCGATTGATTACTATCGTAACGCCTTACAAATTAATCCTGAATATCCAGAGGCTTATTACAATTTAGGCGCGGCGCTATTAATTCAAGGGCAAACTGAAAATGCGATCGCACAATTGCGGAATGCTTTACAGTTTCGCACCGATTATGCGGCGGCTTTTTATACGTTAGGGGTTGCTCAGGCGCGGTTAGGTCAAAAACAAGAGGCGATCCAATCTTTCATTCAGGCGCAAGCTTATTTTAATCAACAGAAAAATCCTCAATGGGCGCAACAAAGCGATCGCCAGATTAAACAACTCAGATAAAAATATAAAGGGAGTTGCGGCGCTTTGCGCCGCAACTCCCTTTATGGCACACCCCATATATGAATATTTCCATCTTCGCCGCCGCTAATTAAAGTTGTTCCATCATGGCTCAGAGCGATCGCATTAATAAGATTGATATGTCCATTGAGAACTTGAATGAGTTCACCCGTTGCTAAGTTCCAAACTCGCATTTCTTTATAACTGGCACTGATCAAGGTTTTTCCATCACGACTAATAATTAGGGCTTTCACCCAGCCCCAATGCCCTTCTAAAGTGCGAATTAGTTCCCCCGTTCGGAGATTCCAAATTTTGATGCGGGTATCAAGACTGCCACTGGCAAGCAGATTGCCATCGGGACTAATCGCAAAGGAAAGAACTCGCGCTGAATGTCCGATAAATTCCCAACGTAATTTCCCTGAAATCAAATCCCAAACGCGAATTGTGGTGTCCCAACTGCAACTAGCGATCGCTTTGCCATCGGGACTGAGCGCCACAGAATCCACCAGACTTGTGTGACCGCGCAAAGTGCGAATTTCCTCTCCTGTACAGCTATCCCAAAGCTTGATTGTTGTATCTTGACTACCCGTAATAATTGTTTTGCCATCGGGTGTAATGGCGACGGAGTTGATATAGCCAATATGTCCTCTGAGGGTCAGCAGTTCTCTTCCATTTCGGGCATCCCACAGTTTGATCGTTTTATCGCGACTGCCACTGACGAGGATTTTGCCATTGCTGCTTAATGTAATAGAAGTAATCAGATGATCATGTCCACGAATTGTGCCAATATATTTCCCTTTTGATTCTTTACTTAAATCCCAAACTCTAATCTTCAAGTCGGCTCCAGCACTATATAAAATCTTTCCATTTGGAGACAAGGCAAGTGAGGCGATCGCTTGTGGATGTCCTTGGAGCGTATCGACAATATCAAATAGATAATATTGGCTATATTTAGTTAAGATTTCTTGAATATATGGTTCAGAGCGCCGCCATAGCAATAACATCGCCATGCGTTGAACTTGTAAAGATTCATCTTCTAAGCTTTGGATGATTAAATCTAAGCCAGATTTTCCATAGTTGAGAGCTTCTTTTAATGCCGAGATTTTGGCAGCGATCGCGTTACTAGTCAGCCGATGTTTTACACCTGCAATCCCTCCTAATACGGCTGATCTTAAAGGCGTAGGCGATCGACCACCAAGAACGGCATCTTTTGCCTGCGGTTGGCGACTATGTGCTGTGAGCATAGTAAAGTTTCATAATTAAATGATTAATATAATGATTAATGTAAAGATGGGGGGCGCTGTGCGCCTTCTATTCTTATCCATAGTTATGTTTGCGCTTCGATCGCACCTTCAGCATCATTAGCGATCGCCTTTAATCGATCCAACATATCCGCAGTCACATCTTGCCACATCCCACGCTGATTCGCTTCCAGCAGGCGTTCACTCATATCTCTCAATGCATAAGGATTGCTTTGTTTAACAAAATTCTGGACTTCTGGATTAAAAATATAGGCTTCGGCAATTCCCTCATACATAAAATCAGAAACACAGTTTGTCGTAGCATCATAGGCAAATAGATAATCAAGCGTTGCGGACATCTCAAAAGCACCTTTATAACCATGACGCATCGCGCCTGCGATCCATTTGGGATTAACGACCCGCGATCGATAGACCCGCGCAATCTCTTCGCTCAGTTTACGAACTTTAGGCTGAGCCATGCGTGAATTATCGCCAAAGTATACTTCAGGAGCATTGCCAGAAATAGAAGCGATCGCTGCGGTCATGCCACCTTGAAACTGATAATAATCATCAGAATCGAGAATGTCATGCTCGCGATTGTCTTGATTTTGCAGCACGATTTGCATATTGCCAAGACGTTGATTAAAGGCTTCAGGAGCAGATTTGCCTTCGGATTTACTGGTGTAGGCGTAGGCGCTCCAATTGATATAGGCTCGTGCTAAATCCTGTTCACTTTCCCAATTTTGCGATTCAATCAAGCCTTGTAAACCCGCACCATAGGCGCTCGGCTTAGAACCAAACACACGATAACGCGATCGCTCTTCAGCCTGTTCTAAAGTCAACCCTGATTCTATCCAACCTGTAGATTCTTCTTTCACTTTGGCTGCAAGCGGATTCTGGTCAGCAGGTTCATCAAGATTTGCAACCGCATTCACGGCACTATCAAATAGATCAATGAGATTGGGAAATGCGTCTCTAAAGAATCCTGAAATCCTCAAAGTCACATCAACACGGGGACGACCTAAAATCGATAGAGGCAGAATCTCAAAATCAATCACACGCCGAGAGACTCCATCCCAAACGGGTTGTACTCCCAACAAAGCCAGAGCTTCGGCAAGATCATCACCTCCCGTTCGCATTGTCGATGTTCCCCAAATCGACAGCCCCAAAGTTTGTGGATATTCACCATGTTCCTGAGTGTAAGTTTCGATCAACACATCCGCAGCCTTACACCCAATATCCCAAGCCGTTTCCGTCGGCACAGCACGAATATCGACAGAATAGAAATTACGCCCTGTGGGTAATACTTCTGGGCGACCTCTAGTGGGCGCTCCTGATGCACCACTGGCAATATATTCACCGTTTAGTCCGCGTAATAGATTCGTGATTTCTTGATTGGTTTTGTAGAGAGATGGGAGCAGGCGATCGCAAATCCAGTTTAGTTCTGTCGCAATTTTGCCCCCCTTTGCAAGGGGGGAAGGGGGGATCTCTTCAGGTTTTAAATTTCTACTAGATCCCCCTAAATCCCCCTTATAAAGGGGGACTTCAGCCTTTTTACCACTAGCATAAATTCCTTCAATTGGAATCTTGCCCCCCTTTACAAGGGGGGAAGGGGGGATCTCTTCAATAATCTTTTCTACTAACTCCGCTGCATATTCCTCAATAACTTCAACGGCATCCCCAATAATCCGACAATTTACTAAGCGTGGATGAGAACTTGATTCAAGTAACTCGCCTAAATCCGCAGTCAATGGATCGAAATCTAAACCCCAATCCTCTGCGATCGCCCTAGTCAAGCCCTGCCGATTTGCCGTTGGATTACGAGCGATCGCTACGACTAAATCCCTTAACTGGCGACCTTCTGGACATATTCCGAAAATATGTAAACCATCACGGATTTGCGCCTCCTTAATTTCACAGAGATAGCCATCAGCCGTTGTCAGAATCGTATTGAGAGAATCTTCTAAACGATCTAGAGAAATCCCTAAATCTTGATAGAGATTTTCTTGTTTGATTAACTCCATTAAGCGATCTCGTAACATTGGTAACCGTGATGGATCGAGCGTTTCTGCCTCATAATATTCATCGATCAAGCCTTCCAACTGTTGCAAACCACCATACAACTCAGCGCGAGTCATCGGTGGTGTGAGGTGATCGAGAATTACCGCTTGCGATCGCCTTTTTGCCTGAGATCCTTCCCCAGGGTCATTGACAATGAATGGATAGAAATGGGGCATGGCTCCAAAAGCAGCTTCAGGATAGCAATTTTCCGAAAGAGCGACACTTTTCCCTGGAAGCCATTCGAGATTGCCATGCTTTCCAACATGGGCGATCGCATGGGCGCTAAACTTATCGCGCACCCAATGATAGAAAGCCATATAGTCATGGGTTGGTTCTAGATCTGGAGCATGATAATTGAGCGTCGGATCGAGATCGTAGCCGCGAGAGGGTTGAATCCCGACAAAAATATTGCCGAATTGGATACCTGCAATGGGAAATTCTTTTTCTACTCTCGGTTCGTTCCATCTAGTACTAATTCCATTCTGCACAGGTTCAGGTAAATTCTGGAAATAGGTTTGATAGTCTGCTAATGATAGAGATTGATAGATTTGTCGCATACCATAGGCTTCGCGATCGTTAGTCACACCTGTGGTTAATAACCGCATCAAATCATCGCTAGTTTCAGGAATCTCACCAACGTTATAGCCAGAAGTTCGCAAAGCTTTGAGAATCTCTAAGCAACTCGCAGGTGTATCTAAACCAACGCCATTCGCTAATCGGCCATCACGATTGGGATAGTTCGCCATAATCAACGCAACTTTGCGATCGCCCACATCCGTATGCTTTAGTTTTACCCATTTAGCTGCGAGGTCAGCCACAAAGTTAATTCGCGATCGCACAGGTTCGTAGGTGAGAATTTCCGTTTGCAAAGCCGAATTCTGTCCCTGCATCGCTTTAAACGAAACGGCTCTAGTAATGATTCGCCCATCTACTTCAGGCAACACCACATTCATCGCCATGTCGCGGGGTGAAAGCCCCTGTGTACCAGCAGCCCAACCTTTCCGCAATCCGCCACTAAAAATCACTTGGAATACGGGTACATTCAAAGCTTCCCAAAGATCGACTTGAGGAGAATCTGTCTTTAAACTTGCCAAAGAAAAACTGGTCGTATTCATGACCACATCGACTTTCTGTCCAAATTCGGTGGAACAATAGCGAATTAATTCGGCTTGGACATCAGGTTCTTTGAGGGATGAGACAAATATGGGGATTGGGGTGAGATTTCGTTCGGTTAGGGCTTCACATAAAGAGGCGATCGCGGCAGTATTTCCCGATAGATAATGAGCGCGATAAAAGAGAATGGCAACTAATCCCAGATCCCCCTCAATTCCCCTTAAAAAGGGGGAAGAATTTTCTTCTCCCCCCTTTCTTAAGGGGGGCTGGGGGGGATCTAACTCTAAAACGGAGACAGAAGATTTTGGAGATACAACTTCGTATATCCCAATGCGTGGGACTGGTTGAGAAGCTTGATATTCTGTCGCAAAATCCAGAAATTCAGAAGCAATAAATTTAAGTAAATTATGATAATTGGCAACCCCAGCTTCAATAAAATATTGCCAAGCTTGATTAACTAAAGTCAGCGATGTCGTAGAATGACTTGTCAAATTTGGGTCGGGACGCTCATCACCTGGTAATACGATTAAAACTGCCCCCGTATTCAAAGCTGTTTCCTTAACAACCTCGAATCCATAACTCCAGTAGGATTGCCCCCCAATCAGTCGCACAATAATCACTTTTGCTTTGGCTAACACCTCTTCCGCATAGGCATCAATCACAATTTGTTGCTGCAATTGCAATAAGTTCACCACCCTGATTTGTGGGAAATCCTCCGATAAGTGCGCCGTAGCCGCAGCAAGAGTCTGGATATCCGTATCGGCGGCGGTGATGATGACGATGGGCGCAGGTTCCTGCTCAACAAAAACAATATTGTCGGTGGACTGATTCCATCCGCCCGATATAGTAGCGATACGATGCATTAGTTATCCAAGTATCAATGTGAGGCTTATAGATGTTGACATGAAAACGATATTAATTTATGGGATTTCATCAGGATTAATCCCTAGCGATCTGAGGTAAGCGACAAGCTTTTCCTTTGCCCTGCGTTCCTGCTCCGCGATCGCCTCCGCCTCAATTCTAGCCTGATGTTCAAACGATCGCTCCAACTCCGCCTGAAACCTAGCCCTCTGTTCATAAACTCGCTCAAACTCTGCCTCAGCATAGGAACGTAAAATCTCGCGAGAAATGGGATCAAAGAATCGAAAAGTAAGATTTGGATATAAATGTAAATCCAAGCCTAACACTTACCGTTCGCTGATTTTCTTAATGCAAATGACATTCATTAATTTGCACTTTTTGGCATTACTATTGATAATTAATACTAATAAAGGTCATTATTGCTTTAATTTATTTGTAATGCATACAAGAAGGTGAAAATCAATAACTTCGTAAAAAAAGTTCATAAAGCCTGAGATCCTTATTGTCCCGTCAAATGTTTTGACCTATTTCAAAAATCAGCGAACCGTAAGTAACACTTCACTATGCAGCGATAAAGTACCATCTTCTAAAACTGAAGGAGCGATCGCTACATATTCTCCATCTTCCAACCTCAAGCCTTGTAAAGAGTTGGACTTCAGATATTCACCAGTAGGATCGTATTGAAAATATTCCTTAATGCCTAAATTTCTATAAATTAATGGATTCTGTTTGCGGTCTTTAGTTGCTGTTCCTTTGGAAGTAACTTCTAACACAAAATCGGGAGCCTTGCCATCCTCTTCCCAAACTTTATAACTAACCCGCTCTTCCTTACTCATGCCAAATACAACAAATAAATCTGGCGCGACTCGCTTCTCGATTTTATTTTCTTCGTAACGGATAAATAGATTCCCAGATACATAGACATTGGGTACTGCATCAAACCATAATTGCAATGCTTCGGTCATGTAGCTAAGGTTACGCCGTTGTTTGTCGCCCTCTGGCATCGGTTCAAAGTCCTCATCTGGGTATTCGATTAATAGTAGTTGGCGATCGCTAGATATGGTCATGACGCGCTCCAAATCTTATCTCTTGATCAAATTGCACAGTTTAATTATACCCCGTGTCGGCGGCAGTGATGATGACGATGGGCGCAGGTTCGTAGCTCAGCCTGCCTCTTACAACTTTGCTGGCAAAAGGTTGTAACATGACAGACAGATGGAAAAAACACATTAGGCGGGATACTTATGCGAAAATTTGGCAAGGTGTTATTCCTGACTACTTTGGTAGGGATAGTTATAGGCGATTTTCTTCTTGAAAATTTGATCGGTAATCATGAAAACAGTCATATTAGTGTAATTGCCAAATCACCATCTATTGCTGATCGCACCAGCAACCAACGTGAATTTCAGCGTTTAATTGCGTCGTTTAGCGATCGCCCATCATCGAAGTTACCAATCAATCAAGTTTTACAATCTGTTTCGACTAAATTTTTAGGAGCAACTTATCGCGAAGGTTTATTAGATCGAGGCAACACCGAAAAACTATTTGTATCTTTAACTGAATTTGATTGTGTGCTATTCGTAGAGACTGTCCTAGCCTTTTCACGAAATTTAATTAGTGCGAATCCTAATTATGAAAATTTTGTCCAAAATGTAGAAGAAGTTCGATATGTTAATGGTAAATTAGACGGATATTGTAGCCGTTTACATTATTTTTCCGAATGGATAAGGGAGAATCAGAGACGGAATATAGTTCGTGATGTAACTGCTGAATTGGGAGGTGTGACTCTCGATAAGACGCTAAACTTTATGAGTAGCAATTGGGAGAAATATCCACGATTGAAGAATAGTGAAGCTAATTACCAATGCATTTTAGCGATGGAACGGAAAATTGCGATCGCGATGAAAGCTGAGCCATTACGTTATATTCCCACAGAGAAGATTGATTCTATCTATCCATTACTCAAGGCGGGAGATATTATTGCGGTAACTACCAATCTCAAAGGGCTAGACGTGACACATACAGGATTAGTCTATCTCACGCCCAAGGGGGTTGGATTTATCCATGCGTCACCATCGGGGGAAGTCACTGTCTCAAAGGATTTGCAACGTTATATTGAAGGTGTCGATCAAGCGATCGGGATTATGGTAGCTCGTCCTGTGCTGGCGATCGCTCCAAATGCTATTTCTAATCAGTGATACGTGACGAAGCCGCGCATCACTGATTTACTTATGGATTAAAAATTATGAATGTAGGTAAGCCACAGCCTTGGCTGCAAGCGGAAATATTACAGCATAGCCAGTTACTGCTCTATAGCTTTCATCATTGGACAGGTCAGGATCTGCTGCCAATTACCAATGGGCGATCGCCAAGCGATCGCGCCAACGCATTATTTAACGCTGATTTTGTGATTGTTTCCCATGGCACTCAAGCCGATCCCGTGCTTAATTATGGCAACCAAAAAGCCCTCGATTTGTGGCAAATGGATTGGGAAACTTTTACGCAAACTCCATCACGTTATACTGCTGAACCGATCGAACGTAGCGAAAGAGAACAACTTTTGGCACAGGCTAAATCACAGGGCTACATCAGTAACTATCGTGGTATCAGGATTGCGAGTAATGGCGATCGCTTTTATATTAATCGCGCCATTATTTGGAATGTAGTGGATCAAGCAGGAAATCTTTGGGGACAAGCCGCAACTTTTCGAGACTGGCAAGCAATCTAATCTTGGATATATTAAAATTATTAAAGATTAGATAAGATTTGCTAGTAAATATTTATCCCCTCAAACCGAACTAAGTAACCATCATGTTAATGACAATTGTCGCGATTCCTGAACCATTTCAAACATTACTAACTTTTGCTCATCCCATTCTCATGTTTTTGACGCTGATTTTAGCGCTTTACGCAGGCTATGCGGGCTGGCAATATCGTAAAATTCGCAGCAGTGAGGGAGAGGAGAAAAAAGCTTTGATCTCTAAGCGTTACAACGTTCTACATCATCAACTAGGATCATTGTTTTTGATATTGATGGTAGCAGGCGCTGTGGGCGGTATGGCTGTAACCTATAACAATAATGGCAAGTTATTTGTGGGAGCGCATTTAATTGCAGGATTGGGCTTGATATTTTTAGCGGCTTTATCGGCAGCATTAGCACCTTTATTACAACAGGGCAAAGAATGGGCGCGGAGTATCCATATTGCGGTCAATACCATATTAGTCAGCATTTTGGGATGGCAAGCTGTGACAGGATGGGAGATTGTGCAGAGAATTCTTGCCCAAATGGCAAAACCTGCATAAGAATAAAAAAGGGCGCTTTGCGCCCTTTTTTATTCTTAGAGAAATCTTGATATTTGGATTTGCGCCCAAAAATTTTGAAAGCGATCACATAGACTCGCGGTTGCAAATCTTGATTGCGCTTTAAATTTATCCAATAAAAAATGTCCCATCGGTGTCAACCGAAAACTGTCAGTAATACCTTGACCATCCACCTCGCGGCGCAATATGCCCACCTGAATTAGCCATAGCAGAGAATTTTCCGTGAGGATTAAATTGGTCGAGCTGGTCAAATATGCATTTTTCAGCCCCTCCCCTCCAGCGATCGCCCTTAAATTTACGCCTTGGGTTGCCATGTCCGCAAATAATTTCACCGCAAATGGCGCACATCGTAAAGCTATTTCGGCACGTTGCAATATTTTGGGTTCGTATTCAGCAAATACCTTTTGGTTAGATAAACTGTTGTTGGATTGCAGAGTTTCAGTTGACATTGAGATTATTAAATAATTTATAACTAAAGATTTTAACGCATGGGCAATTCATGAACAGCCTGTACATTTTTTAATTCTATCTGTACGGAATTCTTTTAAAAACCTCTACATGGATACTTTTATGAGTTTATCTTGTTCTCCTCTCCCAAAAAGGAAGAGGGGCTAGGGGTTAGGGGTGAGGGGCTTAAAATACACAAAATCGCGTTAAAGTAGTCGTATATCTAAATATTTAGTCTATTAGGATGAAAAAAATTATGTCTCGTTTACCAATTTCTTTAGCCACCGCCTTTAGCCGCCGCAATGCTCTCAAGATTATTAGCGGTATCCAAAATTTTGATCGCAACTCCGTGAAAATGGTTGTCCAAGCTGCCGAACATGGTGGCGCTACATTTGTGGACATTGCTGCTGATGCCGAAATCATTGCGATCGCTAAGGCTAACTGCTCCTTGCCTATTTGTGTATCGGCAGTGAATGCTCAACAATTGGCTGAGGCTGTGGCTAATGGCGCAGATCTAGTCGAAATCGGTAACTACGACAGTTTCTATGCTCAAGGTCGTATCTTTACCGCCGATGAAATCATTGCGCTGACCGTAGAAACAAGAGCCTTGTTGCCTCATACCGCGATCTCGGTCACAGTTCCCCACACTTTACCTCTCGATCAGCAAATCACCCTCGCCGAAAAACTCGAAGCGATCGGTGCGGACATCATCCAAACTGAAGGTGGTACAAGCTCGGCTCCAACCCATTCGGGTATCCTTGGGGCGATCGAAAAGGCTTCCCCCACCCTCGCCGCCGCCCATGCCATCAGTCGCGCTGTATCGATCCCCGTTCTTTGCGCTTCTGGCTTGAGCAATATCACTGCACCAATGGCGATCGCTGCTGGCGCATCGGGTGTTGGTGTCGGTTCGGCGGTTAATCAATTGAATGATGTTGTTTCCATGATCGCCACCGTCCGCGCTCTCAAAGAATCCTTCGCAGAATCACTGGTCGCATCAGTAAGCAAGTAGCGGTTAAGGTAGTGGCAATTCATGAATTGCCACTACCTTTCTATTGATTTTAGTCTTTGACCTTCTTTTAAGATAGAAAGAGCAGTTCGTGAATTGCTTCTTCTATCTATTTTTATTCTTACAAACTGATGTTACGTTGAACCCTCATCCCCCAACCCCTTCTCCCGCAGGAGAAGGGGAGCAAAACCCATATTATTTCTTGTTCCCCTCTCCTGCGGGAGAGGGGCTAGGGGTGAGGGCTTTACAAACTTCCACGTAACATCAGTTACAAATTGCAAATATTCTTAGAAAATTAATTTAAAATTATGTTTCAACCTAAAGCTGAAGTTATCGCCGATAGCATTAATCAAACAGGCGATCGCCTGACCACTTTTGTCCTCACTTACCATCGCATGATTCATTCCGAATTCATGACGCATCGGATGTTAAGCAAAAACAGTAGTAGTAGTCGCGCTATTCCTGTAGAGAAGATGATTAAACTGGTAGAGAGTCAAGATGTCTATCCCTTAAATTGGGGTAAAAATCAAAAGGGGATGTCCGCTCAAACTGAAGTCACTGAAGACGAAATCAAACAAGCCTCTGAAGTCTGGCTACAAGCTAAAAATGATGCAATCCGTCATGCTCGTCACTTAGTTGAAATTGGCATTCATAAGCAGGTTGTCAATCGCTTGTTAGAACCATTTTCAACAATTACCGTAATTTGTTCGGGAACCACATATCAGAACTTTTTTGAACAGCGATGTCATCCTGATGCTCAACCTGAAATCCAGAATTTGGCGCACAAAATGTTAACCGCCTATAAAGATAGTCAGCCGAAAATATTAGCCGAGGGTGAATGGCATTTACCCTTGATTAAACAAGTGGACATTGATGAAATTGGCGATATGGCAGAATTAGTTAAAGTTGCAGTCGGTCGCTGCGCTAGAGTTAGCTATCTTAATCATGATGGCGATCGCAGTCTTGCCGATGATGTGAAGCTTCACGATCGCCTATTGAGTTCTAAACCTGCTCACCTATCCCCATTTGAGCATGTAGCGATCGCCCTTCCCAATTCAGAAAAAAGAGCTAATTTTACAGGCTTTGAAGCCTATCGATTTCAACTAGAAAATTAACGAAAAATTATAAATACATTAACAACTCCAAAAACTCTTCTGCTCTCTGAATCACTAATTTTGTAAAGCGATCGCAACCGCCCCAGACTACGCCGCCGCACTTAAATTTAATTTTGCTTAAAGCTTGTTTGGGGCATCAATCCACTTCTTGAGAAAAGGACTGAACTTGACTAATAGCGATCGCACTTCGACGAAGATTGATGTCATAGCATCTCCTTGGCTTTTCACATTTTTTATATTGTGTTTTGAGTGTTCTGGAGTTCTTTTAGCATTGACACAGAGAGTGGTAGCCCTTGCTTTAACAAAATTTCTAAGTATTCATTGCTAGTTTTGGGCGGATAGAGCAGCCGTTTTCTGACCGTTTCTACTTGATTAAGCATTGTGATCGGTTTTAGGGTAATCAGGCTAGCAATGAATTCATCAGGATGCAAAGCTGAAATTTTGTAACCATCAAGAATAGTTTTAGGAAAGTCTCTGACATTAAACGTGATGATTTGACTAGCTTTGCAAGCGATCGCTGCCGCGAGAATATGGCGATCGTCTGTATCAGGAAGTTCGATAGAGGGTATTAGCCATTCAAAATCGGTAACTAAGCAACCCCTAACATGGCTATTCATTTTATCTCTAGTTCTCGTAAGCTTTTCCAGAGTCAAATCAGGACGATTTTTCAGGACATTGCGTATCCATTCATCGTGAATTAAATTAGTCCATCGCGCTTTGCAAATATCAGAAGTTGCAATCTGAACTAATAAATCTCGCAATGGAGCAGGATAAAGAACGCAAGCGTCATACAAAATAGTTGGTTGACTAGCCATTAATCATAAAATCCTAATTTCTGTGATTCTTCAACCAGTTCATCCAAAACCTTACTTCTGGCTATATCAATATTTGTTTTATATTCCATTAAGTCGGTAAAGCGAACTCGGCGATGCTTGCCGACTTTGTGATAGGGAATTAGACCTTCTTCGAGTTGTTTGATTAAGAATGGACGCGAGACGTTGATTAAATCTGCGGATTCTTGGGTGGTGAGTTCGGCATGGATGGGGATGATCGTTACGGCATTGCCTTGGGACATTTGGGTTAGAATGTCTATAAATAGGCGATAGGCTGCCGCAGGGATTGTGGCTGTTTCTTCACTGCCATCTGCTTCTACGATTTTGAGATGACGGACACCATCGCTAATATGTGAGGCGAAGATACGGCTGCTTTCTTTAGAGATTTCGGTTTCTTCTTCGGTGGGAATGTGTAGAGACTGGGTTAGGGCAACCATCGGGCAACCTCAGATAGTTTTGTTTTTCAATTGCTTGAATTTTGCCCAAAGTCTAACATATTAAACGCAATAAACGAAATAATGATTAGAGGTAAAGCGATCGCGATCGCCCCAGACTACGCTGCCGCATTTAAATTTAATTTATTCAACATAAATTTATTCAACATAATATACGGTTTTGCAGTATTTTGAAGGTAGTCTGATGTTTATACCGCAGTTGCAGATAAGTTATAAGTTAGACACCTCATCAACATGGAATTAAAACCCAACATTGATAAAGAAATTCAAATAGAACTTTTCTTTAATGGGATCACATTTCCTTTAGATGCAAAAGGTAGAATTGCCATACACGAATATCGTATGGACACAAAAGCCTGTGCTGGGATGTTATATATATTGCCAGAAAGCGAATTGCCTAAAGGTGAATTGCCTTTTCTAGTTGCTCCTGCTAACTATGTATATGGTGTTTTTTCTTTTGATGGGCAAGCGGCAATTATTGAAGTAAGCTCAATGGCACTTGATGGCGAAATCGAGGATTGGTATACAGTTCGATCGCCGATCGCGCCGCCGCACTTAAATTTAATTTACTAAACAAAATGGTTTTGCAGTATTTTGAAAGTAACTTGGTGTTTATACCGCAGTTGCAAATAAGTTATGATTTATGCCGCAGGACAATTGTAGGGATCTGTAGAAAATTAGCAGAAATTTTGCTAGGTTCCTCCATGAGAAAAGCAGCAATGAAGACTGGGTATTTTAGCTATATCATTACTTCAAACTGAATGCCCTATGTCTACTTATGCCATTATTGAACTTGAACGCAGTGGAGCTACCGATCAAGCTCCTCAAGAGTTAGACCCTGAGCAACAATACGTCTATGGTCAAGGGTTTCATAGCACATGGTCGCTTCTAGATCACATTGCAGAGTTGAACGGTTGGCAACCTCTGAGTTCTTTCTGCGTAGGAGAAGATAATCAAGGTAATTTAAATGAGGAGTGGTACGATGCCGAAGCAGGTCTAGCAACGGTTTCTGGCTTACTCAATAAGTTCTTTAGTCTTATGGGTCAAGGGGCTATTGTCTTTCTATCAAGCGAGTCCCAACGATATGATCCTGAACCTCATGACTCAGTGTTATCAAATGATGCAGTGCTTTTAAGGAAAGCAATAAAAGTTGATCAATTGTTTAATTATGCTCTATGGGATTTGCGAGCTTATGAGTTAATTTTGCGGCGAGCAGTGAATAACAGTGAACGATTTCGCATTTGTGCAGGTTGAGTGGAGTGTGTTGCAATATGCGGCATAACAACCCGATTCGCAAAAGGGCAACCGCTAACTATGATCGTTTTGTTTCAAATCGGAGAGAGATTGAATTGGGCTACAAAGCAATGCAATTTAATTTTGTAATCTCTACTAATCAAGATGCTTGCTGTAAGGATCTGGACTAAATTAGGTTTTGATACTGTTGGGTATTTACCAAAGACATTCAACAATCACCCTAAGAAAGGCTATGTTGACGCTTTGGTGATGTACAAATGGCTAGAAACATAACAATTCGTTGCGAAATCTCTTTAAGCCAAAACAGCAAGATAATTTAAGGCTGTTTGACAGTCCGCTTGAATCTGTTCTTTGAGAGCATCTAGGGAAGCGAATTTTTGTTCGGGGCGAATAAATTTAACGAGATCTACATTTAGATATTGCTCATATAAATCGCCTTGCCAATCAAATAAATGCACCTCAACCGATCGCCGATCGCCATTAACCGTTGGTCTTAGTCCAATATTCATCACGCCAAAAATAGGCTTAAGGTTAGAGGTAATATTCACCTTTACCGCATAAACCCCATCGCGGGGCAAACATTTTTGAGCTGGGACTTCTAAATTTGCAGTCGGGAAACCAATTGTACGACCTAGCTGCTTTCCTTTTATCACCTTACCACCAAGATTATAAGGACGACCCAGCAATGAATTGGCTAAATCAACATTGCCTTGAGATAAAGCCACCCGTATATTTGAGCTACTAATCCGTACAGGTGGACTATCAATATCGCCGAAAATTAAGGTTTGTTCAGGGATGACCGTGAGGCGATCGCCCCAAATATTTTGCAAATCCGTAACATTGCCTTGACGTTTCTGCCCGAAGTGAAAATCAAAACCAACACTGATTAATTCGACTTGCAACGAGGCAATCAAAATTTGCTGAATAAATTCTGTGGCTGTTAACTTAGCAAGATTGGCATCGAAGGGCAGTAATACCAACTGCTCCACACCAAGGGATTCTAATAAGGCGACTTTTTCTTCAAAAGGGGCTAGGAGCGATCGCGGTTGCTTGCTAAAAAATTCTTGCGGGTGGGGCGAAAAGGAGACAACGGTACTGGTTAAATTTGGCAAACGGCGATCGCCTAAAGCATTGGGCAAAATCGGCTCGATCACATGGCAATGCCCGACATGAACGCCATCAAAGTTGCCAAGGGCGATCGCGGTAGGACGAGAAATTTCAGTAGGGTCGTATATTACTCTCACGCTTAACATTTTGACATAATTTTTTGTGAGTAACTCACCTTAATAAAAATCAAAAGCCAAATAAGCTAATTCGCACGCGAATCAGCTTATTTGGTAAATTTAAACACGTTATATATGTAAGGAATGGCGAATTGTCGTGACATTCTGGTATGTTTGAGGTTCGCCGTTAGCAGACAATCCATGACCGTTAGAGAAACTTTTCGCCGCACAAAAATTGTTGCCACTATTGGTCCTGCAACCAGTAGCCCTGATATGATTCGCCAGCTTATTGAGGCGGGCGCAACTACTTTCCGTCTTAATTTTTCCCACGGAACGCATACAGACCACCATCGCAGCATCTGCAATATTCGCCAAGTATCCAGCGAACTTAATCAACCTGTAGGCATTTTGCAAGATTTGCAAGGTCCAAAAATTCGATTAGGTGTGTTTAAAGATGGTCCAATTACCTTAAATAAAGGTGACAAATTTACGCTGACTAGCCGCAAGGTTGATGGTACGCCAGAGATTAGTTGTATTACCTATGACACCCTTGCCGAAGAAGTGCCTATAGGTGCGGTGATCATGCTCGATGACGGCAAAGTGGAAATGGTCGTCGAAGATGTGAATGTGGAATTAGGGGATCTTTACTGTCGTGTAGTCATCGGCGGTACACTCTCAAATAATAAAGGTGTAAATTTCCCGAATGTGCATTTGTTAGTCAGTGCGGTGACAGATAAGGATCGTGAAGATTTACGGTTTGGTCTATCAGAAGGGGTAGATTGGGTTGCCCTCAGTTTTGTTTGTACACCTGAAGATGTTCTTGAAGTCAAAGATTTAATTGCTGCTTCGGGACGCGATGCAAATGTGATCGCCAAAATCGAAAAACACGAGGCGATCGCCAATATGGAGGCAATTCTCTCGGTATGCGATGGGGTAATGGTAGCGCGGGGCGATCTTGGTGTAGAGATTCCTGCGGAAGATGTGCCGATCGCTCAAAAGCAACTGATTAAAACTGCGAATCGCCTTGGTATTCCTGTAATCACCGCCACCCAAATGCTCGATAGCATGGTTAGCAATCCTAGGGCAACCCGTGCGGAAATTTCTGACGTAGCAAATGCGATCATTGATGGTACTGATGCGGTGATGCTGTCCAATGAAACTGCGGTTGGGAAATATCCCATCTTGGCTGTGGAAACAATGGCAAGAATTGCAGTGCGGATCGAAAAAGAACAAGATCTGAAAATGCAATCCGTTGAAAGCATCGGTCGGGCTATCCCTAACGCTATTAGTCAAGCTGTCGGTCGCATCGCCATCCAATTACATGCGGCGGCGATCGTCACCCTCACCAAAACAGGTTCCACTGCCCGCAACGTCAGCAAATTCCGTCCGCCGATCCCGATTTTGGCAGTTACGCCCAATGTCCAAGTTGCTCGCCGCTTGCAAATGGTTTGGGGTGTAAAGCCGTTGGTTTTAGTCTCATTACCATCAGCGCGTCAGAACTTTGAAGCGGCGCTCAACCTTGCTCAAGAGATGAAATTGCTGACCGCAGGCGATCTTGTGGTCATGTCCGCAGGAACGCTGCAAGATGTGGCGGGTTCGACTGATTTAGTTAAAGTTGAGTTTGTCTCTTCGGTTGTGGGCAAAGGCTTAAGCATTGGCTCAGGCATTGTGCATGGTCGCGCTAGGGTTGCCTTCCATCATCTTGATGTGCGCGACTTTAATCAAGGTGAAATTCTGGTAATCGATCGCACCGATGCTGATTTTATCGAAGTAATTCGCAAAGCTTCAGCCGTGATTACCGAAGAAGCTAGTCTCGATTCCCATGCTGTGGTCATTGGCAGAAGGTTAGGTATCCCCGTTCTTGTGGGCGTTAAAAATGCGACAGGCTTCATTCGCGATGGCGAGCCTCTGAGCATCAACTTTAACAAGGGTATGATTTATTCTGGTTCGCGATCGGATGATTTAGCCTTTTAATTTGTTATGACAATCAATTCAGGGATCATGACTAAAAAAATTCTATTTGTTTGCCTCGGTAATATTTGCCGATCGCCTGCTGCGGAAAATATTATGAATCACTTGATTGAGCAGGCTGGACTAAGCGATCGCTTTATCTGTGATTCCGCAGGTACGGGCGGTTGGCATGTGGGCGCACTACCCGATCGTCGTATGCGAGCCGCCGCCGAAGCGCGTGGCATGAACTTTGTTGGTGCGGCAAGGCAATTTGAAGCCAAGGATTTTCAGGAATTCGATCTGATTTTGGCGATGGACAATGATAATTATTACAATATTCTCGCCCTCGATCCCAAGGCTGATTTTACCGATAAGGTGCAGATGATGTGTGACTATTGCGAAACCTATAAGGATACGGAAGTTCCTGATCCCTACTATGGAAGGGATGACGGATTTAACTATGTCATCGATCTGCTATTTGATGCCTGTGGTGGACTTCTCAAATCTCTACGAAATAATTGATTCTTCCTACCCAAGAATTAGCGGTGCGGCGCGAAGCGCCGCACCGCTAATTCTTGGGTGGTCATTCCACAAGACTACTTTAGTTCACCGATCGCATATTCAATTAGCTTTAGCAAAGACTTACTCATCTGCTCAAAACCCTGACGCTTCAGGGCGGAAATAGCGATCGCATCAGGATACTGCTCTAAGATGAGATTAGGTTCGGCAACTGCATCGATTTTATTGAAAACTAGCAAAATCGGACCAACGGCGATCGGCATATCTTTGAGGATTTTATCCACCGATTTTAATTGAGATTCCCATGATGCGTGCGAAGCATCGACCAGATGGACTAACACATCCGCTTCCGAGACTTCTTCGAGGGTAGCCCGAAAAGCATCAACTAGAGATTTGGGAAGTTCATGAATGAAGCCTACGGTATCGGTAAGTAGCACCGTATGAATTTTGTCTTCTTCACCCGTAAGACTGAGGCGGCGCGTGGTCGGGTCGAGGGTGGCAAATAACTTATCCGCAGCATAGACATCGGCTTTAGTCATCGCATTCAGCAAGGTCGATTTACCCGCATTGGTATAACCCACGATCGCCACGGTGGGAACTTCTTGATCGATGCGTTTTTGACGAATGCGAGATCGTTGGGCTTGGAGATGATTTACTTGCTGTTGCAGGAATGTGATCCGTTTTTGGATCACACGGCGATCGCTTTCCAATTTGGTTTCCCCAGGACCGCGAGTACCGATCCCGCCGCCCAACCTTGAGAGGGCTTGACCATGCCCAGCCAGACGCGGTAAACGATATTCTAATTGGGCGAGTTCCACTTGCAACTTCCCTTCCGATGATTGGGCGCGTTGGGCAAAAATATCCAGAATTACTTCGGTGCGATCGCTGACTCTTAAGCCGATCATGCGTTCAATATTGCGGGTTTGGGAAGCAGTTAATTCCCGATCAAATACGACTAAATTTGCGCCTTTGGTTTGAGCGGCGATCGCTAATTCTAGGACTTTACCTTCACCGAGAACGGTTTGTGGATGTGGGCGATCGCGTTTTTGCCAGAGCGCATCTAATACTTTGCCGCCAGCGCTCTCTACTAGCTGCCCTAGTTCAAACATCGCAAAGGGCATGGAGTCGGATTTTTCTTTTTGATGCATTAATCCCACTAGCACCACCCGATCCTGATCGTCATCGGTAGCGCGACCAGCAAAATTACGGCTAAATTCTTCTTCTAAACCTTCAACTAATTCTAAAAAATCTTGTTTGGAAATCGAGTCCACAGACATCGGCTTTGAGATGCGCCAAACTTGCTGTTGTTCTGGAAGTTCTGTATCTGAAGCGGGTAATAAATGGGCTAAATATCCATGCTCAGGATTGCCTTTGAGATTTACCGACAAAATCACCAGTGCGTCAAGTCGTTGCATTAACATCGCCGTTAAGTCGATATCACTGGGAAATCCAGCTTCGGGAGCCGCGCAAATACAACGCAATCCACTCAGGCGATCGCTACCATAGCGCGGTAATTCTAGGGGAGGAATCTTGGTTTGATTGGGTGTACCGATCGCGACGCGGATTACTTGTCCACGGCGATTAATATAAATGCAGATAGATTCCTTTAGCTCGGCGCTGATTACGGCGAGGCGTTGGGCGAGTTCGGGAGTAGTGAGGCTATCTTGGGGCAGTCGCGATCGATAGAGTCGGTCTAATTGCTTGAGTTGATGCGCCTTCAGTCCTTGGGTTTTTCCGTAAATAGTTTCGATATGCTTTACTCGATATAATTAGCTATCACAATTATACTTATTTAGAGACTATGACCGCCGCCGCACTTTTTTTCGTAACTCATGGCAGTAGCGATCGCCGTTCTTGGTTATCTTTGCAAAATTTGGTAACAGTTGCCAGAACTCATAGTGATCATTCGATTAGCGGCGGCTGTCTGGAAGGTCAAGCCCAGTCACTTGCACAGCAATTAGAGCAGTTCGCTGATGAAGTGATCCCCCTTGGCATTAAGGAAATTGTGATCTTGCCTTTGTTTTTGTTGGCAGGGGTTCATGTTAGCGAAGATATTCCCCATGAAGTGGCGATCGCTCAAGACAAAGTGCAAATAAAAGCTCAAGAAAAATTAATATTTCGGGTAACTTCCCACTTAGGGACTAATTCAAAAATCCCTAATTTGCTATTACAACATTTTCAGAAATATAGAAATACTGAAAACCCAGAAAAGTCGGGACAAATTTTAGTTTCCCACGGTAGTCGTTTGTCAGGCGCAAATCAAGTAGTTGAGGATTTAGCAACCCATTGCCAAGCGATCGCTGCTTATTGGGGGGTGGAGCCAAAAATCGAAACCCAAATCGAAAACTTATTAGCTCAAGGAATTAATCAAATTAATGTATTGCCATATTTTTTAACCGAAGGCGGAATTACCGAAGCGATCGCCAAAAAATTAGATGTATATCGCGATCGCGCCCAAATTCAACTCCTTCCTGTACCATTATCGGATCGGCAAATTATCGATATATCGTTAGAATTCGTTTAATCACAAGGCGATCGCTATTTACTAATTACATGAAAAGCAACTGGTTATGGCAGAGGGGAATCACTCAATATATTATTCTGAATCTGTCGGTATCAATTGCCTATGCTTATGGGGTAAACATTAGCCATAACTTTGCGACCTTGCCTGGAACAGTCGCTTCCGTTTGGTTTCCTTCAGGGATGACTTTAGCGCTAGTTTATTTACTCGGCGATCGCGTTATTTTAGGAATTATTGGTGGCTCTACCTACGCCCTGACATTAGAGTTATTAAAGATCCCATCCTTGTCAGTTTTTAATCTCGCATTAATTCTGATCGCCTGTGCTTGTGGAAACGTTCTACAGCCAATGATGGCGACATATCTAATCAAAAAGTTTGCACGTCAGAAGGATATTTTTAGCCATGTAAATACAGTCGTTTTGTATATTCTGGCGGCAGTTTTTGCACCGACTATATCGGCATCGTTGGGGATTACTAGTCTCTGCGTAACTGGAATCATCCCGTGGACGAGTTATGGAATTAGCTGGATGACTTGGTGGCTAGGGAGTGCGCTACCGCATTTAATTTTTACGCCAACATTACTTCTATCGCAGAAGTTCGCTTACACATACAAAAATATCCCAGCTAAATATTGGGAAATAGGATTAGGGCTGAGTATATTTTTAAGTGTTAGCTGGATCGCTTTTGTGAGTGGCTATCCCTTAGCTTATCTATTTCTACCAATTCTGATTTGGACAGTGTTTCGGTATGGTAGCTTTTTTGCAAGCTTGTTAGTGAGTATAGTTTCCCTAATTGCGATTTTAGCGACAGCAAAAAATCTTGGACTCTATATTCCCAATGAACCCAATGCATCTTTATTATTATTGCAATCTTTTATGGCAGTGTTATCTTTAACATCGTTAGTTCTTTCTGCTGTAATCGATGAGAAAAATGCAGCCCAGCTATCTCTCAAACAAGCAATGGAGAATCTTGAATTACAAGTAATTGAGAGAACTACCGAACTACAACGCAGTGAAAATCTTCTCAAACAGGCAAACTTAGAATTAGAAAAGTTAGTAAATATTGATGGATTGACCCAAGTGGGCAACCGTCGCTGTTTTGACGATCGCCTGAAAATGGAATGGGAAAGACTGAGCCGTGATTTACAACCAATCTCTTTGATCTTATTTGATATTGATTATTTCAAACTCTATAACGATCTCTATGGACATCAAATGGGTGATGATTGTTTAACAGCGATCGCTCAAACGGTCAAACAAGTTTTATCTCGTCCTGCCGATTTGGTTACACGCTATGGGGGGGAAGAGTTTGCGGTAATTTTACCCAATACCGATATCCAAGGAGCGTTCACAGTTTCAGAGCAGATTCGCACCGCAGTTACAACTTTAGGGTTTGCTCACCAAAATTCGGATATCGCCGAAATAGTTACGGTTAGTCTTGGCGTGGCGAGTCTGTTACCTAGTCTGAATCAAGAGCTATCAATACTAATTAAGCAAGCCGATATCGCGCTTTATCGTGCTAAAGAGCAGGGGCGCAATCAATCTGTAGTTTTCTCCGATTGCGTTTAGGGAGGTGTGAGAAAATAAGATGCCAATTAATACTGTCCCATGTAGATCGATAATTGGTCATTATTAGTAACCATAAGTAGTGATTGGGTTGAAAATTCATGACTGAGCTTTGCGCGATCGCCTTAGGTAGTAACCTGAGCAATGAAATTGGTGACTCCGAAAAAATTGTCCAAGCGGCGATCGCCCAAATCGCTACCTATCCAGCCATTGAGGTAGTTCAGGTTTCTCGTTGGTATCGTACTAAAGCGATTACTTTACACAATACACCACCTCAGCCCGACTATATCAATGGCTGTGCAATTTTAAAAACCAAGTTAAGTCCATTGCAACTTTTGGACACACTTTTTAAAATAGAACAATTATTTGGGCGTGAACGTCGCCAACGATGGGGAGCAAGAACTCTCGACTTAGATTTACTGCTTTATGGCGATCGCCAAATCAATACGCCCGAATTAGTGTTACCTCATCCACGTATGGGCGATCGCGCCTTTGTGTTATTGCCATTAGCTGAGATAGCAGGTGATTGGATACATCCAGTTAATCATTTCGCAATCGCAGAACTGGCAAAAATTGCGCCCGATCTGGATTTGTGTCAGCCAATGGCGATTACCCCTCAAGAGATATATTAAAAGTTTTGCTTTGCAAAGCTTTTAATATATCTCTTATTTATTTTACTTCATCAAGTAAATTCGCTAAACGGGGATATTTGGAGACTAGTCCGAAGGTTTCAGGCGAAACTACATCATAGGTAAAGTGACGCTGAGAAATACAAAAACGATCCCATGCAGCGACTTCAATCCGAAATAGTTTAATCACCGCATCAATCAGAAATGGAGTCAGTTCAAATTGCCAACCAACCTTTAAATTTAAATGCTCACAGAACTGAGCAATCAGACTCTGGGCTGTCAAACGTTCCATGCCTAATACCAAACGGGCTGGAGATTTTGGAACTGAATCGGCGGTGAGCAAATGCGTAATGATTTGAGCAATATCCATCGCATGGACAAAGTGGAAACTCGCATCGGTTTTAAGGAATCTCGCATAAGGCACATATTTGAGAATATCTTTGAGTCCTCTGGACAAATGCGAATAAGGCTTATCCGCCGCGCCACCAAAAACAAGGGTGGGGAAAACAGTAATCAGGCGATCGCGAATAATTGAATTTTCTAAATTTTCTAGACAAGCATGTTTTGAGGCAATGTAATCTGTACCAATTTCTCCTGCTTCACGGATAATCTGGTTATGGGAATCGAGAATACTCGCAGTCGAGAAATAGATCGCCCGTTCGCATACTTCTGGATCAAGCATTGAAAATAGCTCAATGGTTTTGTCACGATTTACCACAAAAGCTTCTTCACCACCCCAACCTGCGGCAGTACTAACCACAAATTCCATCGTGCGGAGCAGATCGCGATGATTACCAATATTTTGCATCGAGTCTTCGATGATATGCACATTTGGGCGATCGCTTAAATCAAGTTGTAATTTACGGCGATCGCGTACTAGCAGATATAGCTCATAATCTGTTTTTGATAAGAGACTTTCGATCAAATAATGACCAACACAACCACTTGCACCAGTAATAAAGACTTTTTTTGACATTAAGTTCTATTTCCTAAGATAAGGTACAAATATAATACGGTAAACGGTAATTTCATTCGCTAGGGAAAATTACATTGGTCTTGCTGACTAATTCACTCACATCAACATTTCGCCAAAGCAATCGATATAGCTGTAATGGTTCATCTTTCCCTTTTACTTTCACCAATTCCAATTTCTCTAAGGGCAAATTGAATAGAGCTATTTTTTCCCTCGTGCTTTCAGAAATAAAGATTTCTCCAGCCTTTGCCTCAGAACAAATGCGGCTAGCCACATTCATCGTATCGCCAATGTTTGTATACTGAATCAAATTTTTGGAGCCAATATTCCCAGAAGCCACCATGCCAGTATTTAAGCCAATGTGAATTTGGATATGGAGATTGCGCCCATCTTCTTTCCATTGCTCATTCAGCTTACTCATAGACCATTGCATAGCGATCGCCGCATTTACGGCTCTAATCGCATCATCATCTTTTTGATAGGGCGAACCCCATACTGCTAATAGCGCATCGGCAATATATTTTTCCAAAGTGCCGCCAAAAGGGAAGACCGTATCTTCGACCATCACCTTGAAATATTCATTCAGAAATTCGATCACCTTGCGCGGCTGCATCGCTCCCGTCATCTCGGTAAAGCCACTAATATCGGAAAATAAAGCCGTCACTTCCGTCTCGATAATCCAATTTAAGTCCCAACCTTCATCAATCTTTTGGCTAACGGCGGCGGGAAAAAATCGCTCTAATTTGGTGCGCCGAATTACTTCCGATTGCATATTCCGATAGAGATTGGCATTCTCGATCGCGATCGCCGCTTGGTTAGCGAGACTGCTCAAAAACTCTAAATCCTCTTTTTGATAAGCATGACCACGCGATAAATTATCCACATATAGTACGCCGATCGCCTTGTCTCTAGGCTTTAATGGCGCACACATCGCAGCTTGGATTGCCTGTTGAATAATCGATTGGGAGCTATCAAAACGGCGATCGAGGGATGCATCATCACTAATAATTGCGTCTCCCTGATTTAAAACAAAATCGGTGATTTTGCGACTATAAAAATCTAAGTCGGCAGTAGCATTGGGATCGCTAAATCGACAAGCCTTCGGCTCCAGTTTTCCTGTTTTTTCATCGACGAGCAACAATACGGCGCGATCAACCGACATGATTTTGAGTAATAATTTTAGTATTTTTTCAGGTAAAGTCCCGTAACCTTCAGGTGAAGCAAGTTCTTGACTGACCTCCAATAAAACCCGTAACTTTGCCGCCGTGCGTTGCGCCTCATCATTCCCCTGAATCATCAATACTGAGCCTGTAGTGACTAGCTGCTGTTGTCGCAGCAATTCCTGCATATTCACCCGCGATCTTTCGGGGGACACACGCATGACAATTGACAAGCCTCCACTTGGGCTGGCAACACCATCAATAGCGGCGGGTTCTGAATTAGTCAATGCAGGGCGATCTTCATCAAAAAACTGAAACACGACACTGCCAAACTGCACCAAATCGCGATTATTTAACTTTTGCTGGACTATTTTGGTTTGATTAACTAACGTGCCATTACTACTATTCAAATCCGTTAGAAATATCCCTTTTTCTGTCACCTGTATTTCGGCATGATGACGGGAGAGACTACGCGCATCATCCTCCACGACAATACTATTGTCGAGTCCACGACCAATTGTATTTACCCCAATCCGGAGATCACAAATGCGTTCATAGGGGCTTCCTTGATTTTGGATGATGTATGGCATATTTTTATCCCTTAATTAATCCGCTATTTGTCCGTTTGCGCTAATTCCACTACAGAAATACCTACGAAAACTCTTATATCATCGATAATGAAATTAACATCATTATCACATTTTTATCCATGTCACCAACTACACTACAAGTGCAATCTCCAACACAGGTAGATCATCAGGTAACTGATCATCAGGTAGCAGCCCATCAAGCAAGTACTGACACGATCGCCGAGTTTAATCAATATGTAATGAGTACCTACGCTCGCTTTGCGATCGCCCTTGAGCGTGGCGAAGGCTGTCGAGTTTGGGATAGCACAGGCAAGGAATATTTAGATTTTGTCGCTGGCATTGCTACTTGTACGTTGGGACATGCCCATCCCGCGATGGTCAAAGCGGTAACAGAGCAGATCCAAACCTTGCATCATGCTTCTAATTTGTTCTATTTTGCACCCCAAGGTCAATTGGCTAAATGGCTGGTACAAAACTCCTGTGCTGACAAAGCATTTTTCTGTAACTCAGGCGCAGAAGCAAATGAGGGTGCAATCAAGTTGGCTCGTAAGTATGCCCATACCAAACTAGGCATCGAAGATCCTTTGATTTTGACCGCCAATGCAAGTTTTCATGGTCGTACCCTTGCGACAGTAACCGCCACAGGTCAGCCCAAATATCACAAAAATTTTGCACCATTAGTGCAGGGATTTGATTATATTCCCTACAACGACATTGCCGCTCTCGAAGTTGCGGTGACAAAATATGCAGGTCGGCTTTGTGCAATCATGCTAGAACCTTTGCAAGGTGAAGGTGGTGTCAATCCTGGCGATCGCGCCTATTTTGCCCGTGTTCGCGAAATTTGTGACGAGAAGAAAATTCTGCTGATTATTGATGAAGTCCAAGTCGGTATGGGACGGAGTGGAATGCTCTGGGGCTACGAAAATCTTGGCATTCAGCCAGATATTTTTACATCGGCAAAGGGTTTAGGCGGCGGCATTCCCATCGGCGCGATGATGTGCAAATCCACTTGCGATGTCTTTGAAGCTGGCGATCATGCGAGTACCTTTGGCGGCAATCCCTTTGCCTGCGCTGTAGCCCTTTCCGTTTGCAATACGATGGTGAGTGATAATCTGATTGCTAATGTCAGAGAGCGTGGTCAACAACTGCGGACTGGTTTACAAGCTCTATGCGATCGCTATCCACAGCATCTCGCTTCAGTCCGTGGTTGGGGCTTAATCGATGGTTTAGTCTTACAAGAATCTAGCAATATCCAAGCGCGTGATGTGGTCGCCGCAGGAATCGAGCAAGGTTTGTTGTTAGTCCCTGCGGGTGTGAAAGTGGTGCGCTTTGTGCCACCTTTGATTGTCTCTGCCGCCGAGATCGATCAAGCTTTGGAGATTGTTGGTAAGGCGATCGCTAGTTTCGCATCCTAAAAAACAAATAAAAGTGCCGCTTTGCGGCACTTTTATTTAAAGTCTATTTATCAGGATTTGTAAATGCTATGGTTATTGCCAATTCACCCAAAATATTCACTATTCTCGAAAATGGCGATCGCTTGAATCGCATTGAATTTGAACGCCGTTACACAGCATCCAACATCAAAAAAGCCGAACTCATCGAAGGACTCGTACACGTGGCTTCTCCCTTACGTTTTACCCCCCATGCTAAACCTCATGCCCAAATCCTCATTTGGCTAGGTACATATCAATCCATGTTTCCTGAACTTGAGGTCGGGATCGAGCCAACAGTAAGGCTTGACGAAGACAACGAACCGCAACCAGATGTAGTCTTATTTCGGTTAGGTGGTAACGCTCAAATTGATGATGATGGTTACATCACGGGCGCACCAGAGCTAGTTGTGGAAATAGCAGCGAGTACGGTTTCCTATGATTTGCACGCTAAGAAACGTGTCTACGAACGTAACAGCGTTAAAGAATATATTGTGTGGCGGACATTGGATCGTGAAATTGATTGGTTCATTTTAGAAAATGGCAAATATGTGAAGTTAACTCCCGATGACGCAGGAGTTATACATAGCCGAGAATTTGATGGCTTACGTTTAAATGTAAAAGCGATCTTAAACGGTGATATGGCTGTAGTTCTGCATTCGCTCCGTAGCTGTTAACAACCAAATTTAATAAGGCTTCAAAATGTTTTGCTGAGACAAGCCTACCTAAACATTTTTTTGGCTTATATGAGTATAATTATGATAACGATTATCATTTCTTGAGCATCTCTGCTTGAAATCTATGCTTGAAGTGCAGAACCTATCAGTGCGATATCGCGAAATAACGGCGCTGTCGGATATTTCCTTTAGTCTCACGGCTGGCTCATTAGTGGGGCTAATTGGTCCCAATGGCGCAGGTAAAAGCACATTACTCAAAGCAATACTAGAACTCATCCCCGCCCAAGCAGGACAAGTTTTTTATCAGGGAACCCCGATCAAGCAGCACCGCCAAAAAATAGCCTATCTCCCACAGCGATCGCAAATTGACTGGGACTATCCTGTGACGGTCTGGAATGTGGTGATGATGTCTCGTACTTTACATACGGGATGGTTTGGCAATATGAGCCGCCGATCGCGAGAAATTGTCCGCGAAGTATTGGAGCGAGTTGAACTTTATGAATTACGCGATCGCCCGATCAAAAATCTTTCGGGGGGACAACAACAGCGTGTATTTTTGGCAAGAGCTTTGGCGCAACAGGCGGATATTTTATTGTTGGATGAACCAATGACCGCCGTAGATAAAAAAACGGAAGCGTTAATGTGGCAAATTTATAATGAGCTAAGACAAGAGGGCAAAACCCTGTTGATTAGCTGTCATGAGTGGGGAAATTCACTTGATCGATATGACAAGTTATTACTGCTTAATCGTCATTTAATTGATTTTGGTACACCTCGACAAGTACTAACAACTGAAAATATTCAGCAAGCCTATGGGATCGGCGGTGAGCAGAATGCTAATCAGATAGATCAAGGCGATCGCCCTAATCAATTATCTGAAGATTTATTATTTTGTTAAGGAATGAAAGTTAAATAGCCTCTGCAAATAAAGCGCATAGGCTAAAGAATGTAGTGGCAATTCATGAATTGCCACTACATTCTTTTGACATTAAGAATCCCAATAATAAGCACATAGAGAATCTGTTAAGGTCGGAGTCTGCAAGCCAACTTTCCTCGATTCAGCATCAGAGAGTTCTGACTGGAGAATCGGTTTGCACTGTGTCAAAAACTTCTGCTTATCTGGAGATTTGGTCTTCAATAGTTTAAGTTGACTCACAATAGCAGGGCTAACAATTTCACTCGCCATTGACTCAGCAATTTGTTGAATTTCAGCCACTTTAGTAATTTGAAGTAGCCCAGCACGATAAGTCTTGAGACGAGTTTGAGCATCCGCATATAGCATCGAATCGGGTGGAATAGTCTCTAGCATCTTTACCCCTTGTTGACGCTTTTCTTGGGCTGATTTCCAAATAGTTGATTTGTGTGGTGCTTTTTGGGTTAACTTAGCCGCTTCCAACGTGATGGCTTTTGCTGACTCTAAGTTTTTATTAGCAGCCTGTTCAATCGTGACCTTGCGATCAAACTCCCCTAATTTTGGACGTAGCCCCTGTAACTCAGTCTGAGCATCCCCGTATAGCGCAGCAGGGCGATCGGGGATTGATTCCAACTGCGAAACGGTTGTTTGTAATTGATTGCGTTTCTCTGCCAACAAATCCAATTTTAGAATCTTTTTGGGATCAAGATTCTGGTTATCAAGTTTGCGAGCATTTACTAAATATTGTTGTTGTACAGAGCGATCCCATAACAACCAGCCACAAGTTCCTAAAACTGCGATCGCCGAGACAATCACCGCAACAGACAAAAGCAGCGATTTGTTAATAGGTTTAGCGATATTTTCGGACGCAGATTCAGATGTTTGATCAACGCCACCAACAGCATTACCAATAACGTCACTAGGATCATCGGTTTTTTGGATATCGCTTTTTTGGACATCGTTTTGAGGGATATCGCTTTTCGAGATTTCATTTTGGCGTACAAGGCGTTTGGTCGGCGGCAGTGGTGGTGGCAAAGGTAAATTTCGAGCCGCTACGGTCGTAGTTTGAGCTAGATCAAAATCATCTTCATCACCCCAATCGTTACTGTTAACAGGGGTTTTGTTGTTTACGGTGGAGTTGTTAGACAGCCCTGCGCTAAAAGAATCTAGCTCAATGGGATCTAAATCTAAATCTTTTAGAGGAAGTTTGTCGGCATTAAAAGCGTCTAAATCGAGATCATCTAAGTTCAGATCTTCTAACTCAAAATCACTACTTTTATCATTACCCCGCTTCTGAACATTAATCTGGGCGCTAAGTTCAAGATCCGCCTCAAGATCCTGCTCAAATTTGTCTAATTCATCAGAAACGTTCACAGGAATATTGGCAGGAGTAAATGTAGAAATACTGTCAGGAACATTTACCGTATTATCTGACCAAAGCTTACTAACCTGAATTTCTGTGTCATCATCAGTAGAATCCTTCATGAAACTGCCGATCGCACCGATATCACCAAAATCATCTAATTCGTCAAGATCAAGCTCAATTAACGGTAAAGGTGGCTTAATACTGGTAGATTTTTGCCATTCAGGTTGTTTGGCTCCAGCTAATCGACCGTACATTACGAGGTTATCGGCTCCTTCAATCGATAGTTTGTCTATGCGGTTTTTGACAATATCATAGAGGGTGGCATAATCTAAATCATCGCCCTCAGATCTGGTAATCAGTACATGTAATTGCGAGTCTTTACGACGAATTTGCGGTTTTATCTTGTAGTCTTGTAGATCTGCCTGTAACGCACTGACGATGCTAGCCTCATCCATTTTGATATCCTCAATCCTTGCATTTTGATTGCACATAGTAAACGAAAAGCTCTACAAATAACTAACAAAAGCCTACAAAAAGATGAACTTTTTCCTGCAAATTTATACTAAACCCCAACGTTGGTGGACAGAATTTTCGTTGCAGACAAAACTAATGGCGCTGATTACGCTACTAGTCTCTTTGTTGATGAGTGCTGTCACCTTTTGGGCTGTGAACGATATTCAAATGGATGCTCGTCTTAATGATACGCGGTTTGGTAAAGATTTGGGACTGTTGCTTGCTGCTAACGTTGCGCCATTAGTTGCCAAAAACGATATTAAGGAAGTAACGCGACTATCTAAAGAATTTTACGATAGTAGTTCCAGTATTCGCTATATTCTCTACGCTGATCCTGATGGGGAAATTTTTTATGGGATTCCTTTCACATCTAATGAGGTACAAAATTCACTAAGTATCAGGAGACGCATTCAACTACCCGAAGATCCGATGATGCGTCCCGATCGCCCTTTAGTGCGTCAGCATGTTACACCGCAGGGGGAAGTCACCGATGTATTTGTAAATTTGCAGCATGATGGTAAATCTTTGGGGATTATTGCGATCGGGATTAACCCCAACCCAACGGCGGTGGCTTCATCGGGGCTGACATTAGATGTGACAACAGCCGTGTTTGTATCGATCTGGGCGATGGTGATTTTGGGAGCCGCCTCGAATGCGGTGACGATCACGCGCCCACTCAGAGAATTAGTGGCGGGGGTGCAAAATATTGCTAGCGGTAATTTTAAACAGCGAATTGATTTGCCTTTTGGTGGGGAATTGGGGGAATTAATCCGTAGTTTTAATGAGATGGCGCAACGGCTGAAAAAATATGAAGAACAAAATATTGAGGAGTTGACGGCGGAAAAGACTAAGTTAGAAACTTTGGTATCAACGATCGCAGATGGGGCGTTACTCCTCGATTCGGATATGCGAATTGTGTTGGCGAATCCTGCGGCGATCAAAATTATGGGCTGGGATCAGGATTTAGCTCAAAAGGATTGGAAAGGTAAAAGTATTCTCAATATTCTGCCCGATCGCCTTAGTGAAGATTTAGGGCGATCGCTAATGCAAATTGCGACAGGCGATCGCGAGGGCGGTGAATTTCGGATTATGGCTTCGGGGGATAAGGACTCAGTGCTTGCCCATGCCTTTCGGATCTGGATTACCAGCGTATTAAGCACCAGCAATGCGATCAAGGGGATTGCGATCACGATTCAGGACATCACCCGTGAGGTGGAGCTAAATGCGGCGCAGAGTCGATTTATTAGCAATGTTAGCCATGAATTACGCACACCTTTGTTTAACATCAAGTCTTTTATCGAGACTTTGCATGAATATGGCGATGAACTCAGTGATGACCAGAAAAAAGAATTTCTCGGCACAGCCAATAGTGAAACTGATCGCCTAACGCGACTGGTTAATGATGTGTTGGATCTGTCACGTTTAGAGTCGGGTCGTCAATTTCATTTCTCAGCGATCGATTTATCAGAAACAATTGAACAAACGGTGAGGACTTATAAACTTAATGCTTCTTCTAAGGGCGTTGAACTAATCCATGAAATTGCGCCCGATCTTGACCGAATCTGGGGTAATTATGATTTGATTTTGCAAGTTTTATCGAATCTTGTCGGTAATGCGCTCAAGTTTACGGAAACTGGTGGCAAAGTAACGATTCGGATCTATCCTTGGCAAGATCAAACTACCATTCAGCCCCATCGCACTGTGAATTATGTACGGGTCGAGGTTGAGGATACGGGCTATGGTATTCCTGCGGAAGATTGCGATCGCATTTTTGATCGGTTTTTCCGTGTTGAGGATAAGGTTCACACGCTGGAGGGTACTGGTTTAGGGCTGTCAATTGTCCGCAATATTATCGAGAAGCACCATAGTGAGATTCATATTAAGAGTACGGTTGGGGTGGGCAGTACCTTCTGGTTCGATCTAAGTGTGTATCAAGATCGTTGCGAGTTACCAGTACTTGGTGTGGATTTTGCACCATTGCAAGCAATGTCAGTTTAAATAATAAAGGTTGCACGGCGGAGCCGTGCAACCTTTATTGATATTTTTTAGCCAAAGCGATAGCCCTTACCATAAACAGTGTTGATTAGAGAAATATCGCGATCGCGATCAATTTTACGGCGCAATAATTTGATTTGGGCGGCTAAGGCATTACTAGTCGGAATATCTTCCCCTTCTTTCCAAATATGTTGTGAAATCTGCTCATGACTGAGTAACTGATTAGGATAGAACATGAAATATTCTAAAAGTTGATATTCTCTCTCGGTTAAAGCGATCGCCATCTGCTCACGATAGACCATTTGATTATGGCGATCAAGCTGCAAATCACCATAACTTAACGGCAAAGATTCATTACGCGAAAGGTCATTATTGGTGACAACGGGAGCGCGGCGGAGTAAAGCTCTCACCCTTGCGAGTAATTCACGCAACTCAAAAGGCTTTACGAGATAGTCATCGGCTCCACTATCCAAACCTGCAACGCGATCGTCCAGAGTGTCTTTGGCTGTGAGCATCAAAACTGGTGTGCTGTCTCCCCTCTGACGCAGTTGATTACAGATTTCAACCCCTGATTTTTCGGGCATCATCCAATCTAAAATCAGTAAATCATATCCACCTTTTTGAGCCAATTCCCACCCGCGATCGCCACTATTCGCCACATCTACCACATATTTTTGATTTGTCAAAATTCGATGTAAGGGTTCAGCAAGTTCTTCTTCATCATCTACTAGTAGGATTCGCATAAAATCTAAGCAATCTCAATATCTACACATATTAGATATGTATAGGTGGCGCGAAGCGCCGCGTGTGTAGATTATACAGTGCTTAGCAGCAAAACATAACAAAAAATCGCCCGCGTAGCGGGCGATTTTTTGTTAGTTCCGAAACGAATCTGAAGCCCTTTCCCAAGCATCTCTCACTGCATGTTTAGCCTTTTCCCAAGGTAGGCTTCCACTTTGATCGGATTCATAATCAATTCGCAAATCTACCTCAATATCGCTATAACTACGACCACTATGACCATAGCGATCGTAGCCTTCATATCCAGTGCGATAAGCCGTTTGATAATCAGCGTAGGTTGTTCCTTTCTCAACGTAAGGACGAGAACTATAGATCTCACGCCAATGGGCATCTTCAAATGTCGGATTTATTTGTTCGGCTGCATCCTTTCCAGCTAAGCCACCAACCACTGAGCCAATCACCGCGCCAACTACCGCGCCAATTGGACCGCCGACTACACCCCCTGCCATTGTACCAAGCGCACCTGCACCTACGGCTCCCATACCTGTTCCTAAAGGATGTGAGCCGAGTTCTCCAGATAGCGGATCGCGGTTAGCATTAGTTTGTTCAGGTTTTTGAAATCCATTTACATGATCATCCATAGTTACCCTATCTTCAACATCATTCACAATTGATGTATTACTATTTTCTAAGTTCATAATCTTTAATCCTAGTGACTACTCAGGTTTGAGAGCAGGTAAAATGGGATTATCTAGAAAGATTAAT
>JBAXTW010000039.1:0-36376 GCA_037129985.1 Pseudanabaena sp. ELA645 | reverse complement strand
TCGTATCAAGAGTAGCGATCGTGCGATTTGCCATCAACCGAATTGTCCCCATCGCACCATTTACTGCTCGTTGCGACTGCTCCACCAACTGCTTCGTAATCTCCTCAGGCGATGTCGAGCGGCTAACCTGTCCCAACGATCCTCCAGCACCCTTAAAATCCACCAAAATAATTTCAAGATCGTCTTCAGGTAAATCACTCATGAGTTTTCCTAATTTTTGAAAGTTCTTGCGATCGATTATATCGCTTTATTCTCATGATCGGCTGTATGCGGGTAAATACAAAAATATTCCCTTTGCTTTGTAATAGACCACAGGCGCAATTTATACTTTCCCAATCCTCAAGTTGCAACCCCTCCCTTTTGTATTATGTGTCAGCAATAACAAGTGTATTGTTATATAACTTTATTTATCAACAGCCAAATCTCAAAAACTTTATTTTTTAAGTTCTTGACTTGATCGAGTGTAACTTGATCTTCTGGCATTTTGGTAATATTTCCATGTCGATTGATTTTTGGATAAAGAACCTTATTTCTAAGGCTTTCTAGATCCACAGCTACCTTTAGAAACCCATTTACAAGATCGGTATTTTTAGATATTTGAGTAGACTCTTTGAATTTGTCGAGTTTATCTCTATGGGAAATTCCTATGCCCACTTTTAAACCATAGTGGCTTGCAAGAGCGCAACCAGTGGATTCAAACGCATGATAAACCAAGAAAGTTGCTTTTTCATGTATACCCACATCCCACATCAATCAAAGCATCGCAAGCTAAAAGTGACCTTTCAGCAATTCGCTGATAACCATACTTAGGTTCCATACAAGATTGCACCTCTGGCTTTTAATTTGCGCCGTAGATATGATGGAAGGCTCGAAACCTGATTTAAATCAGATAATAAGATCGGATCTATACAAGGAAGAATATCTGTTTTCCCATAAAAATCACCGAATATGCCAGATAATTCGTTTATCGCACCATAGGGCGTTTCATTGTTGCTAAATGCATAAAAAGTGATTTTTCGAGGGTCTTTGGTGCTGGGTTTAGTTGGGAATACTGCGACTACAGCAAGAATAGAGGGAATTTGTCCTGCTTTTTTGAGCATATCTTTGAGCATTGTGAAGTAATCACAAAGAGTAGGAAATTCGCGATCAGGATATTGGCTGCGATCTTGGTACTTTACAAATTCAAGCATGATTTTTTCCTTGATTTAGAAGTTTGAATATCTGGTATTTTACTCCCCTATTTTAGACAAGGAAATAGTTTTTGCAAAATCATTCAGATAATCTCAAATAACAAATTTAGCGCTGTGACAGTATCATAGGTTAATGAATCAATATTTTGCAACCGTAGCTAGAGGCTTGGAAGCCCTCGCTGCACAAGAACTAGAACAATTAGGCGCACATTCCGTTGAGGCGGGATTTTGTGGAGTCAGTTTTGAAGGCGATCGCCATTTACTTTATCGAGTAAACCTTTGGGCGCGGCTACCATTTCGAGTCTTGATGCATCTCGATCTATTTGATTGCCTTGATGCAGATGATCTGTATAAAGGGATTAAGGCGATTGACTGGTCGGAATATTTAACCCCTGAGATGACCTTAGCGGTGAATGCTACGGGTAAAAATGATCATCTGAATCATACGCATTTCACCGCACTGCAAGTTAAAAATGCGATTGTGGATCAACAAAAAGAGAAATTTGGCGATCGCTCGGATGTAGATGTACAGGATGCAGATTTGCGGATCGGCGTACATATTGATGACAATGGCTGTACGGTTAGTCTCGATAGTTCGGGGAATAGTTTGCATCGCCGTGGCTACCGTCCCGCCGTAGGAGCCGCTCCGCTTAAGGAATCTCTTGCCGCCGCCTTAATTCAAATGTCAGGTTGGCAACCCGATCAAATGTTTTACGATCCCCTCTGCGGTTCAGGAACTTTACCCTTAGAAGCAAGTTTAAAAGCTCTAAATATAGCTCCAGGGATGTTTCGCGATCGCTTTGGATTTGAGAGTTGGTTAGATTTTGATCAAGTGCTTTTAGCGAGATTAATTCAAGAAGCTGATGATAATCGTTTAGACGCTTTGCCTGCACCAATCTGGGGTAGCGATCGCAATCCCGAAGTCGTTGATCAGGCAATTATTAATGCCAAAAACTGCGGTTTAGCCAATCATGTTTATTTCTCGGCAATAGATCTTGCGGAAGTTGTGGCTCCTGCGGATAGTGGTGTTCTCTTTTGCAATCCTCCCTATGGAGAAAGATTGGGAAGAGATAGTGATTTGGGTGCTTTTTATAAACAGTTAGGGAATGTTCTCAAACAAAGATTTAAGGGATGGACAGCGTTTGTTCTCAGTGGCAATAAGCAACTCTCTCAGACAATTGGGCTGAAATGTGCGGAACGGACGGCGGTACTCAATGGCACATTACCCTGTCAGTTGATGAAGTATGAACTTTACTAAAAGAGTGTGCGGCGCGAAGCGCCGCACACTCTAAATATTTTGCATCCATCGTTCTAGAGTTTCTTTCAGTTGTTGTTTGCGAAGCGGTTTACTGAGATAGTCATCCATACCACTTGCCAAACAGCGATCGCGATCCTCCGCAAATGCATTAGCGGTCATAGCGATGATGACTATATGTTTGGATAACTGATGATTTGCTTCCATCTCGCGGATTGCTTGCGTGGTGTCATATCCATCTAACAATGGCATCTGACAATCCATTAAGATTACATCGTAATCCTTGCTTTTAAGTAATTCCAGAACTTCTTCGCCATTTTCAGCCAAGTCAAAGACACAGTTTAGCTTTGTCAAATATGCAATCATAATCTTCTGATTAACCAGATTATCTTCAGCCAAGATAATTCTTAAATTGCTCAACTCACCGATATGGGGAATTTCTGGGAAGGACTCTACCACCTCCGTAAATTGATTTGTATTTATGGTAATTTCATCGAATAGAAAGTTTGTACTAGAACTGGGAAGTTTATTTATGCTAGCAACATCAAGAGGTGAAGAAGATTCGATGTTAAGGGCTGATAATATTGCTTTCAACATGCGCTGTCCTTGAATTGGCTTGGTTAAATAGCCGCAAAATCCTTGATTAATAATCGTTTGAAGATCGCCTTGAAAATTAGAATTAAATATTGCAATCAATGGTAAATCGGCAAACTGTTGTTTCTCTCGAATCTGTTGAATCAGTTCTATTTGACTTGCAATTTGATTTACATCTGTCGATCGCTGATCGATCAAAGCAACATCAATTTGAGTGTTTGTATCCAAATGCGCGATCGCTTCTAGGTTATTGGCGGCTAAATAGATCTTTGCGCCAAAGTTTTTGAGATAATAGGCGATAGATTCGCGGGTATGTTGATTCCCATCGACAACTAAAACATTTTTACCCAGCAAAGCTTGAGCATTTTCTCTAGAGGCAGGAGACTTGTCTTTAGCTTGGGGATAAAAAGGAATTGTGAACCAAAAACAAGTTCCATTTCTATTGTCGTCCCAACTTGATACGCCGATCTCTCCTTGCATGAGACTTACTAACTGCTGGCAAATCGACAATCCTAGCCCTGTACCACCAAACCGACGAGTTGTGGAAGCATCAACTTGAGAAAAAGGTTTGAAAAGTTTATCATGGTCTTTTGGATCAATGCCAATGCCTGTGTCACAGATAGAAAATCGTAAATAGAATGGAGTTTGATATTGATCATCTGGTTGATTATCTGTCGGTAAAGTTTCTTCAAAGGCGTGATCGCGTTCAACCTTGATAAAGACTTCGCCTTGATCAGTAAATTTAATCGCATTACCAATTAAGTTAATCAAAATCTGACGCAATCTCACGGTGTCGCCCAGCAGTAGCACAGGTAAATTATCTTCAAGCACAGCATTGAGACTTAACCCTTTTTTCTGAGCCGATAAAGCAAAGATTTCAAGGGCTTCTTCTATACAATCTTCTAAATCGAAGGATAAATTTTCCAGTTCCAACTTCCCTTCTTCTAGTTTTGACAAATCAAGGATGCGATTAATCAAACTCAGCAATAAATTTCCACTCAGACGGATATTTTCCACAAAGTCCTGCTGGCGTTCATTTAGAACTGTTCCGAGCAGTATTTCCGTCATTCCCAATACACCATTGATTGGAGTCCGAATCTCGTGACTCATATTCGCTAGGAAAACGCTTTTTGCTTGGGCTGACTGTTCTGCAATTTGTCTAGCCGCTAATAGTTCTTGTTCTTTACGTTTAATTTCCGTAATATTCCTGCCAATATAAACGAAGTGATTAGTTGGTTTAATATTATTTTGCAGATATTCCAGTTGATGATTGAATATAGTTGAACAGGAGAAAGACACAATAATTTCTTCTTTCGTCTTGGATAGACAGGCTATTTCAATATTCTGAAAATTGCGATCGCCATTTGAATTGTCATTTGATATCTCACTCTGATGATGAGAATTGTGTTGAAACAAACTAAGCTGTTCTGATTCTTTAAATAATATGGCGATCGAGCTACCAATTAACTCAGATTGGGAATAACCAAATAAATTAATGGTGGCGGGATTGATTGTTTTAATGTTGCCGCGATTGTCAGTAACAACTAATGCATCCGCCATTGTGGAGATGATTTTATCGACATATTCATTTGATTTTTTTAAAGCATTGGCAAGTAATTCCGCCTCATTTGCTCTTTGCATGAGACTCTGAGACACCATCATTAATTCTGTTGTATCTTCTATGCAAATTATAATATTTTTGTCAGATTCTTCTAATTCATTCGTACCGATAATATAGAAATCAAAATAAAGAGGATGCTTAGCATTGGTGGAACGAAAGATTCCTTTAAGCTCGAAACTCGTAGTTTGATTAATCCAGATATCATTGAAAGTTTCCTCTAATCCTATTGTTTCGGGAAATACATGGCGAATATCTTTCTCTAAGATCGATTCATGAGGATTTTCAGAAAATCTTTCAGCGCCATAGGAACTATCGATAATCACAAAATCACGATCAATAATTATGAACGATCGCTCTGAAGCGGTAAGCAGTTTTCTGAGGATTTTCGATTGTTTCATGATAGTGAATGGAGTAGGAGAACACCAAATGACTGACTGAACGTTACCTAGAAGTTTCTAAAGTAGGGCGGGTTTTACATATAGATCTTGCTTCACACAGAATTATCTACTAAACCCGCCTCTACTGTATTGACATTTTTATTCTAACATTACCATCCGAATTGCTAAGGATTGGAAGATTTTGTCTACATTTTCGCCTGTTTTTGCTGATGTAGTATATACAGGAATCTTGAGGCTATTAAACTTCATAAAAATCTCTTGACATATTTGCTCTCTTTCATTGTTTTCCATTAAGTCGATTTTATTCAGAGCTATGATTAGACTGGACTTCGGACAAACAGAGCGAAAAAGCTGAACATGATCTTCGAGATTCTCGACACTAGATTGTCTGGTGACATCCGCGACTATGACGGCTCCCTTGGCTCCTTGCAAATAGGTAGGGGCGATCGCTTTAAAGCGGGTACTACCTTCGATGTCCCAAACAATCAACTGCAATTGCTCTTGAGTCTTATCGGGTATAGCAACTAGTTTACGTGAAATTTTTACGCCGACAGTAGACAAATATTGATCGCTAAATTGGCGATCAACAAACTGACGAATTAGGCTTGTTTTTCCTACGCCAAAATCGCCGACAAGACAAACCTTTTGAGAAATTACTTTGGGAGCGGACTGCATTTAATTATTTCTAGGCTGGGGCTTTAAGATTAGACTTTAAGATTTTGACTTTAAGATTGGCTGAAACTCAACCCACCTCGACATAGGGTTGGAGTCTGAATCACCAGATATCTCTATTATCCCAGAAATATGTAACCGATTGGCTTTGATCCCACGTTTTAATAGAGCGTTATATACTGTTTGAGCGCGTTTCTGCCCCAGATTTTGGTTAATCCCGCGATCGCCAAGATGATCATTTTTGGTAAGAATCTTAATATTGTAATCAGGATACATCTCCAAGAAAGCTTGCAATTCGACGAGTTTTTCTAAATCAGTTGGTTGTAGATCTACAACAGCAAAGGGGAAATAAATCCTTGTTGGCAGCTTAGGAACGTTAATGTTAGTGGCATTAGTAACGCCTTGAACTCCTGAGATTTTAGTGTATGTCTGAGTAATTGCGGGGATCATACTGGGTTGTTCGATCTGTCCTGTAATTGTGACCCTTCCATTCTTAAATGTAGAGCTAATCTTCACACCTCCTGTATAGTTCATCACCGTAGTTAACCTCTGTACTTCGGCGGCAACTAATTCAGGATCAGGAGGCACATTAACCGCGTAGATCTGATTATTGATTTTACTGCTTCCTGCTTTAAGTTCAGTTTGAGTAACTTCATTGGCAACTTGGAGAGCGCGATCGCGTAAGGATTGATTGGGTAATTTGCCTGATAGCTTGAGTGAGTCGCCATTAGCCGCCACATTTAAGCGATAGACAGCAAGTTCAGGGGTGCTGGCAAATTCTTCCAATACCTTTGCTTCGAGTTGGCGATCGCGATTAGCTTGATATTGCCAAATCCCGATCGGGATAAAAATCAAGGCAAGTACAGCTAACCCCGCAAAAATCAGAGCTTTTGATGATTTTCGGGCAGCTTGAGTTTGGGTTGTTTTGATCAAGCTTTTTAAATCTATTTCCACTTCGGTTGGAATCATACTGGGATCGCCGTCAAACTCTTTGAAGCGATCGCCATAAATCTGTACAAGCCTTGCAAACACATCACGGATTTTGGTTACTAGGGCGCGATCGGGCTCGCCACGAATGATAACGGCTAAATAGCAATATCCAGCTACTTCCAACAGTATTTTCGAGCCACTATAGTTGATTGCATCAAGTTCTGTATTACTGGATGCCCGCGACATACATTCATTAGCAAAGCTGCGAATCGCCGTCAACATACCTGCCAACATATCTGAATCAATGGGATCAACGAGTTCATCGAGATCACTCTGTTGAATGTCAACCATTACCAATCCTGAAAGATTATGAATCAAAAAAATCGCTTGAATATCAAAAGGTGTTGATTCTTTGAGAATGAGTTCTGCTTCTGATACCCCTTGCATTTTTGCGCGGATTTTTCGTTGAAATCCTTCTACACTAAAGGTTTGCTCAACTTTTTCGTTAATCGAACGAATGGCTTCGGCAAAATATTTGGCGATCGTGTTACCAATCACAGGATAGAGCGCGTCAACCATCGCATCCCGCTCCAGTACAATCTGCTGTTTAATAGCGGCTCCCATCTCTGGCGCTAGCGTATCGATAATGGAATCACGGTCTAGTCGAATTTGTTCTCGGATTGCTGAAGCAATTTCGGGGGCGATCGCTAGGGCGATATCTTGCGGATTACTACGCATACGTTCGGTAATCGCATTAGGTAAAATCTCGGAGATCGCTTGACTCATGGCAACCCGATCAAGTTGCGATCGCTCAAAAATCACTTCGGCAATAATTGGCATAATTGCTTGACACATGGATTCTCTAGATTGAGTCACCTTGAGGCTTAGGAGTTCAGCAATAATCGGTAACAAAAGCTGCACCAATTCATTAGGCTCGTACAGATGCTGTTCTAACTGAGCAACGCGATCGCGGACACCAGCAATTTCTGTAGGAATATTTACTTGCTCATGACTAATCTCGGCAAGCTTTCCGCCTAAATTGTCAAGATCGAATGATGCATGTTGGACTAGGTTCTCTAACTCCTTGATTTTATTCATCAGATCGGGGCTGTTGACCTGACTTTCGACAATTCCCAACTTTTGTTCTACAGAAATTTTAAAAGTTCGCAGATCTTCCAATTCTGGAACCACTAAAATATCTTGTAAAAGATGGAGCGCTTTATTGTCATCCTCATTGGCTGTGCTTGTCTCAGAAATATCAACATCTTCTAATTTTGGCTGAGAGCGAATTGAAGGTTTAGGTTGATATGAAGAGCGATCGGAAGATTGGGATTTGGTTCGGGATTTGGTTGGGGAAGATGTTTCTTCAGTTTCTAAGAAAAGACTTTGAATCAGGTTGATAGTATCTGTTTCTTCTTTTTCTTTAAATAACGGTATATCTGAGGTTTCATTGGAGAGAGCTAAAGTTTCGTTTTCGCGCTCGTTTTCCTGATCTTTTTGATAATGCTCGTCAAAACCATTTTTGCTAACAGGTGGAATATTCTGTAAAAATGGTAGCTCGTCTAAAAGGCTGGGGAAAGAATAGGGGATTGGCGATCGCCTTGGTTCTAAAGATTCAAGGATTGGCTCATCTGGCTCCCCGACTCTTGAATTTGAGGCAGTTTCTAGTTCGTTTTTGTCACCATCAATAATTTTCAGGTCGGAGAGTAGAAATAAAAATTTCTCAACATCACTCAAAGCGTTATTACTCAAAGCGTCATTTTTGAAATTCCGATCTCTCTCCGCCATACTGTTTTTAAGAATTACTGTTTCGGTGGTAAAAAATTCTAAGCGATCGCCCTCAATCCCCCTTGTGAAGGGGAAGAAGAAAATTTAATTAACTGATGTTACGTAGAAGGAATTCCTGTGATCCTCAAGGTTGGGGGCTGGCACGGGGGCGCAGCCCCTACAAAACATGAATTTCTCAGGTAAGGGCAATGCCCCCGTGCTTGTCCTGTTACGCTAGCAGCAAGAGATTCATCATCTACGTTCCACGTAACATCAGTAATCAATTCTCCCCCCTTTTTAAGGGGGGCTGGGGGGGATCTATACCCTGAAACGCAGACAATTGTTTCTTAATCTGAAAGGCAATCTCAGAGGCAATCTCAGAGGCAATTTACAGCTTAGATTTAGTGCGAGAGGTCGTTTTAGCCGTTGTGGTAGCCGAAGCAGTATCGGTGCTCAACGAAGACACCCGCTCAGTCTTTGGGGCTGGCTCAATGCTAATCCGCTCATACTTTTCCTCTACCTTTTCTTCAGCAGCTTCACGAAGTTCAGGCACAAACTCCGAACCCTTTAGCCTCATGCCCAGTTCAAATAGCAACTCAGCCATGTCATCTTTAGAGATCTTATCTTCGCGCAAAATCGAGAAATGACGATCTAGCTCTTCTAAAACTAGCGATCGCAGTTCACGGGTCTCACTTTGGAGGCTATCTCTAGTTTGGGCAAGCTCATCACGCAACGCAACCCTTTGCGCCTCGACAGTTTCATCAAGGGTTTCGATACTATTGGTAAATTTGCGGTTAATGCGATCAAACTGTTGACGCAAATCGGCAGATTCTTCTTGAGTCGTGGCGCTAATTGTTTTTAGGCGCTTATCAATGGACTCAACGGCGGCGCGTAATTCCAGTGCTAAAACTGATTTTAGTTCGCTCAGACGATCGCTGACTTCTTGCTGAATAGCCTCAACAGCTGCTTCAGACTTATCTAAACGACTGGTAAATTCGCGCAAATGTGCGCCGAAAATGATATCGCGAATTTGATCGATATTGCCTAAGCGTTCGCGGATTTCATCTCTGGTGATTTCACCCATTGTGGATTACCTCTAGGAATAGTTAGAAAAAATAAGAAAAGTGGAAATTGTTAGGCAAAGAGTTCCCAAAAATGTTCGCTAAATTGTTAGCCAAAATTGTGTAACTCTAGGCTTTGCTAGTTCTTGAGAGCATCAACAAATATAACCATAGCAAAGTCTTGCTATTTTTGCTGTATACCTAGTTGCTTACAAAAGACTGTAATTTTGCAAAAGACTGTAATATAGACAAAGCAAAGCTATTCAGCAAAGCCATTACTTGCCAGAAACTTGCCAAAAGTATGTCTGCGATCGCCCAATTACCACCCCGAAAGCTACGCTGGCAGAAACATAAAAGATCTTCCTTTGCCCGTCAACGTGAAGTATTTCTGACTGCGTTTACATTTCTATTTTTTATCTGGTGGGATCGGTTTTGGCAAAATAACACGTCTCTTACCCGCAGTCGCAGGGCGGAGTGGCTGGTTCGGAATATGCTCGATCTGGGACCCACATTCATTAAGATCGGGCAGTCGCTCTCTACTCGTGTTGATTTGTTACCGCCTGAATACATCAGCAATTTGTCGCAACTTCAAGACAAAGTACCCGCTTTTAGTGGCAAAGAAGCAAGAGACATCATCGAACTTGAACTAGGCAAACCGCTATATCAGATCTATCGAGATTTTGATGAAATTCCCCTCGCGGCGGCAAGTTTAGGACAAGTACATCGCGCCACCCTCTACTCTGGTGAAGAAGTTGTAGTTAAAGTGCAGCGATCGGGCTTAAAGAAACTATTTGATCTCGATTTACTTGCGGTTGGTAAATTACTTAGAGTCTTTCGACATTATTTTGCTTGGACACGCAAATATAATTTAGAAGCAATTTATAAGGAGTTTTTCACGATTCTCTATCAGGAAATAGACTATGCGATCGAGGGCAAAAATGCCGATCGCTTCCGCAAAAATTTTGAAGGCTATCCCCGCATCGTTGTGCCTAAAGTCTATTGGGAATATTCCACTTCTATCGTCTTGACCTTAGAATATGTCCCAGGGATTAAAATCGACGATCGCCAAGCCCTTGAAGCCTGCGGATTAAATCCCAAAGAAATTAATCAATTAGGAATTTGTTGCTACCTTAAACAGCTTCTCCAAGATGGATTTTTCCATGCCGATCCACACCCTGGCAATTTAGCCGTTAGCCCCACTGGCAGTTTAATCTTTTACGACTATGGCATGATGGCGGAAGTGAAGACGATGGCAAAAGATCAAATGGTCAAGACCTTCTTTGCCGTGCTGCGTAAAGATACGAATGAAGTAGTTGATAGCTTGATGAGCATGGGTTTTATCGAGCCGATCTCTGATATGAGTCCCATCAAACGGATGTTAAAATTTGTCCTCGATCGCTTTACGGAACGCCCCGTCAATATCTATGAATTTGAGCAGATCAAAAGCGAAGTTGTTGCCATCTTTGAGAAGCAACCGTTCCGTTTGCCACCCCAAATGACCTATCTGCTCAAATCGCTCTCAACGCTTGATGGGATTGCCCGAATTCTCGATCCCGAATACAACTTCACCACCGCCGCCCAGCCCTTTGTGAAAAGCATTGTGTTAACTAAAGGACGTGGGAATACGTTGGGAGCATTAGCCCAACAAGCAAAGGATTTTTTGGTTTATCAACTCAATAAACCCAGTCGCATGGAAATTCTTTTAGAAAAATTGGAAGAACGCATTGAGCGCGGCGAGTTAATGATTCAAGTTAAGTCCTCAGAAAGCGATCGCACTTTGAAGCGGATTAATATCGCGGTGAAAGCTCTCATTTATGCTTGTTTAACGGGTTTCTTATTGTTAGCTGGTGCAGTAGTATTAGTGGGAGCTTCTGGTGCTTATGGTAATTGGGCGATCGCGGCTTTTGTCGGTGCTGGTTTCTCTGGGATTTCCCTAATTCGCGCTCTAATTCAATTATCAATCCGCGAGAAAATTGATAACATTGCGGAGCAATGATAGGCGGCGCTTCGCGCCGCCTATCATTAATGTAGATGCAATTGATGAATTGCATTTACGACAAAACGAGAATATCACTCACTTTTATCTTTAGTTGTGGAACTACTTCACTTTTAAGCAAAGCATCACCTGTAAAGATAAGTTCCTCATAAAAACCTTCCACTAAAGATAAAACCGTAATCTTACTTCGCATCGAATCGACAATCCAATATTCTATAATTCCCCTTGCGGCATACTCAGAACGCTTGAAACGATAGTCTTTTGCTTCATTCTCGCGCCCAACAGATACCACTTCGATCGCAATTAATGGTGGCGGCATATCATGGGTAATCACACCTCTTTTGGTTGTTTCCAAAGCAGCGCGACATTCTTCACCCAAGATTAATAAATCAGGAATTCTGACCTTAGCTCTACGTCCACTCACCTCAATCATCACTTCTTTATACTTTAAGAAATGGAGTGGAATAAACTTGGCTAAATTAAACAATAATTTCATTGACACATCAGAGTTAAAGATGAATTCTGATGTCATCATCACTAATTCTCCGTCTATGAGTTCATAGCGGTTATCACTTTCATCATCATACTCATAGTAATCTTCAAAGGAAAAATACTTGACCTGTTCTGGTTGAGCAGTTTTAAACATAGCTATAGTTCCATTAACCCACTACATATTACAACATAGCGTCTTACGCTTATTACAACATAGCGCAAGGCGCTTATTACAACATAGCGCAAGGCGCTAAATGAGAAGCCCCCTAAATCCACCAATTCTGGGGGACTTTGAAAGAGTTTTGCTTTCTTGTTCCCCCAGAATTGGGGGCTAGGGGGCGATTAGTTGTTGACTTAGCTACTCCTAAGAGCTGATCGATCTGATCTTAAGAAAAGAGGTTGCTTTCAGGTTTCGAGCATAATCTCGCTTTAAGGTTTGTGTAAATTATGTGTTAATAGCTTAGCTCCAAGAAAAAGACTTGGCATAAGGATATTAGTTGATGAACCAGATTTCGATGCAGATCTCCAAGAATAAGATTAGTGGGCTTGATCCAGTTAATTTGACTAACTGCGATCGCGAACCTATACATATTCCTGCACATATTCAGTCGCATGGTTTACTGCTGGTCTTATCTGAGCCTGACCTGCGAATTATGCAGGTGAGTGAAAATGCTTATGAAATTTTAGGAATGGCGGCTACTGATTTGCTCGATCGCCCCTTAGCTGATTTTATTAGTAGCGATCGCCGCGATCTGATCGAAGTGATTCGGGCTTGTCTTGATCATAGCTTTGAGCATGTTAATCCATTGAATCTTGCGATTGCTAATGCTGATGGTGTGGTGCGCCCATTTAATGGAGTTGTCCATCGCGCTCCTACTGGTGAGATTGTCCTCGAATTAGAACCAGTAGAATTCGCGTCAAAGAGTGACTTTTTTCAATTTTATCGCCATATCAAAGTTACTTTGGCAAAAATGCAGACGACGCAAAATCTGGCTGCATTATGTGACTTAGTGGTTCAGGAAATGCGTGAACTGACAGGATTTGATCGGGTGATGATCTATCGCTTTAATGAGGGTGGCGATGGTACAGTGATTGCCGAATCTAAGCAGGATGATTTAGAACCTTTTTTAGGAATGCATTATCCTGACTCTGACATTCCTAAACAGGCTAAGTATCTTTACACACTCAATTGGCTGCGGTTGATATCAGATGTAAGCTATCAGCCGATAGGGCTAGTTTCAAACTCTGAAACACGGCTCGACATGAGCTATTGCGGCTTACGGGCTGTGTCACCACTGCATATTGAATATCTCAAAAATATGGGTGTTGTTGCCTCGATGTCAGTTTCCCTCATTCAGCAGCAGAAGCTTTGGGGATTAATCGCCTGTCACCACCATACGCCAAAACTTGTCCCCTATGAAATTCGTACTGTTTGCGAATTTTTGGGGCAGTTAATGTCAACAGAGTTGGCGACTAAAGAGAATAATGAAAACCTCGACTACAAATTAAATCTGAAGATAATTCAAGGTCAATTTGTAGAACGTCTAACTAAAGTAACCAGCTCCAATTTTGTGGAAGAGATCGTTTCAGACCATGAAGCTTTGTTAAATCTGACAGGTGCTTCGGGTGCGGCAGTGTGTGATGGTGACGACATCATCTTGATTGGTCAAACTCCTAATCAAGAAGCGATAAAAACTTTGATCCGTTGGCTGCGTAATCTATTTAAGCAAGATATTTTTGTTACTGATAGTTTGTCTAGTCTCTATCCGATCGCAGAAGAATACAAAAATGTCGCTAGTGGTCTGCTAGCGATGGAAATCTCCAAAATCCAGAGTCAATATATCCTTTGGTTCCGTCCTGAAATATTGCAGACCGTGACTTGGGCAGGCAATCCTGATAAACCCAATCAAATAGAATCAGATGGTAGTTTGACAATATTTCCACGTAAGTCTTTTGAGGCTTGGCAACAGATCGTCAGTGGCAAGTCGAACCATTGGCTGCACTGTGAAGTAGAAGCAGTGATCGAATTGCGCCGAGCAATCATCGACATCGTGTTACGTCAATCGGGGGAACTTGCCAATATCAATTTGGAACTAGAAAGGATCAATAACGAGCTAGATGCGTTTGCTTACATCGCTTCCCATGATTTAAAAGAACCTCTGCGCGGCATTCACAACTACGCTACTTTTTTGTTAGATGACTATGGCGAAATCTTGCAGGGTGAAGGCGCTGAAAAGCTGCACACGCTTGTAAGGCTGACTACCCGTATGGAATTACTAATCGAATCCTTGTTGAAATTTTCCCGCTTAGGTCGTCAAGAGTTGCAAATGAACTCGATCGATCTCAATCATTTATTGCAGAATGTGACCGAATTATTTAGCATGAATCCCCAATGGGTCAACTGCAAGATTCACATTCCCCGATCGCTACCAACAGTATTTGGCGATCGGGTTTTGATCGAAGAAGTATTTACGAATTTAATATCCAATGCCTTTAAGTACAATAATCAGGCTGAAAAATGGGCAGAAATTAGCTGGATTGAATCCGATGGACAGCCCCATAACATTTTTACTTTTTATGTGCGCGACAATGGCATCGGCATTCGTGAAAAGCATCTAGAATCGGTATTTCGCATCTTTAAGAGATTACATGCATCTAGTAAGTATGGAGGTGGCACTGGCGCAGGATTAACCATTGTTAAAAAGATCGTCGAGCGTCATGGCGGTCAAATCCAAGTAGAATCAACCTTTGGCAAAGGAACGACATTTTCGTTTGCGTTACCAATTCAAAATGGAGGTGTCACTCAATGAAGACCGACACACCAAGGCTATTGACTTCGGCTTGGGAAGACCTCACTCATCCTGTCATTATGATTATTGAAGATAGTGATGAAGATTTCTATACTTTTTTGCGGGTCACGCAAAATCTTGACCAACTTGTGCGATCGCAGTATAAGTTTTTACGATTTGAAGATGGGGATGAAGCGTTAGATTATCTATTTCGTCAAGGAGATTATCAAAACCTAAAAGCGCCTCTGCCCGTTGGCATCCTGCTCGATCTGAACCTTCCTGGTACTGATGGACGTGACATTATCAAGAAGGTTAAAGCAACTCCCGATCTGCAAATGATTCCAATTATTGTTTTGTCTACTTCTAGTAGCGCTCACGATATTCAAACTTGTTACCGATATGGCGCAAATTCTTACATGCTTAAGCCGATGGGGGTTTTAGAAATGCAGCAGACTGTACAAATTCTATTTCAAAATTGGTTCCAATTTACGGTTTTACCTAGTTATGGACAATTCATCACCTGAGCCTATGACCTCTTTGTATGCCACTACCTTCGCCCTTCCATTGTTAGAAGCCAAGAGCAATATCGAAGTTCCGACTAACAAGATTTTAGTCACAATTTTGATTGTAGATGATTCTGATATTGATCGCGACACCTATATCCGCTATCTGCGATCGGATACGGAATATTCCTATGCGATTACCAAGGCAGAAACACTAGAAGAAGGGCTGGAACTATGGCGATCGCAACATCCTGATGTCATATTACTAGATATAAATCTGCCCGATGGCAACGGGTTAGAATTGTTGGAATCCATGTCCAAAAGTCCAGCCAGCGAAAGATCTTGTGTGGTCGTCTTGACTGGGAAAGGTGATGAGCAGATTGCGGTGCGAGCGATGAAACTGGGCGCGGATGACTATCTGGTAAAAAGTGATGTCACCCCAGTTTTGCTTTGCCATACGGTTAATCAAGTACATGATAGCTGTATCACCAAACTTCAACTAACGCGATCGCAACAACAACAAGCAGAACTCTATCAAGATCTGCAAACCTACACAGCGCAACTCCAAAAACGAGAGATTGAATCCCAAAAGCTATCGGAACGCCTCGTCTTAGCGCTTCAATCTGGAGCGATGGGCTGTTGGGAATGGGACTTTATCGAGAATAACATCCATTGGGATGAGCGGATGTATGAACTGTATGCAGTCACCGAAAAATCAGCTACCATTTCTCTCTACGAGGTTTGGATGAGTAGACTACATCCCGATGACCTTAACGCCGCCGAAGTTTCCCTTCATCAATCTATTTCAGGAGAGTCTCAATACGACACCGAATTTCGGGTCGTCCATCCCGATCACAGTATCCACTTTATCAGAGCTTATGGGATCGTGTTGCGCGATCCTCAGAACAATCCGCGCAAAATGATTGGAGTCAACTTTAATATTAGCGATCGCAAACAAGTTGAAGAGCAACTATTACGCATCAATGAAGAACTGCTTAGAGCGACAAGACTCAAGGACGAATTTCTTGCCAACATGAGTCACGAACTCCGCACACCGCTTACGGCTATTTTGGGTATGTCCGAAATATTGCAAAAAGAGCTATTGGGTTTAGTGAATGAACGTCAACAGAAAGCTCTGACCGCGATCAGAAAAGGTGGGCGACATCTGCTAGAACTGATTAATGACATTCTCGATTTGTCAAAAATTTCATCAGGCAAAATGGAACTAAATCTTGAATTCGTTTCAGTGCAGAATGTCTGCGATTCCAGTTTAGTCTACGTCAAGCAGCAAGCATTTCAAAAGCATGTGGAAATATACAGCAATATTGCCCAAAATATCAGCAATATTGTTGTTGATGAGCGCCGCCTCAGACAGGTTTTAATTAATCTGCTGGTCAATGCCGTAAAATTTACCTCCAATAAGGGGCGGGTATGTCTTTTGGTTTCTGTTGGCTGTGGTGATACATGGGAAGGCGAAGCAAAGATTCCTAATCAATTCAAGGAGCAGAATATCCCATTGATTCTATTTCAAGTAAACGATACAGGCATTGGCATTGCAGCTAAAGATTTACCTCGACTCTTTCAACCCTTTGTGCAGCTTGACAGTGGATTGAATCGTCAACATGAAGGGACTGGATTGGGACTGGCGATGGTGAAACAAATTGCCGAACTCCATAATGGTCAAGTCACAGTCGAGAGTGCCATTAATCAGGGCAGTTCCTTTACGGTGGCTCTCCCCTATGAAATGGCGCAATTTACTTCGCGATCGCCTGAGCTACTTACTCCCTTCTCACTACCCGCCCCTAAATCAAAAGAGGCGATCGCACCTCTGATCTTGCTTGTAGAAGACAATGAAGCAAATATCCAGACCTTTATTGCTTATCTAAGCGCTTATGAATATCGGGTGATCTTAGCCAAAAATGGTGAAGAAGGCGTGGCTATGGCAAAAGAACACCAGCCAGATATCATCCTCATGGATATTCAAATGCCTGTGATGGACGGGCTACAGGCGACGCGCTTAATTCGGACTGACCCAAAACTCGCCAAAGTCCCAATTATTGCCCTGACCGCAAGAGCGATGCAGGGCGATCAAGAACGCAGCATCGAGGCGGGTGCTAATCAATATCTCAGCAAACCCGTAGAACTAGAAGAGCTTGTTGGCGTGATTGCCCAGTTTTTACATTCCTAAAAAGCTGGGGTGAGAGTGTCAAAGACTTCCATCGAATTCTATTTAGGAAGCCACAATTGCCAAGCCGTATTAGGATTTGTCGGTGATTTATATAAATTACTATTCCCTGTAAACAGAACTTCAGCAATCAAAGGGAAAGTCTCGGTTTGACTTGGTGGACAGTCCCAATCTGGGTGATGCCATTCATCTAGCCTCAGAACTTCAGTTAATCCATCGGGAATCAACCCTCGATATTCATCCTCAGAAGCTAGTAATTCTTCACGATATTTATCTAACAACGCGATCGCGATATCAAGTTCATGTTCAGAATGTAAATGGGGATGAGCAATAATATTTAATTCAGTTAGAGAGATGAGGCGATCGCGAACACTGACCTCAAAAAGCTCAAGAAATTCATTGTATTGGATATTGCCAGTTATAAAGTAACCATCCCTAAACCGATCACTATCGAAACCCAGTTTGCCATTCAGGCAGTTGCCAATGGGTGTCACGAGGGTAGTTAGCCCTTCACATGAAGCCCACCAAACAATCGAGTTGAACAAAATTACCCACCGTGCATCATCTCGAAATGCTAGTAGCCTTGAGGAAATATAGTCAATATTCATATTGCTGAAGCAAGGCATCTCAATGGAGTTAAAACTGCGATCGAGAAAGTCAAGAATTTGTGATGGTGATTCCATGATTATTTTTGTCCCTTCGCGGATTGAATAATTTTCTGAATAACTAATTTTTGGGCTTCAATGCTCTCTAGTAAACGAAACTGGACAAGCGATCGCTGTAAATTATGTTCAGGATATTTGACTGTAAAGTATTGATTTCCCGCTAAATAGTCCGTAAAAAATCGCAATCCCAACTCAAAGGTAATTACCCTGATAGCATCGTAAATGTAGTCATAATCATATTCCGTCAGAAACGATCGCCCGATCGCTAAATACCCTGCCAATATAGCCGAACAGAGATCTACATCAAATTTCACGCTTTCCCATTCTGCAACTTCTTCCCCTAACGGATTACACCCTGATCGCAAACAATCGCCGATATCGTAGTGAATTAAGCCTGATTTGACCGTATCAAGATCGATCATACTCATGGCTAAGTTAGTTTGTTGATCGAACAGAATATTATTTACTTTCGGATCACCATGCATAGTTCGCAATGGTAGCTTCCCTGATGCTTTCGCATCTTCCAGAATATTCGCTAAACCTTGGCGATCGCTAATTATTTGGAAGCAATAATTGAGTTCAGCAGAACTCGGAATTTTACTCTTAGCTAAAACTGCTTGATATTGCCTCAAATATTCAGGCGTAATATGAAAGCCTACTAAGGTATCCGCAAGTTTTTCAGGTGCTAGGTCACTAGTCAAATAATGGAATGTTCCCAAAGCATAACCAACTTCTCTTGCTTGAGATGCATTTTCCATTACATCAAAGGATTGGGAATCGGCAATAAAACTTAGCGATCGCCAATATTCACCATTCTCAGTTAGCCAATAATCTTCTCCTTGGTCAGTTAATAAGACCTGTGGAACCTCCCATCGGCGCTCTAGGGGATTTTTGGCAAGGCGATCGCGCACAAGATCGCTATAAATTCGGATATTTTGCATTACTAGTTGCGGTTCTGGGAATACATTGGTATTGATCCGTTGTAATACAAAAGATGTCGTTAAAGATTTAGATTCTATTCCTTGTAAGGTCACTAAAAAAGTGGTGTTGATATTGCCATTGCCAAAGGGTTTGATATTTTGAATTTCGGCTGCGTAAGCAGAATTAGAGACAAACTTTTGGGCGATCGCAATCAAATCATCGGGTTGATTAAAGATGTTATGTTGATTCATAATTCTGGATACAATGCTTTTAAAACTTCAAGTAGCCTAGATAAAAGATAAAAGTTTAAAAGTGCCGCAACGCGGCACTTTTAAACTACTCTACGCGATAGCCGAGATCGGCAAGTTGAAATCTAGACGATCGCCATTTGGGTTGAACTTTGACAAACATTTCCAAATGGACAGAACCCATAATCATTTTCTGCATTTGCAATCTCGCCTGTGTGCCAATCTCCTTTAACATTTGTCCCTTTTTGCCAATGAGAATCCCCTTTTGCGAATCACGTTCCACATGAATTGTTGCCATTACCCTTGTGATTTTGGGCTGTTCATCGACTTGATCGATACTGATTGCGACAGAATGCGGGATTTCTTCACGAGTAAGTAAGAGAATCTGTTCGCGAATTAGTTCTCCCATAATGAATCGCTCAGGTTGATCGGTGACGAGATCGGGGGGATAGTAGTAAGGACCTAGTGGCAAGCGATCGCACATCATCGTTTGTAATGATTCTAATCCTTCACCTGTAATTGAAGAGAACTTGGCGACTTGCCAACCATGCTCTTCGGCAAAACTTTCGTAATCATTGAAGGTATCTCCCGATTCATCATTAAGTAAATCAATTTTATTGATACCCAAAATCGTCGGTACTTTGCTCTGGAGGATTGTTTCCGCAACAAAGCGATCGCCCGTTCCCATGCGATCGCTGCCATCTACGAGCAGAACCGTGACATCGACCGAAGAAATTGCGCCGATCGCATTTCTGACAATAGTTTGCCCAAGTAAATGATGGGGTTTGTGAATCCCTGGAGTGTCAACCAGCACGATTTGCGCTTCTGGCAAAGTCAAAATCCCCCGCAATCGATTGCGCGTAGTTTGAGCAACTGGCGAAGTGATCGCGATTTTTTGACCAATAAGGGCATTAAGCAAGGTGGACTTACCAACATTTGGTCGTCCTACTAATGCTACAAAGCCCGATTTAAATCCTTCGCCCGATTCTGGAATCATGATTGCCTGCGATCGCTATGCTGAAATATTCTGAAACAAGTACAAGTGATAATTATACTCTGCTATAACTCAGAATTCCGTACCCTAAGCTCAGCAATTTCCTGCAAACTTAATTCCGAAGCCCGACTAATCGCCTCATCGAAACGGTCGAATCAGCTTATTTTGGTTTTATATTTAATTGCGCCCAGCTAGCTACTTATGAAGGATAATTGAATTTTTATAACGTTTACAAATTCATGTCTGTTCGAGTTCGTATTGCACCAAGCCCCACAGGTAACTTACATATCGGCACGGCCCGCACGGCTGTATTTAACTGGCTTTATGCCCGTCATCACCAAGGTACATTTATTCTTAGGGTCGAAGATACCGATCGCGAAAGATCTAAGGATGAATTTACCCAAAATATTCTTGAAGGCTTGGCTTGGTTGGGGATCGATTTTGATGAAGGTCCATTTTTTCAAACTCAACGTAGCGATCGCTATATCGCCACAGTCAAGCAGCTACTAGCTGAGAAAAAAGCCTACTTTTGTTACAGCACTGAAGCTGAGCTAGAGGCCATGCGCGAAGCTCAAAAGGCAAATAAACAAGCTCCCCGCTACGACAATCGCCATCGCAACCTTACTGATGAGCAGCGCCAAGCCTTTGAAGCCGAAGGTCGCCGCGCCGTAGTCCGTTTTATCATCGAAGAACCACGCACCGTTGCTTGGAATGATCTTGTACGCGGTAACGTGTCTTGGAGTAGCAGCGATCTTGGTGGTGACATGGTGATTGCCCGTGTGGATGAGCAAGGTAATATTGGCTTGCCTCTATATAACTTTGCAGTGGTTGTCGATGATATCGATATGCAGATCACCCAAGTCATTCGTGGCGAAGATCATATTGCCAATACCGCTAAACAAATTCTCATTTATGAAGCTCTAGGCGCAACACCACCACAATTTGGTCATACCCCACTGATTCTCAATCAAGAGGGCGCAAAAATTTCTAAACGCGATGGCGCAACTTCTGTTTGGGAATTTCGGAATATGGGTTATATTCCTGAAGCCTTCAATAACTACATGGCGATGTTGGGTTGGTCGCCCAGTGATGGCAAGGAACTCTTCAGTTTGCAAGAGGCTTCACAGATTTTTAGTTTCGATCGCGTCAATAAGGCGGGTGCAAAGTTTGATTGGGACAAACTGAATTGGATTAATAGCCAATATTTGCATTCTCTACCCACAGAAGATGTTTGCGATCGCCTTATTCCATTTCTGAAAGAATCTGGCTATGATTTGGAATCCGTGGATCGTCAATGGTTGCTTGACCTAACGAAACTAATTGCGCCAAGTTTAGTCGTTTTGACCGATGCACCGAAAATTAGCAAGTTCTTTTTCACTGAATTTGAAGACTACACCGAGGAAGCTAAAACGACTCTCCAAGGTGAAGCGATCATGGGAATTCTCACTGCTTTAATTGAAGCTCTCAAGGAAACGACTGAGCTAGATGCGGATATTGCGGGTGAAGTGATTAAGACCGTCACCAAATCGCAGGGTGTCAAAAAAGGTGTGGTGATGAAATCGCTACGCGCCGCGCTCACAGGCGATTTGCATGGTCCCGAAATCTTGCCAAGTTTTGAGCTGCTCCACCGCAAAGGCTTAGCCTTATCGCGTTTGCAACGAGCGTTGACTGTATAATCTCACCTTGATTTGGCTGGGCTTTGCCCAGCCTTCTAACTACTGTGATTTTAAATTTAGCCGATCGCCAATTAGATGAAAATATTACAATTAGGTACGAGTTGGTTTCCAGAAGAGGCAGGTGGACTGGCGCGGATTTATTATGGCTGCGTTAACCATTTACCAGAAGTCGGTGTAGAAGTACATGGTTTAGTAACTGGTTCCGATCGCGTTTTACAAGATTCCGATGGTAAAGTCCAAGCCTTTGCTTCTACCGATAGTTCGACATGGCAAAGATTGCGAAGTCTACGAAAGATTGTTACAAAAACCTTGGCTACGGATGATAAGCCAAAATATGACTTAATCGCTTCACATTTCGCGCTCTATACATTTCCCATTCTCGATCGCTTAGGCAAACTTCCATTAGTAATCCATTTTCATGGTCCTTGGGCATTGGAAAGTAAAGCGGAAGGTGCGGGAAGGTTATCTACTTTTAGTAAATGGGCGATCGAGAAGGCGGTTTATCAAAGAGCCGATGGATTTATTGTTTTATCGGAAGCTTTCCGTCAGATTTTACATCAAACCTATGCTGTGCCATTAAACAAGATTTTTATTGTTGGTGGCGGCATTAATACGGCGGAGTTTGATCTAGGTTTATCGATCACTCAAGCTAGAGAAAAACTAAATTGGTCACAGGATCGCCGCATCATCTTGTGTGTCAGGCGTTTAGTGCAGCGTATGGGGTTAGAAAATTTAATCGAGGCGATCGCCACAGTTCGTCAACAACATCCCGATGTATTGCTGTTAATTGCGGGAAAAGGGGCGATCGCCGATGCATTGCGATCGCAAATTCAAGAATTGCAACTGGAAGATCATGTAAAACTGCTGGGATTTGTCAGCGATCAGGATTTAGCGATCGCCTATCGCGCTGCGGAACTAACAATTGTACCAACGGTTTCTCTAGAAGGATTTGGGCTAATCGTGATTGAGTCATTGGCGGCGGGGACACCTGTATTGGGAACTCCCATCGGGGGCATTCCTGAGATCTTGCGATCGTTGAGTTCTGATTTAATATTAGAAGGTTCCGAAACTAAACATTTAGCACAAGGAATGATCGAAGTATTATCTGGTCAAAGACAAATGCCATCGGCGGCGGCTTGCCAAGCTTATATCAAACAAAACTATGATTGGCAAGCGATCGCTCATCAAATAAAATCTGTTTATGAGCAAGTTCTGTCTATCACTTGAAGGGGATATATTCAACTGTATTTATCCATTCATCAGGTTCAGAAGCCTTAGCGATCAATTCTAAATCTTTAACGAATTGACCAATCGTACCTCCAAGCTGATGACCAAAGATTAACCCTGAAAACCGTTTGCCTTGTATCTGCCAAGTTTCAGCTAAAACCCTAAAACGAATATCTTGGGTAAAGAGAACACGCTTCAGCTCCGTCACTCTCACTAAAAGCTGATCGTCAGGAAGTTTTTGAGAGCCGTCCTCAAATGCTGTTAGTACATCTATGCCTCGGCGACGCAACTGCTCGGTAATTGCTTGAGGAACATGAACATCCATATATAAAGCGATCGCCATTTATAGCAGTCCTTTAGCTTTCATCCGAATGTAGAAAGGCGACTTCGCAGATTGAGTTGTACTTTCTTGTACTTGCTGCCATTCCTGTCTGATTTCTTGATCAATTTCTTCTTGATGATCAAAATAGTAACCCATTGCAGCATGAGCTTCGGCTATTGTTAAGTAAAGATGCTGACGACAGATCTCCTCCACCGACCAACCATAGGCAATATAGTCCATCACGATTTGGGCGATTCTAATACGCGGCAAACGCTGGAACCGTGCCGACTGATGTTCACTTTTTTCGATGTGGGGATAACTGAGGGTTAACATAATATTTGGTTATCAACTAGCCAAGTCAGTATATTCTAACAGTTTTATCTTTTCGCCCACTTAAAACCATGAAAATCGCTCTTGTTCACGACTATCTAACCCAAAGGGGCGGCGCAGAAAGAGTCTTTGAACTTTTATGCAAGCATTTTCCAGACGCAGATATCTATACCTCTGTGTATGACCGCCATAATACGATTGACTTAAGCGATCGCAAAGTTCACACCACTTTTTTACAAAATATTCCTGCTACTCGCAAATACTTTCGCCTATTTGCGCCGTTTTACTATGCCGCCTTCAGATCCTTAAATCTTCAAGAATACGATTTGATTCTCAGCAGTAGTGCTAGTTTTGCAAAAGGAGTGCAGAAGCGCCCCGATGCGATTCATATTTGTTTTTGCCATAACATCACCAGATTTCTATGGGATACAAATACTTATTTACGAGAATATGGAGCCTATAGCTTTTTGAAACCGCTAATTGAGCTAGTCTTCAAAATAATGCGTCAACAGGATATCTCTTACGCGCAATCTCCCGATTATTACATTGCCAATTCCACGACTGTCGCCAAACGGATTCAAGATACTTATAAAAAAGATGCAGTCACAATCAACTATCCCATTGACGATCGCCGTTTTACATTCTCTGATCGAAAAGAAGATTACTGCCTCGTTTCCTCTCGCCATCTCAGTTATAAGCGCCTTGATATTATCATCGAAGCCTTTAATGCATTAGGAATTCCATTAATCATTACTGGCGAAGGTCCTGAAACCAAGCAGTTACAAGGGCGATCGCATTCTAATATTCAATTTTTAGGACATGTTAGCGATCGCGATCGGTGTGATTTGATGGCAAGAGCGAAATTTGTGATTATTGCTGCCCTAGAAGATTATGGACTTGTGCCAATTGAAGCAAATGCTAGTGGTACGCCTGTGATTGCCTATGGTGCGGGTGGGGTATTGGATACTCAAGTTTCAGGGCTGACAGGAATTCTATTTGCAGAGCAAACTTCGATATCTTTGCAAGAGGCTATTTTAAAAGCACAAAAAATAGACTGGAATTATGTCAAAATTCGCGAACATGCAATTTCTAATTTTTCTACATCAGTTTTCTTTAGCAAAGTTGATCAGAAAATAGCAGAAATTTTGCAAGGTCATTCATAAATTATCCACCATGAAAAAGAATTGGTTAAACATTTTCTGTGTCGTAGCGATCGCTGGTTGCTCAAATCCATTTGTCGCCGCAAATGTATCCGACCAAATTCGATTGGGAACTTTCAATTTAGAAAATTTTGATGGTCTCAATTCCGAGAAAGTGGAAGCTGTGAGTCAAATTATTGATCGCAATTTTGATGCGATCGGCTTACAGGAAGTCAATCCCCTCGCTGCCGAAAAACTCAAAGAGAAGCTGAACAAATCAGTAGATAAACCGAAGCAATGGGAATTTATTCTAGGAGATACTGGTAACAAGCAAAGAGTGGCTCTCTTCTATCGCAAAGATTTAATCACGGCTCAAAAAGTGACAGAATGGCGACAAGTAAATATTACAGGTACTTTGCGATCGCCGCTTGTGACTTATGTGAAAGCGAATAAAAATTTCGATTTTACTTTAGTGGTTGTCCATCAAAAAGGTGGCGGTGGCAAAGAAGCTGATCGCATTCGTCAAAATCAAAGTGATATTTTGCGTAGAGAAGTTGACAACTATCAAAAAAATCCTCAATCCGATCCCGATCTGATTCTCGTTGGCGATTTCAATAGTCCCACATGGGCGGAACAGAATCGGGGTCTGCGTGATGCGCCACTGACATTTTTAACGAAGTCCGTAGAAACCGATGCCAAAGAGAACTGTCTCCAAAAACGCGGTCAACCGAAAACCAGCGATGGTCGTCCCCGCTATTCCAATCGCGGCACTGGTTGTGTAATCGATCATATTGCAGTTTCCCAATCTCCTAAAGGCGCTGAAGCAGAATATGTTCCCCAGACAATTCAGATTCTCGATCCGCAAAAAGATTTAGGATTTGATAGCGATCGCAACTATTTTTCCAAAGTCTCCGATCATCTACCCGTGCGAGCAATCTTTAGAACAAGATAGGTTTTAGGAATTACGAATCATCGGTTATTTTTATTTCTTTCGTTCTGGAAGTAAATGTAAAAGGGAAGGAATAATCGAAATCACCACGATCGCTATGGTAATTGGCAATAAATACTTATCCACATCAGGAATCACATTCCCTAGCACAAAACCCAATATGGATAAACCCGATGTCCAAACTAAACCACCCAGTAAATTGAACTTAAAAAATGTCGGATAGTCCATTTTCCCAATCCCAGCCACGATTGGTGCAAAGGTACGGACAACGGGTAAAAACCGCGCTAAGACTATTGTTTTAGTACCATGCTTTTCATAGAAATTTTGAGCTTTGACAATATTATTCTTATGGAAAAACAAAGAATCTTCCTTAGAAAACAATTTGTGTCCAAAGCGCTTGCCTGTAGCATAACCAACGTTATCACCAGCTACTGCACAGACAAAGCAGCCAATAATCAACGCAAAAATATTCAAATACCCCTGTGAAGCCAAAAAACCTGCGGCAAATAACAGCGAATCCCCTGGTAAAAAGAACCCAATTAGCAACCCAGATTCGGCAAAAACGATCGCCCAAATTGCAAGATGACCGCCATAAAATCCCAACGATTCAACTAATTGCTTTGGTTCTAAAATACTCACGCTAATTTGTTACCTAATTTTTAAATCTTGGTTTTGCTATTGCGTGGCGCAAGAGGTCACGCAATAGCAATCTTTATACAGAACTATAGCCCTGAAGGTAAACCAGTTGGCTTGTCCTTAACGCTAGTAACAATTCTGCCCCAGCCAGCCTCGCCGCCGCTATCCCAGAAAATTTGCTGCATCACGCTATAATCGTAGGGATCGTATTGACCTCCAATACCAACATCATAGCTATCATCAGAGCCATGACGAGTTCCGTAAGGATCGTGAACTAACCATTGCTTCTTATCAGGATCATGTCCGACAATAATGCAAATGTGACCACTTCCCTTATAGGCAAATCCCACAACAACAGGAACATTCGCTTTAAGCGACAATAATAAATCGTTAGCGGAAATGCTGTAACTAAAGTAAGACTCGATCCCCAATTCTTTTAAAGCCCAAGTTTGAGCATCGTGATTGGTAGTATCTCCGTACTTACCCACAATTCGCATATACACAGATTCTGGCTCAGGAAAACCTTGCTCTTGAGCTTTGCGGCTCAATTCACCATTTAGTAAAAAGTCAGCCAACATAGTATTACTAGTTGTATTACACTGCCGCCAACCAGGACCAAAAATTGCCTCGTCATTATCTAGTTGACAAGCATATTTGACTGGGAGCTTAATTACTTTATTGAGATTCTCTCCCTCAATGGTGATATGAGGATCGTAAGCATAGACCTTTTGCAGTTGACTTTTGCCGTCCAGAGCCGTAAAAGGAGAAGCTAGGGTGAGGGCAAGATGCTGATTACGGTCTGGGCTATATTCAGTAACATAAAAAGTCTGCCCTTTTTTAATGAGAATTTTCTCGGAATTAGATAAATCCGATGAGCCAAGCAGTTGTTTCTTTAGATATGTGTCTGCTTCGGCGATCGCTTTCGGCATAGGAGAACCTCGGAGTTAAGTTCGATGACCTTACAAATCATCGCATATCTGGCTCATAAAACCTAGAGAGTCTTAGTGATTCAGCTTTGTGAAAACTTTTTTTGAACTTGTATATTTAGATAATTATGATCGAAACCCTCTCAAACACACTCACCGACAGCTTTTGGAGTGAATATAATATTCGCTTAGAACCTTGGAATATTGGTTATGATGCTCCTGTAAGCATTAACCCTGAAGAGACTCCTAGTACTGACAAAGTAAATACAGAGTTTGAAATCGCTAATGGCTCATGGCAGCCAATCCGCGCTGCGATCGCCCCTGCCCTTCCCAATCAAATTTTGTTTATTGATGGTAGATTGCGCCTTGATGCTAAGTTTTTGGGGAGAAGAGATGACGAAATTTTGTATGGAGCCTTTGCCACGATCGCCGTTGGGGCTGTATTAGTTGACAGAACAATTAGTAGAGCAAAATGTATTGCGACTGAAGTTAAGCGGATTATTGCCTTAGGCGGAAATTTGGCGGCTCCTGTAACTATGATTCCTTGTCCGATGAGTGGCAGGGGCGATTTAAAATACGATAATTGTTTGACGAGTAGTAATAATGAGCCAGATACGCCATCGCAAATCGTTCAAAGTGCCATGCTTGATGAGGAATTGCGAATTGCTAACCAGCTTTCCTTAGACAAGGAATTAATCCAAGAAAATACGCTGATTGTGCGGGATGGTCCTTTGCTATATCGGGTTTATCAAACTCCCTACGACACAATTGGCTATGTGAAAACCATGGGTAAGGCTTATCTAAAAGGTGAAAATGCTCAAATTTTGCGATCGCTCAAAGTAGGAGAACGCACACCTATTTTTCGGATTTCCAATACGCATGGCTCTAATCTCAGTTGGTATTTGCGATCGGGTAGTAGTGAGTTAAATTACAAACGCCTCGGCTATCATGACCTGCATGGGATTATTCGCATTGATCTTGATGGTGGCTTGGGGCTTGATCGAGCTAAAGCGATCGCCGATCAAAGTACATACTTAATTCCGCAATATGCATCGCATCCCACCAGAGATCCGCGTGCGCCACAAAATCTTACGCCAGTTGGGGCTTTAGAAAAAGAACTGGGACGCAGAATGGGTAGCCGCGAGTTAATTTCCCGCCGTTTACTAGACTTTTTAGCAAACAAATCTAATTAAAAAAAGGTTGTAGCGCTTTGCGCTGCAACCTTTTTTTTGTGTTTAAACTTAAGCGTTAACTTTGCCGTAGAACACGCCACGAATGATTACTTCCTTGGGTTTAACACCACCAAGGTCATTATCAGAGGTTTGTTCACTCTCAAAAGTACCAGCGATTTCACCAGTGTCAGCATTCAACTTAGCAACTTGCAAAGATAGAGTACCTTTGGAAGTGGAATCATCCTTAATGCTGCGGTTATCGAAGGAGTTACGCTTTGCAGGTAAAGCTTCAGCCGAGTCATAACCGATCGCTAGACCACGACCTTTAGGATCGATAAATCCAGAACCGCGATAGGTAGGAACTTTGGTGGAACCAACAAAATCAACCGATGTCGTGATGCCATTGACACCAGGGGTAGTAGTAGCTTTGAAACCCTTGATTGTGAACAAAATAGCAACTAGCTCACCACCAGGCATTTTGACTGTGATTGGTTGGTAATCAAGCCCATCGGTTTCCACCAAGGAGAGACTGCCATCACTATTGCCTGTCACCGTAGCTTTTACAAAGTCAAGGCTAGAAGTCGAACGAGTCAACAGTTTACTTGCCACAAATTCAGCTTTTTTGCGCTTGTTATTAGATGCTTCTTCTTTCACAAAGAAAGATGTCGGCTCTAAACAAAGCTCCGTGATTTTGGCAGTTTCGCCAGCGCCCAATGGAATAAAGTTACGACCGCCGCGAGAAGATCCCAAGATATCAGGACATTTGTTTGCCAAACCAGTATTAACGATTTGATCGTAGGTCAAGCCTTGAGTGCCAGCGATCGCTGTGCTTGTAAACAAATTACTTGCTACTAACATGCAGAGACTGATACACAATGTAAAAATTGCTTTCGTAAAACTACGAAATTTCATAAATAACCTCTTCTTAATTTTTAATGAGTAGTATTTTAGAGTTAGGATAAGCACTGCTTTAGGCGGCTTTTCCTAGCACCGTCAAAAATACGATCTAGTTTTGGATTTTAAATTGAGATCGTTAAGGGGTTTGGTGTAATTTAGACTAGCCATAGAGACCAGATTTCTAAAGACTTAATCTGTAAAATTCCAATCACCATATTATCGCGCACGAGGGTACTTAGCTTGGCACAAACAGAAATCCCATCACAGAAACCATTGCAACAGGAAAAAATTTCTGATTTATCTGAGCTTGAGGCGATCACTGATCGCCTATGGCAATTTGCGGAGAGTCAACAAGACGATGCAGTTAGGCTTTTGCAAGTTTTGAGGGTCTTAGACTCAGTTCACAAGAGGATTAGAGACGATTTATTTCAACCCGCTTTACCAACCAGTCGGCATGAATTATTTAATCTCCTGCGTGACATTGAGACGAATGGTGGATGGCCACATATTTATCGGATGAAAATCAATGAAATTTGTCGATACTTAGCTCAGCCTGAAGAATAACAAAAAAGGGGCGCAAAGCGCCCCTTTTTTGTTGTTAAACTCGACGATATTGCTGGTAAGCAGCAAAGAATAATCCACCAAGGGTAATGAAAATAAGACCAAGGCAAATGCCCGACAAAATTGGTTCTACCATAAAGATTTATTAAAACTCACTAATTGAATAGTTTACTTTGGATCGCGAACTAAGACCCATATTTTTTGTTGTAACAAGTCCCTTTAGCTTGGCTTTGTTATTGGGACTCATTTAATAAAAGAATTAGTGAAGCAAGCTTAGCTCATTTCACTAGTTCTTCTCATTAGTTCTTCTATTGACCTTGGACACGTTGCAGTGTCTCCGAAAGACTTGCAGGAGGCTTACTAATCGCTTCGGGAGTAGCTACAGGCTGAGGTGTTGGCTGCAAGATTATCGGCGGTGTTGGTGGTACTCCGACTTCGCTATTTTGCGAATTTTGAATCGGTTGTACGGAAAATAGTCCCTCAATACTTTCGTACAATTTTTGGGCAACTATTTCATTAGCGGCTTCAGTGAGATGGATGGGATCGATAAAGGCTTGTTGATTGGAGTCTTGAAATAGTTGATAGAAATTCATGAATTTAGCAGTGGTTAAACCCGTACTTAAAGTCTTATCAGCGATCTTGTAAACATTCATGGCGCGATCGCTATAATCTTTGCCCAGAGACTTGACAATGCCATCCTCTTCTTTGGTTAAAGATTTTTGTTTGCCTGTGATCTCAGGTTGTAACACGATTAAAGTGGGAATATCAGCCGCCAAGCGATTCATTTGCCGAGCATTATACAGATAACGATCTACTCTTGCTTGAACTTCCTTGGGATCTTTGCTAAGTTGATCAGCACTAAAAATTTGATATTCCGAGCTAAATGTAGTGATGTCGGCAGGGACTACCCATTTTTGCCAAGCCTTAACCAAATACAAAGAATTTGTCCAATTGTTAAACTGTTGGGCTTGATGTTGACGATATTGGGCGATCGGATCGCGCAGCATCTGCTCCACATTGCCAATTTCACGGGCTGTTTGATTACTAGGCGATCGCAAGTCCTCATACCCATCAAGGATGATCATCGCATTGGGACTATAAGCCATTACCTTATGGGAAAGCAGGGCGAGTTCATTGCCAGAGCTATAACCAGGGACTGCCGAGGCAATCACTCGATAACTACCATCCCGAATGCGTGGTGGCAGCATTCGCGTCGCTTCAATTTGATCGGCAAAATAGGGAGTTTCCTTTGGTTTAAACTTTTCAGGGCTGCTATTTTGAGCGCGGACGCGATCATTAAGTAATTTTTCTATTTTAAAAGCGAGGGCTTTTTGATTTTTTTCCGCCATGTTAGTGAAAGCGGTCGAACCTCCCACTAAAAATACACGAATTTCTGAAGCGGGTTTATCAATAGGGACGGATGAATCTTGACGGAAGCCTTGATCATTAATCTGCCAATATTCACTACTTTGGCTAGGCATCAATTCGTAGCCCAGCAAGGGACTACGCCGCACTTGCAATCGACCTGAATCTGGCAAACCAGGGTAGCTGTTGCCATTAGCATCCTGTAATTTAAATGCGTAAGATTGGGCGATCGCTACGTTTTTGTTGGGTGCTAGTTGATTTGTACTGCCTGTAGCCAGAACTGCTCCGCGTGCAATCAGTTCAGCCAAGATAAATAGCAACGGCAAACCAACCAGAATTAAAAGTAAAGTATTTCGCAACCAAGACGATGATTTGCGTTTGGAATGCCAAGAGGGGGAATATCGGGGTCTACTACTACGCATGACGGGGCTACTGGTGTGCAGCTTTTTAGCTTATAACAATTTATGACAAATAAATTTATGACAATAAGAATGAGCGCTTTGCGCCAATTCTTATTTTAACTGATGCTATTTATAAAATCTGTGATAAGAACTTCTTTGTGCGTTCTTCTTTAGGATTTTGAAAAAACTCTTCTGGAATTGCCTCCTCGACAATTACACCACCATCCATAAACACAATGCGATCGGCGACCTCACGAGCAAAACCGACTTCATGCGTCACTACTACCATCGTCATACCTGAATCAGCAAGCGATCGCATCACATCTAAAACTTCACGCACCATCTCTGGATCGAGCGAAGAAGTCGGCTCATCAAAGAGCATGATTTTTGGTTGCATCGCTAATGCTCTAGCGATCGCTACCCGTTGCTGCTGACCACCTGATAGCTGTAATGGATATTTATGCGCCTGTTGCGAAATTCCTACCCGTTCTAATAATTGTGTGGCAACCTCTGACGCTTTGGTCTTTGACCACTTGCGAACCCATGACGGCGCAAGGGTAATATTTTGGAAAACCGTGAGATGTGGGAATAGATTGAATTGCTGAAATACCATCCCCACTTCGCGGCGGATCGCGTCAATATTGCGATGATTTTCTGGTGATAGCTCAAAGCCATCAATAACGATTTTACCTTGTTGATATTCTTCAAGAGCATTAAAAGTTCTTGCAAATGTTGATTTACCCGAACCAGAAGGTCCCATAATCACCACTACTTCACCGCGATTTACGGTAAGGCTCACACCTTTGAGAACATGAAAACTGCCATACCATTTATGCACCTCCTTAGCGACAATCATTGGCTCAGTCATTGATGAATTTTTAGCTAATGTTTCTTGCATGATAGTTGATGACCTTTTCTACTAAAATTTACCAGATAGAGAATAATTTGCTTTGTCAATCATTCTCTATAGGTTGTTTTGATGAACCAAACGGGCATCTAAGCCCATTTCCGATCGCACAATTGTTTTTAAGACTTCAGCCCGATCGCGATCTGGATAACCCAGTACCATAATGATATAGCCAAACCGAGAGGGAATAAATTTAGCTGTAGAGATAACACTTCGCACTCGATTAAGGACATTGCTATCTGAAGATGGAATTACAACTAAATAAGGAGTAGTATCGATCGCCGATGGAGGGACTAGTGCTGCAATTCTTGCGTTGTAAGATAAATTACCAGAAATTGAATTTGATGGGACATGATTAGGGTTAGTTACCTTAAATGGAGTAGTCGATTGTGCGGCGCTTGGATTAGGAATTACTTGCGTGGGTGAGTTATTAGGGATAAATTGCGATTTAGGTGGATTCACCTGTTGTGGTGGGGTGATGGGGATTGGATCGCGATCAATGAGAATATCGTTGATATTATCTTTTGATGGAGTTTGAGCAATAACCTTGTTATAAGGGTTTGGTGCATTGGATGAGGTTGGTTTAGTTCTAGAAACTGGCAAGGGAACATCAGGTAACGCTTCGAGCATTACAGTTTTGCTGGATGGAGATAAAGCGATTGGAGGATTTACGGGCTTATTAAAAGATGTCTCAGGCGATCGGTTGATTTCAATCGACTCAATCGTGTTTGGATTAGTGCTTGGATTATTTCTTGGTTGTGTACTAGCAATATTGGTGATTAGCCCTTTATCAGAAATAGGCGATCGCATCGCGATAGATGTGGTAGATTCTACCGACTTACTAGGAGTAACAACCTTCGGTACATCAGGTAATGTATCAAATTGATTCGGGCTGCTAAGAATAGGCGATCGCATCGCGACAGAAGTGGTAGTTTCTATCGGCTTACTAGGAGTAATAACTTTCGGTACATCTGGTAAGGTGTCAAATTGATTGGAGTTACTAGGAATAGGCGATCGCATCGCGACAGATGGGGTAGTTTCTATCGGCTTACTAAGAGTAACAAATTTCGGTACATCGGGTAATGTTTCCAAAGGAGCGGGCGATCGCATCGCGATAGAAGTGGTAGATTCTACCGACTTACTAGGAGTAACAACCTTCGGCACATCAGGTAATGTCTCAAATTGATTGGGGTTATTAGGAATAGGCGATCGCATCGCGACAGATGGGGTAGTTTCTATCGGCTTACTAGGAGTAACAAATTTCGGTACATCGGGTAATGTTTCCAAAGGAGCGGGCGTTCGCATCGCGATAGTTGTTGTAGGTTCTACTGGCTTACTCGGTGTAACAACCTTCGGCACATCAGGTAATGTCTGGACACTATTAATTTGGGTTGAAGATAAAGTAGAAGAGGAATTAGATGGAATATTTAAATTCGGCTGCGGCAATCGATTGATTTCTACAGCATCAATGGTGTTGGATTTTGGAATTACAGGATTGGGAATAGCAGGATTGGGAAGAGGGATTACAGGTTTGGGAATAGCAACACTATTTGGGGTAGGAGATCGCATTGCGATCGTCTTTGGAGTTTCTATTGGCTTAATTGGCTCAACAGTCTGTAAATTACTTGGTAAAGCCTGTGGTGCTGCAATGCTATTACTCTTAGGTGGAGTAACTGCTGGAGCTAATACCGTATTGTTAGGAATATTTGCTTCTGGCTGAGGCAATCCTTCTCCAATAAAGGCAATCTTGCCACCAATCTTTTTAAGATCAAGCTCATTCCCGATCGCAATTTGAGTAACACCAGAATTGTTGTTGAGATCCTTACCGAGATTATTACGGAAGATATTTTTGCCGAGATCACCCGAAGTTCCCAAATCAGGAGTTGGATGATCATTACCATCTTTGACAATCACGACTCCATTGCGCTGGTTATTGGAAATGATATTGTTCCGTAAAATCGGAGCCGCCGAATTAGAAATTACAATGCCATCGGTATTATTAAGAATATTGTTACTATTTACAGCGACTCGCGATTTCTGCCCGATCGCTAGCCCGAAACCAGTATCTTCAAAAACATTATTCCGAATTTCACCCGTACTACTACCAACCGCCGACAGTCCATTCGCACCATTTTTCTTAAAAATATTTTCACTCACAATCGCATCAGCACTTCCCGCAAGAAATACGCCCTCACGCTCGCTATTCACAAAAGTATTATTGGAGATCGCCACCCGTTTCCCCTTCTCTAACCAAATCGCCGTGCCGCGATCGTTCGGATTTGTTAAGGTAAGCCCCTCGACTCTGACATCATCATCCGCCAAAATCGTAATATTTTGACTAGTAAATGAAGGACTAACAAATTTACCACTACCCTTAATAAAGGTATTTATCCCCCTAACCGTTGGCTCCCCGCGTAATGTCACACCTGCGGGAAGTTTAATAGGAAATGATTCACCTGTCTCAGCGCTATAAACCCCTTGATTTAGCTGAATAATTGTCCCCGCAACAGGTTTAGTTGCTAAAGCCGCCGTAATCGATGAGTAGGGATTATTGGACGAACCATCACCATTGAGATTTGGGCGAGACGACACATATATCATCACGGATGGCTGAACAGGACTTGCAAACAATGCTGGCGCGATCGCCCCAAAAGTCATGCTTGCGGCAATTATGCTCAATAAATTAAGCTTGTATCGCATACAGAAAACCCTCTTACCCAACTGACACTAATACAACTGACACTAATACAATAGAGACACATTATCGCGGTATTTGTATTGGAGTGAACAATACAAAAATAGCAATGTAATGATAATTAAAAGTAATTATCGTATTCTACAGCCCTTTGCGCTCAAACCCAAACCAAGAAAATTTTTAAAAACCTTGCTAAGTAAGGCTTGTAAAAATTTTCTTGCGATTCTTTTAATCGCAAACTGGTGTAAAACCTAAAAGTTATTTAGAGATACAAAAATGATCGATTTTGCCGTTAATGGCACTTTAATGCGCGGACTAGAGTTAAACGACAATCTTCTAAAAGTGGGCGCGATTTTTGTCAGAGAAGATCTAACTGCACCAATTTATCGTTTATGGTCGATCGCTGATCGTCATCCCGCCATGCTTAGAGTTAGCCAAGATGGACAAGCGATCGCACTGGAAATCTGGTCAATCACACCTGCGGCTCTTGGCGACATCCTGTTATCTGAACCTGCGGGGTTATGCATTGGTAAAATTGTCCTCGCCGATGGTCAGGAAGTTTTAGGCGTATTAGGCGAACCATTTTTATGTGAAGGACAACAAGAAATCACTGCCTATGGTGGTTGGCGATCTTTTACCAGTCCTCACCCCTAGTCCCTCCCGTACACACAAATCTCAAAAAACCCCTTTAATTCCCCCTTGCAAAGGGGGAAGACTAGAAAATCTCATTCCCTCCCCTTTGTAAGGCTGCCGTCTACACACAAGTCTATCTGTCTACGTTGCGATTTATCTAAGCCCCCTAAATCCCCCAATTCTGGGGGACTTTGAAAGAATTTTATTTTCTTGTTCCCCCAGAATTGGGGGCTAGGGGGCGATTAATTGTTGACTTGAC
>JBAXTW010000038.1:0-36561 GCA_037129985.1 Pseudanabaena sp. ELA645 | reverse complement strand
CCAGCTATATTCGTAACTCATTATACATTAATCCCCTCAAACCCAGAAGAGCCAGTTTCCATAGCTACATAAAACTAAGAACAGAGTCGCGCCGCGACTATCTTTTTGGTTTTGCGATCGCATTTATTTTGGAGGGCGACGACGCTGTAGAAAATCTGGAATGTCTAAGCCTGGCTTACTCAGCTTAATTTCTGATTGCGAATTATTAGCTGGAGGTGGGGGCGATGAAGTTCTTGGTGCAGGAGTTGCAGCTTGAGGCTGAACTTTTCTAGTAATTTGCGGTGGGATTGCGGGGTGCGTCTTCGGGGTAAAGCCAGTAGCAATCACGGTAATCCGAATTTCACCTTCTAGCTTGGGATCAATTACTGCACCAAAGATAATATTGGCATTCTGATCGACTACTTCATAAATTGTCTCAGCTGCAGCATTGACTTCATGCAAAGTCATATCTTCACCACCAGTAATGTTGAAGACCACACCACTAGCTCCTTCAACCGAGGTTTCTAACAAAGGTGAAGAAATGGCAGTCATGGCTGCTTCTCTGGCTCTAGATTTACCTGAGCCAATACCAATGCCCATCATCGCGGAACCTGCATCTGCCATGACCGCCCGAATGTCGGCAAAGTCAACGTTCACCAGCCCAGGGATCATGATGATGTCGGAAATGCCCTGAACGCCCTGACGAAGAATGTCATCAGCAACCCGAAAAGCCTCTTGGACGGGGGTTTGTTCCGAAATAACTGACAGTAACTTATCATTGGGGATCACGATCAAGGTGTCTACTCGGCTCTGTAAACCCGCAATCCCTTCTTCAGCCTGTTGTCCGCGCCGCCGACCTTCAAAGGTAAAAGGACGTGTGACGATCCCAACTGTAAGTGCGCCTGCTTCCTTGGCGACCTCGGCAATGATTGGTGCGGCTCCAGTGCCAGTGCCACCTCCCATACCTGCGGTAATAAATACCAAATCTGCACCTTCAACGGCGGCGGCGATATCATCACGGGATTCTTCGGCGGATTTCTGCCCGATCGCAGGATTACCACCAGCACCTAGACCTCTGGTCAGCTTTTGACCCATTTGAAAACGTTTCGAAGCTGAGGACTGAAGTAATGCTTGAGCATCTGTGTTAAATGACCAGAACTCTACGCCAACCACGTCACTTGCGATCATGCGATTTACAGCATTGCCACCGCCGCCACCAACACCAATTACCTTAATTTTTGCAACACTGCCCAACATGATATTATCCGCTTTTGCGTCAACGCCTAACTGCTGCTTGATCCGATTCTGAGAGTGACTGAGGTGTAGCCTAGAGTTATTTGAAAACTCAGAAAGTTCATCCATTTGCACTTCTACTTCTCCATTTGCTGAACTATTTGAGTCCAAATGTAACCAGTCCTTACGAGATGTCATTTGTGAGATGTCATTTACTGAGTGCTGTTATAAACATGGTGCTATAAACTGACATCATAAATTGCATCGGCTTACTTTTGCGCTCAAGATTTACGAAGTTTAAATCCTCTAGGAGTCAGAAACTTTTGTGAAAGTTTTAAACCTACTAGAAAGAAATAATAATAGCCTTAAAGAGACAGTTTAGCGACAAATAAAAGGCAAATTAAAGGCAAATTATGATTTTGTTTCCGCAGATTTGTCTTTAGGAGGGGTATTCATCTCCAAAATTGGGTTGGTTGGTTGAGTCAGATCAATGTAGTTGTAGCTCCTTGATTTCAATTTTTCGGGCAGTGTTCTGAGCCTGTCAAGTGTTTCTAACTGTGTGTTAAACATTACTGGTTTGTATGTACCGAAATATACTAGCCCCAACTCTGTTGTCAAAATTAGGTTTGATTCATCTCGCCCATCTACTTGCGAAATCTTAATCTGACTCTGGCTGACTTGACGATATAGGGTTGACCATTGAGCGATCGCCCGATTATTTGGTTCTAAGATGATGAGATTAGGTTTAGTTATATTCGATGGATATGACTTGGTGGGCATCCAGATCCCTTCGGCATCCAAAAAACCTTGCTGACCATTGCGCGTAGAATTGGCGATCGGCAAGCGTTCTTGAACTTGGATGGTTAATTTGGATGGGAAAATAGTCCGTGATACGACAACTTTATAAACTGGGGCAGATGCTTCTAATTGAGTGGCGATCGCTTGGGGTTGAATCTGAAAAATTGACTGGGGATATTGAATCGGTAGTGCTTTGCGGATGCTGTCCTTGGATAATAAATTATTACCCTCGATGTCTATTTGACTTGCCCCGCGTAATTGCCAATCAGGCAGCATGGCAACCCAGAGCATCCCCCCTGTGATCCCTGTAATGAAGGTTAATTGCCAAATACGTTGGAAAATGCGAATGCGGCGTTGTTTTCGTAGTTGTTGACGGCGAGTCACATAGTCAGACTCTCCATTGGAGAGGGGGAATTCCAGCGTCATCTTAGCCACTATCTGAGTTTTGGATTTAAATTGGATTTAAATTTTAAGTACTAGGAGTCAGATGATGGGCTGCTAGCAAATTGTCGCTCTAGCATAGCAATGATTTCTTCCCGTTGGCTGTAAATTGCAAAAGAATCACTTGCGGGATCATTTGACGTGGGGCGCAAAAACATCACTTGATCTGGGTACTGATTTGATATTGGCTTTTGTTTCATCAAAGACTGGATAGCCTTAACAAAAAAGATACCTGCACTGACTACCAAGAGTGCTGATACCGATATGTAGACAATTGCTGCGATCGCCATATCTTTAAAATCTTTGACTTGAGTTATTGATCTCACAATAAATGAGCAAATCAGGTTTTTCAACTAGCGTTACGAAAATGTATAGATTCGCTTCGCAAACCTTTACAAACCCTAATTAGGTACGGTGAACGCGAAACCATTAAAAGTATTGCTTAGGGATGCATTCGGTATAATCAGATCTGATAAGTATCAGTAACATTTAGTAATATTCAGGAGCTTTGCGCGATATGCAAGAGCAGGGAACGATCAGCATTCATACCGAGAATATCTTTCCCATTATCAAGAAGGCTTTATATTCAGAACGCGATATCTTCTTGCGGGAATTGGTTTCTAATGCGGTAGATGCAATTAGCAAACTGAAGATGGTGTCTTATGCAGGCGAGACTAACCATTCTGCTGAACCCGAAATCACGATCACGATCGACAAAGATAAAAAGACGCTAGCGATCGCTGATACGGGTATTGGCATGACGGCGGATGAGGTCAAGAAATATATCAACCAAGTTGCCTTTTCTAGCGCCCAAGAATTTGCTACGAAATATGCCAACAGTGGCACAGGCGATCAGCAAATTATTGGTAACTTTGGTTTAGGGTTTTATTCGTCCTTTATGGTGGCGAGCAATGTCGAAATCGATACTCGCTCCTACAAAGATGGCGCTGAAGCAGTCCATTGGACTTGCGATGGCTCGACGACTTTTACCATTGATGACAGCGATCGCGCCACTGTCGGCACAACTATCACTTTGACTTTGCAAGAAGATGCTGAGGAGTATCTAGAGGAAGGCTCGATCAAGCGGATGATTCGCAATTATTGCGACTTTATGCCCGTGCCGATCAAGCTGAATGATGAAGTCATCAACAAACAAACGGCGCTGTGGGACAAGTCGCCCAAATCAGTCACCAATGACGAATATTTGGAATTTTATCGTTATCTCTATCCTTACCAAGACGATCCTCTGTTCTGGATTCATCTAAATACCGATTATCCGTTTGTGATTAAGGGGATTTTATATTTCCCGAAAATGAAGGCGGATATCGATCCCAACCGTGGACAGATCAAGTTGTTCTGCAATCACGTTTTTGTCAGCGACAATTGCGATGATGTGATCCCCAAGTTTTTGATGCCATTGCGCGGGGCGATCGACAGCACCGATATTCCTCTGAATGTGTCGCGTAGCTTCTTGCAGGGCGATCCCAAAGTTCGCAAGATTCAAGACTTTATTGCTAAGAAAGTAGGCGATCGCCTTAGCTCGCTCTACAGCGACTCCCGTGAAGAATTTCTCAAGTGTTGGCAAGATATCAGCATCTTCATGAAGTTTGGCGCGATGAACAGCGACAAGTTCTATCAACAGATCAAAGATATTTTGGTTTATGCCACTACTAGTGAAGATGAGTCGGTCAAGAGCGACAGTGGTAACTACATCACCCTGCAAGCCTATCTAGAGCGCAACAAGGAAAAACACGAAAATCAAGTTTTCTACACTTCCGACCCGATCGCTCAAGGTACTTATGTAGAACTGCATAAAAACCAAGGCTTGGAAGTGCTGACCTTTGATGCGTTTATCGATAGTCACTTCATCAGCTTCCTTGAGCGGGAATTTAAAGATATTAAGTTTGCGCGGGTTGATGCCGAAATCGACGATCGCCTCGTTGACAAGGAATCAAATACCGAGATTGTCGATCCCAAAACCAACAAAACCAAGAGCGATCATCTCCAAGATATTTTCCGTGAGGCTTTGCATAAGCCTAAATTGGTAATTCGCACCGAAGCAATTAAATCTGAAGATGCAGCTTCAGCTCCTCCCGCGATCATTCTGCTACCCGAATCAGCAAGACGGATGCAAGAGATGATGGCAGCGATGCAACAAAGTTCGGTGAGCTTCCCTGAAGATCATGTATTGCTGGTAAATACGGCGCATCCACTTATGCAAAAGCTGATCGATCTAGAAAGCAGTCAAATTCTTGTCGGTGGCAAGTCGGAATCCCTCGATCTCGCTAATTTGATTTGCGCCCATGTCTATGACTTGGCGCTGATGGCGCAAAAGAGCTTTGATGCGGACAGCATGAAGGGTTTTTTACAGCGATCGAATCAGTTGCTCACTAAGTTGACCAGCAAAATCTAACCTAAAAAAGAGGCGGCGGAAAAAGCCGCCTTTGTCATAAAATTCTCTTCTTTGCAGCGACTAGTTCACGAACGCGAGGTGATTGTAGTCAAGGCAAGATAAAATTAATTTTGATGGATTGAACTGAATCAAAATGAGATAAATCATGGGAAACGTTGACCAATTAAAAGAAATAGAAAAGGCAGTTAGCCAGTTATCTCCACAAGATTTAAGAGAATTTCGCCATTGGTTTACTGAATTTGATGCCGAAGCATGGGATCAACAATTTGAAAGAGATGTAGCGACAGGTAAGCTGGATAAGTTAGCAGAAAAAGCATTAATACACTTACGAGATGGAAACTGCACCGACTTGTGAAACATCGAGCAACTCCTGATTTTTGGCATTATTATCGGCAACTGCCTCCCCATGTTCAAGATCTTGCTGATAAATGTTTTAATTTATTAAAAGAAGATCCCTATTATCCGTCATTACATTTTAAAAAAGTGGGACGCTTTTGGACAGTTCGAGTTGGTATACATTACAGAGCGATCGCCATCGAAGATGGACAAGATATTGCTTGGTTTTGGATCGGACACCATACTGAATATGACAAAATATTAGGATGATCGACTGTAGGTTGTTCTTATCCCGTTATTTGGTTGGGTTGCTGTGTCAAAGTTTCACATTCTGCAAACCATTGTTCCCATCTCGCCGCCCAGTCAATTTCTGGCTCAATGGGACTCTAGATTTATCGTTATTCCAAACCTTTTCTTTAGCCTCCTAGTTCTTTAATCATATCGCGAGATTTGTTATACCCTTCTGTATTGCCTTGCTGCTGAAAGAGTTCCAATGCTTTCCGAAAATCGGACAATGCTCCTTGTTTATCTCCCAATTCAGACTTTGTAAACCCACGAACGTAGTAAGCACCAGCAGCATATTGAGGCTTGATTAGGACAACTTTGGTGAAGTCAGCGATCGCTCCCTGTTTGTCTCCTAATTCATACTTCGCTAACCCGCGACGAAAGTAAGAGTCAGCATCGTTAGGATTGATGAGGATGGCTTTGTTATAGCCGGCGATGTTTGCTTGATTGAAGTCGGCGATCGCTCCTTGTTTATCTCCCAACTTATACTTCGCATTCCCTTGCTTGTTGTAATCTTCAGCAGACTTGGCTGATTCTTTACATCCTAGAGAAATTGCAGACACTAAGGCAATAAGAACGAGAAAGCGCCAAGTCATAAATTTAGTCTGTCAAGATTTTTTCAACAAACAAATTTTAACACGAAGATTTATGGAGTCAAATCAAAACAGCGATCGCTGGTATATGTTAGCTGCGACAAACAAATTCATCGAGATTTAGTTGCTGGGAAAATTTCTGTGATCTTGGGGATATAGCCCATACCCTCACAAAAAGAACAATTTTCTTCTCTCTGAATTTCACCCGAACAGTCTCTAATTGCAATATAACCTATACCTTCGCAATAATGGCAAGGTTTTGATTTAGAAATATGCAGATCCTGATTAATCATGCTTAGCTAATTATCCAAATCATCGAATTCTGATTTATTATCAACATTAATTTTGTTAGCAGAGTTGTGGGACGATCTTTTGCGTCTTGGTCGAGAAGGATTCCGCGCCCAATCAGTCTGATACCATATACCAAATAAAACTAAAGTATAAACTAGAGCTTCAACATACCATTTGCCCATCTGCTCAAAAAGGGGGTTATAGTCTTTAACCTCAATCGGTTGAGGAATTCCTTGCGGATCATTTTGAGCTTTTAGACTATCGGCAACCGATTGATATCTGATATCAATGACATTTGATTTATCCATATAAATAGTAGGCGATCGCAATGATACTAAACTGCCACGCTTGAGCAAATTAACATCATTGTCATTGGTTAGATTTTCTCGTAAAGGTTGAGATGATCTTTGGGACAATGCTGAGTTAGTCGTAGGGGATGGAGGATCAACAATCTTTTTAGATGAATTAACTGCCATAAACAACAGCGATAAATAGCTAATGCTTAACGCCAATGAAAGTCGAGATAAGTTTTGCAGAAGAAAAAATCTCGTTACTTGTTTGTCTAAGCGCAAGGTTGCCCATTTCGATTCGCCATAAAAAATGAAGGATATCCCAATAATTGGAATCGGGGAAATACCAACCAACCGACCTAGTGTGGTAATTTCCCATACAGGATCTTGACGAAATTTTGATGTTAGTGCAATATATAAAATATTTATAATTCCAATCATTAGTAGCCCAAAACCAACTGAAACAAGCAAATTATTGGCGGCGACATCATTTGAACTTGGGTTAGAACTACTCATTTTTTGTTTAAAGATTTATATGGAGATCAAAATTTCAGAGCTTAAAGGATTATAAATCAATTGATAATTATTGGCACTAGTCCCGCTAAATGGGGAGCAGAAAGTTCTACTAAGCAAGGAGTGTAGTAATCTGCCAAGAAACATCGGTGCAAATCCCCGCACCGTTGTTTCTTGATTTTATATGGCTATTTCTTAAGTGGGAAGGGAGTATCCCTAAAACTTGAGGTAACAAGATATATTTTCAGATTTTAAAATTGCTCATACCTTACAACTCATTTATTAGCGACAACGCGCTAGAATGCGAAAGATTTCGTGACAAAATTAGTAGACGTTGGGACATTACAATATGGCACAGTCAACCACTGCTAAACAGAAGGCAACCGCAACGGGAATTGTCCCTGATGTGGAGCTTCAAAGAGTATTTAAAATGTTTGGGGCAAATACGGTTGTCCAAGGTGTCGATCTGCAAGTCCAAAGAGGTGAACTTTTCAGTATTCTGGGGCCCTCAGGCTGTGGTAAAACGACTCTACTGCGGTTGATCTCTGGGTTTGAGGAGCCGTCGGCAGGTGAAGTGCTGATCCAAGGACAGCCAATGACTTATATTCCCGCCTATCAGCGCCCTGTCAATACCGTATTCCAAAGCTATGCCCTATTTGGTCACATGACCATATTTAACAATGTCGCCTTTGGGTTGTCCGTAAAAGGCGTTGCTAAGCCTGAAATTCAGCAAAGGGTGACAGATGCGCTTAAACAGGTGCGTCTTGATCATTTAAGCGATCGCTATCCAACTCAAATATCAGGTGGTCAGCAGCAGCGTGTCGCCCTCGCCCGCGCCTTAGTTAATCGTCCCAAAGTAATTTTGTTGGATGAGCCATTAGCCGCGCTTGATTTCAAGTTGCGTAAAGAACTACAGGTAGAACTCTCTAACTTGCAATATGAGTTAGGCATTTCTTTTATAATGGTCACGCACGATCAAGGTGAGGCGCTTGCTATTTCTTCCAGAATTGCGGTAATGAATCAAGGACGGGTTGAGCAGATTGGCACACCTGCCGAGGTTTACGATCGCCCCGCTTCGGCTTTTGTGGCTGATTTTGTGGGTGAGACTAATTTGTTTGAATGTCGGGTGATCGAGCAGGATGGCGCTTTTGTGGAACTGCGATCGTCAACTGGTTTAGCGATCGTCGCCGCGAAACCCCAAAACTGGATTCCCATCCCTGAAGCTGTCGTGAGTGTTAGACCTGAAAAAATCAAGCTCTCTACCGAATATCCGAATCAACCCTACAACACCTATCGCGGCATTCTTAACAATGTGCTTTATTTAGGCGATCATTCCCAGTTTGTCGTCGATTTACATGCAAGCGAAAATGTGCCGCCTGTGAGGGTTATGCTAGTGCGTTCTAATCATCAGGGTGAAAAAACTCCTCCCTTTGATAGTCAGGTCTATGTTTCGTGGATGCCCGAAGATTGTGTGGCTCTTCCAAAAACCGCAATTGCTAACGCATAAACACATTAAAAATATGAGTATCTCTCGGCGTAAATTTCTCAGACAGACAGCCTATGCGACATCGGCGATCGCAGGAGTCTCGACTCTTGCGGCTTGCGGCATTTTTGATAAAAATCCACAGGAAACTGAAGCTGGCAAGGAAGAAGTCGCTCGCCCTGTCACACAGGACAAACAAACTTTATATATATATGGTTGGGCTACTTACGTTAACAATAACGAAGTTTTAGAAGGATTCACTAAAGAGACAGGCATCAAGGTGGTCGGCGACACCTACGATTCTAATGAAGTGATGTTGGCAAAACTTGAGGCTTCTGGCGGGCGATCGGGCTATAGCGTCATTTATCCTAGCGATTATATGGTGACGCAGATGCGTGATCTTAAACTGCTTGCCCCATTGAACAAAAAATTATTACCAAATCTAGTAAACATTTCTCAAGGTTATTTAGATCTGCCCCACGATCGCGGGGCGGTGTTTAGTATTCCTGTCAGTTTGGGGACAACAGGTATTGCTTATAACGTCAAGGCGGTGAAGTCGATTATTGGTGAAGAACCGACTGATTGGAGTTACTTGTGGGAACATAAAAGTAAGCTGAGAATTACCTTGGTCAATGATCCCCGCGAAGTAATGGGAATGGCTTTGCACATTCTCGGTAACTCCTACAACACTAAAGAAACAGAGAAAATCGAGCAGGCGTTTAAAAAATTACGCGAACTAATGCCTGCGATCGCTAATTTCACTACCGATGCATGGCGTGACCCTTTGGCTTCAGGGGACTTGATGATGTGTATGGCTTTTTCAGGTGATGCGATTAGTTTGGCAAGACAAGATCCGAATATTAAATATATTCTGCCTAATGGTGGAACGTCAATTTGGACTGATACCCTTGCTATCCCTAAAGGAGCCGCCAATCTTGAAGGCGCTCATGCATGGATAAATTATGTAATGAAGCCTGAAATTGCTGCAAAAATCAGCGATGCTAATAGTTTCGGCACGACTAATAAGTATGCGAAATCAATGATCCCCGATGATCTTAAGGCGATTAAAGCTTTGGAACCATCAGAGGCTATGCTTGCTAAAAGCGATCGCATTGCCAAGCTTGATCCCCAAGTTTTACAAGTTTACGAAGGTTTTTGGACGCGCTTAACTACAGGTTTAGGGTAACAACATGACATCACCAACTCCCAGCACACCAAAGGTTGAATCATCTTTCGGCAAAAATATCTTTATCTGGGGAAATATTGTGCTTATGGCGGGTATACCTTGGTTGTTATCCCTAAGTATGGCGGGGCTAGCCGTTGGTGATCCTAACTTTCCTGATTGGTTTGAGATATCTTTGCTAGGCTTGCCTGCGATCGCTTTGGTGACATGGCTCCAATGGATACAGCCTATTTCGCCATTTAGTCTGTGGTTTATAGCCAAGCCCGTCGAAAGTTTAAGTGAGCCAGAACGCCGCGCCCTAACCTTAATTAGTAAACAAAGCAATGGGTGGTATGTAACGGGATGGATTGCGATCGCAGTGGCAATTTTCATGAGCGCAGTATTTTGTAAGATCTATGCCGCGTCTGCACTGTCTCAGGTAATTGCCCCATTTCCTGATGAATTACGCTTTTTTGGGGTTTTATGGGCGGAGGTTTTCTTTTTATTAAGTAATGTTTTGCTGCAATCTGGGGTTTCGGCTTTGCGGGTCAAGCTCACGGCGGATTCAGAATTAGGTAGCCTGACACCATTTGCGCCTGAAAAAATCAAAGATAGCTTTACTCACATTGGCTGGCGATCGCCACAGTTCCTTATAGGTGATCAAACGGGTGATAAAACAGATGTTGATTCCCCTCTTGATTCCATTAGTCCAGAGACTTTAACCGAAGAAATTGCTAATGTTGTTGAGGCGGAAGAGTTAGAAGTTAACGATCTTGTAGAAAATGAAGCAATCGATAAATTATTAGAGCAAGAACAATTAGAGGTTAGTGACGTTGCCGAAGACTTTGCAGAAAGTGAAGAAGTATTCACAGAAATTAAGGTTGATGAGTCTTTAGAGCTTGCTGACAATTTGTCTGAATCAGTGGCTGAGGCGATTGAACCTGAAGAAATCGAACCTGAGTTATTGTCTGAAGAGATGGTGGCAGATGAACTTGAATCTGATTTAGTATCTGAAGAGATGGAAGTAGATGAGATTGAATCTGAGTTAGTGTCTGAAGAGATTGCCTCTAAAGAAATTGAATCTGAACAATTATTTAGTGCTGAAGAAACTCAGATTACAGATTCTAATAACACTGGTGTGGTTGCTAATTTGGAAATCTCTGATTCCACTCCAGACGAAGAAATTGAAGAAGATCTAGAAACTGTTCAAGAGTTGGAAATCGTTAAAGAAATCGCAGAAGTAACCGAAGATATAGCGATCGCAGAAATTAGCTCATGGGGAACAGAGGTAATAGATAGCACGTCTTCAGATTTTGACAATGAATTAGATGAATTGATTACCTTTAACCTATATGTGGAAAATATTTTGCAAGAGTACCTAGAAGAATCATTTGAAGATGCCACAGATAATCCTGACGATACCAATAATGATGGAGTTGTCGATATTGCCGAGCTTACAGCAACATCGGATACAGCCACCGCGATCGCAGAAGAAGTTTTAATTGCTGAAGAAATTTTAGAAGAAGATATCCCAGAAACTATTACTCCTCCACCTACTTTAGAAATTCCAGAAGTTGAGGAGTCAACAGATAATCCTGACGACACAAATAAGGATGGAGTTGTCGATATTACTGAGCTTACCGCAACATCAGAAACAGCAACAGCGATCGCGGGAGAAGTTTTAATTGCTGAAGAAATTTTAGAAGAAGGTATTCCAGAGCCTATTTCAAATTTATCCACTCTAGAAGAAGTTTTGGAAGCATCTCAGGAAGAAATGAAAACCACTCAAGAGCCTAAACAATCTGCTAAATATCTAGTCGAAGAATTTTTAGTAGATAAGTATTTGGCAAAGCTGGAGCAGCTTAATAATGCTGATAAGAACAAGCTAGAGATGAATGATGCAAAGGAAACAAACACAACTGTGATTCAGCCTATAGAACCTAAGCTTGATCAACTTGCTGGACTTGATGAGCTAATTGACGAAAAAGCTATTGATGGAAAGACTGTGACTAAAGATTAAGAGATCCCCCTCAATCCCCCTTGTAAAGGGGGAAGAAGATAATGCTGGATTTACAAAAATTAATGGGACAGATGCAGGGAATGTCTGATCAATTGCAGAAAGAGGCTCAGCAATTGACGGTCAAACTCGATCGCGCTGAAACCCTGTTTCATGAAGCAACTGTAAATCAAACTACACTCACTCAAAAGCATCAAAAATATGGCGATCGCTTTGTATTTAATTGCGCTGAACCGATTGAAGCATTAACCCAAATTCAGGCGATCGCCCCAATCATCAAACCGCATATAGCGATCGCCACTGATGGCTCCCAAATTGCGCCCAGTCGCCATGAAATCGCCTATTGCTATTTGATTAATATTGGTAGAGTCGCGATTTACTATAATTCGGGAGTTTATCCATTACTTGATAACATTCCTGAAGTATTTTATAAAACTGAAGATCTCTACAAAGCAAGACAATGGGGAGTACAAACTGAGCAATGGATGTCATTTAAGCGTACCGTTGCCGAAACTGTCGCTTTGGTAAATTTAGCCATAGAAACGCGATCGCAAATTCTTGCCAACTCTCAAGAAGTACCAATGCTTGCCTTTACCGATGGAGCCTTAATCCATTGGGAATTTGATGAGATTCCTGCCGAAGCGCGATCGCAACTTTTACCAGATATTCTCTCCGCATGGGAACAACTCAAAGAGCATCATATTCCTTTGGCTGGTTATATCAGCGCTCCTCGTGCGGCGGAATCCACTAATTTTTTGCGATTACAACTATGTCCTTTCGAGCAGCCCGATTGTCATACCCATTGTTCTCTCAAGCCTTTAGATAACGCTCCTTGTAGTCAATTACAACCTCTGCGCGATGGCACATTATGGAGTCGATTGTTAAAGGTAGGAGAATGTAGTCCTCTCTGGAAGAGTCACGCGAGAATTTTGCAAGAATATGGAGAACATCAGGTTTATTTTTGCTATCTCCATGTCGGTACTGAAATTGCCAGAATCGAAATGCCAGCTTGGACAGCACTGAATCCTGAACTGCGATCGCAAGCTTTGGAAATTATCCTAGCTCAAGTTCAGAAAGGTTACGGCTATCCTGTAGCACTTGCGGAAGCCCACAATCAAGCAGTAGTGACAGGCAGCGATCGCCGTCGTTTCTTTGCAATTTTGGAACAGCAAATGGTGAAGTCAGGTTTACGCAATGTCACGACTTCTTACAAAGAGTCTCGCAAGCGTAGTAGTATCGCGTAAGTCAGGCTGTTAGCTCTCGTGAAAATTGATATCGTAAAAATAACTCGGATTCATAATGATAGAGCGATCGCAAATAGAGTTTAGGTAAATCACTGCCACCCATGCCATAACCTGCTCCTGCAACCACTGTCATGTTATCCATACCGCCGACAATATGCGGGGATAGAGTTAGGAATAACTCATCGGCAAAACCTTGAGAAATCAGAGCATAGTTTAAACTGGGACCGCCCTCAATTAAAAGTCGTTTGATGCTTAGTTTCTCAAGTAGCATTAATAGAATTTTTTTTAAATCTATTTGATTATCTGTTATAGGAAACCGTATAACATTAGCTTTTTCATATAGCCAAGATTCTACTAAAGTATTTTCTCCAGTTAAGACTATCCGTAATTCTTTCCCAGCTTCCCAAAATCGATGTTCTTTTGGTAAATTTCCTGAATAGCTAATCACGACACCGAAGGGTTGGGATTGGGAGAAATTTTTTTGACGTTCGGCGAGTAATTCGGGTGGGATAGTGGGAATAAAAGCATCTTGCCGCAATGTTGAACCACCAACTAACACAGCATCAAACTGCGATCTCAAACGCTTCATTAATAAGCGATCGGGACGAGAGCCTAAGCCTGTTAATTTGCCTTCATGGGTTGTCGCCTTACCATCAACGCTAGAAACCATATTGAAAGCGATGTAAGGACGTTTATCTCTTTCTGAATTAGGCAAGGTCACACCATTAATGGGAAAAGCTAATTCTTCAAAGTTATAAATCTGATCATGGGTGCGATCGTCGGATGAGTAGAGGTTGTTATACATAAATTCGCGGATCTGTGTTTAGCGACTTCCGTCATATACGGTACGGAAATATACATCGCTTTGCGATGAGTTAAAACTCCAAAAATTTTTAAAAGGCTTGCAAAGCAAGCCTTTTAAAAATTTTTTTATCCGTTGAAGCCTCAATAGAACGTTATCAGTGCCAAGATCAGGCAGCGCTTGGGCGGACTCAAGGTCATCGCGAACCGATGAGGTATTTGTGAAGAATCCTTCGCGCTCACGGTCTGCGACACATCGCAGTTTGAGTGCAGTTCTCCAATGCTACTAACACGTCTTCCATATTCGTTCGCCCAATTGGCCAAGTATATTGCTCATCATCCAGGTCGATCATGATTTCGTTTTTCAGCGACAACATCTCAGTGATGATTTCGCCACTGACGACTGCCCAGGCCCGCTTGGCCCGTCTATCGTTATTGACGTTCACCATCTCTAATATACTGCCAAGGTGAATCATCATTTTCTTGGCATTTGCTGGCGTGCCAGGCACACTAATCGCGTACTTCAAATCTTTTGAATAGGCGATGCGCAGAGTGTTAGAACCTTGCGAGGTGGTTGCTGCACAGCGATCAAACCTTCCCCCTTCAGTGATGTAATCGATCGTGAACGCACCTACCTTGGACTCGGTAAATGAGCGGTGCTGTGCATGTGCCGATGTCGTGCCGCCCACAGTCACCACGGTGACGGCGAAGGCTGTCATGCAAAATTTATTGATATCCAACATTTTTACTCTCCTTTTACCTTTGGCTCCTAACTTTACTACACATCGCCAGTCAGATTCAAATGCTCCCAGCCGATGAGTAGAGGTTTATAAACATAAATTTGTAGATTTGTAGATTTATAAATTCGTATTTGTGACGCAAAAGAATCAAAATTTTACTTCATATCAATCTTGATTTTTTTACCCTTTGATATTTAATAATTACTGGCGGTTTTGCGATGATGAATAGCGGTTAAGCCGTTGGACTGCAATAACTTTCCATTGTCAGCGATCGCATAGATAATCCAGTGATCACCACATTCCATTCGCTGAGCAACTCGACATTCTAAATATGCCAAACCATCGCTCAAAATCAAACCACCTTCAGTTAGTTCTGATTGGACATCCACAAAGCGATTTTCTCCTGGAGCAAATTTTTTCATAAAGTGTTTGCGAAGTTGCTTCCCTTGTTCGAGGATATTCAAAACAAAGCGATCGCCTTCAAACAAATATGACTCGACTGCGCGATCTTTTGCCACAGCGATTGTCAACCCTGGGGGATTAAAAGTGGCTTGTGATACCCAAGAAGCCAACATCGCCGTTGACACTTCACCGCGCTGAACTGTTAATACACATAAAGAGCCAACAATCCGCCCCACAGCTTGTTCAACCGTACTACCTGGATTTAGGGTTGTGCGAACTTTTTTAGAGCGTTTTAGAGCTTGGGCAAAGTCTGTACCCGTTTCTTCACAAAGTTGTAAAGTCGCTTCTGTCGGCGTGAACTTGATCCGAATTGGTTCAAAGGCAAGGGTATATCCTGCATCCTTGAGTTTTCCCGAAATAATATCCACAGCTTCGCCACTCCAACCAAAGGAGCCGAAAACACCAGCTTGATAGCTTTTAGTCGCCGTAGACAGGATAATTCCTAGTGCAGTCTGCACCTGTGTGGGCAGATGTCCAGCTAGAGTCGGTGAACCAATCAAGAATCCCGAAGACTTTTCGATCGCTGCTTTGATTTCTTCAGGTTCTGCACTTTCGCAATTGATTAACTCCACCGCTACTCCTGCTTTCGTAATTCCTCTGGCGAGAGCATTAGCGATCGTGGTGGTGTTGCCATAGGCGGAAGCAAAGATCATGGCTACAGAAATATTTTGCTGCTTTTGGGATTCGCTCCATTGGCGATAGAGATTTACGAGTTCACGCAAACCATAACGCACCATTGGACCATGCCCAGGGGCATAAAAAGCAACGTCAAGATCCGCGAATTTATCAAGCGCGGATTCCACTTGTCGGACTTGGTTTGCCATCGTGCTGTCAAAGTAATAGCGGCGATCGCTAAGGAGTTGGCTCCAGCCTTCATCAAATACCTGATCACCGCAAATATGCGCCCCAAAGAACTTATCGGTATATAAAATCTGCGTTTTCGAGTCGTAGGTGCAAAGTTCATCAGGATGGCGCGGTGTCGAGGTGGGGACAAATTTGAGAATATGTCCTTTGCCAAGATCGAGGGTTTCTTCCCCGCGCACAATTTGAATTTTGACATCATCACCTAAACCTTGTCGCAAGGATATCGCCCCAGCATTGGTGCAGACAAATGTGAGGCGGCGATTGATTTCCAGTAAAGCTTTTAAGGTGTCAATGCGGTTTTGGTTGACATGTCCAAGGATTACATAGCTGATATCGCCAATATTTATGCGTTTTCGCAACTCTTCTAGATAAATATCGGTAAAAGTGCCGCCAGGAGGATCGATGAGTGCTTTTAAATTCCCCTGAATTAAGAACGAGTTCGCGGTAGTTCCTTTTTCTAAAGCATATTCAATTTCAAACCGCAAGCGCTTCCAACTACGCGATCGCAAGGCGTAGGTTTCATCAGCAATATAGATTACTTGTACATCGCGAGGTTTACTTTTAGGCATGGTGCTATCTCCAAAATCTTATTTAAATATCATTTGAAATGGTAATTGTTCCAATTGTATTACCTATTCTTTCGCAATAAGGATTTTCCATTAAGTCCAGATGATCGCATTGCATCTTTTCCACAAATACTTGACCATGAAGTAAATTTCCCCATCCATTGTAAGGGAATAGTCCCGAAATATCAAAGTGCTTGATCCCCCTTTGACCATGGACGATCTGTTCATTGCCAACGACCATTAGAACTTTGCCATTGTATGGTTTAGGATTATATTTTCTAAAGGCTTGCGAAAGTAAACTGCCGATTACCTGTTCCGTTTCGATCTTGCGATCAAATTTGTTGATGACAACATGGGAATCATTCTGCGGATTAATTCTTAAGATAATCCGAGCGATAATATAATTCAGTTTATTGGTGAATGATGATATTTTGCCGAGATTATACAAATGGAACCGAATAGTTCCTAAATAGGAATTCAGGTGGTGTACTAAACGGTAAATAAGCGATCGCCCTGGTACATCAACAAATGTAAGTATGTCCACTTGTTTGCCAAGCTTCTTTAGTTGTTGAGCCATTTCCATTGCTACCAATCCATTGTAACACCATCCACCGAGCGAATAGAAATTACTTGGTTTCGCAGATAGTAATTCGTCTACTAGCAAGTTAGCAATCGCGGAAATATAATTTTTGGAAGAATTCATTGATGAAGATAAACTCGCTCCTGGCATCACATAAAGCGGTTGTTTAAGCTTCAGTCTTTTACCTGTTTTTACTTCGCCAATCCAAACAAAAGGTTGTGATGTTAATTCAATTTCTGGCGAAATATTGACAATTAATCCTCGCTTACCCATGCGTGAACCTGTCATCCCAGCGCGTAAAGATAATAAGGCGCGATAATCATCAATACTTAATCCCGCAGGAACATCTTCTATTAATGACTCCTCTGAATCCTGTTCTTTAATAAACTTAGCTATTTCCGCGATCGTGCCAATTTGGAATAGAGATTTTAATGGGAAATGATATTTGAGGGCTTTTTCCATCTCAAAAACTAGACGAACGGACAAAAGCGAATGTCCACCTAATTCAAAAAAGTTATCATGAATTCCCACTCTCTCCACGCCGAGAACCTCAGCCCAAATTTTGGTTAAAACCTCTTCCATCGAATTAGTGGGCGCAACAAAGTTGGTTTCAGATTGAAGATTGGTAATATCCAACGTAGATAAGGCGCGGCGGTCTATTTTGCCATTGGGAGTAATAGGTAAGCTGTCTAAAAACACAAATAAACTTGGGATCATGTAATTTGGCAACCGCTCTTGGAGAAATTGGCGTAAGTCACTACCCTTAACTTGGTCTAGTTGTCTAGCTTGCGCGGAATTAAGTACAGTAAAAGCGATAAGGCGTTTATTATTAGGAATTTCTTCCCTTACGATAATGGCAGCTTCGCGGACAGAAGGACTTTGAGTCAAGATAGATTCAATTTCTCCTAGTTCAATCCGAAAGCCACGAATTTTCACTTGGTTATCGATGCGACCAATATACTCAATGTTGCCATCGGGAAGATAACGAACTAGATCGCCAGTCTTATATAAGCGTTTATTTAAAGGAGCATTAGAAACTGCACTAAAATGATTGGGAATGAATTTTGTGGCTGTGAGTTCGGGGCGATGTAAATAACCATTTGCTAGGCTATTACCACCTATATATAATTCTCCTGCTACTCCAATGGGAACAAGTTGTAAATAGTTATCTAAAACATAGGTTTCTACATGAGAAAGCGGACGACCAATTGGAACTTCGCCACTAAAAGTTGTATTCCCAGAAATCCAGTAAGTCGCCGCAACAACTGTTGTTTCTGTTGGTCCATAGGTGTTGACTAGCTTTAGCTGATCTTCTTTCTGAGAAGTAATTATATATTTTTGCCAAGCCTTGACAGCTTCAGGCAGCACTTTTTCACCCCCTATAATCACTAATCGAATAGAATCTGGCACAGACAAATTTATTTTTGTATTTGATGAATTAACCACTTGTAAATCTGCTACCAGTTGATGCCAATAAGCAGTTGGCAAATCAAGTACAGTCACCTGCCAATCTCCACAAGTTTGTAGAAAGGTACGAGAATCAGCAATCATCGCGTCAGTTCGTAAGACTAAGGTTGCACCTGTGCATAAACTACAATATATTTCTTCTATAGCAGCATCAAAGTTGATCGAAGCAAATTGCAATATGCGATCGCCACTGGTTACTTTGTATTCAGCGATCGCGGATTTAGTGAAGCTACTTAGCGCTTGATGCCCGATAATTACCCCTTTAGGCTGCCCCGTGGAGCCAGAAGTGTAGATGAGATAGGCAATATTTTCAAGCGTATTAATGGATGATGGATTTTCTTCGCTAAATGTAGAAATATCTATCCAATTAGTATCTAAACAGATTATTTGTATTTGAGAAATGGGTGTTTGAGAAGTGGATGCTTGAGAAGTAGGTAGTTGGGATATGTACTGCTCTTGAGTTAATAAGATTGAGATTTGGGCATCATTGATCATGTATGCAAGGCGATCGCGAGGATAGTCTGGATCAAGGGGAACATACGCAGCGCCAGCTTTGAGAATTCCCATAATTCCCACAATCATTTCTAAATTGCGTTCCACAGTAATTCCCACAAACTGATCGGCTCCAACACCGATCGAACGTAAATAATGCGCTAATTGATTGGCTTTGGCGTTTAGTTGCTGATAAGTTAATGTTCGATCAATGTATTGTACTGCGATCGCATTTGGTGTAAGTAGAAATTGCTTCTCAAACAGTTGATGAACTAGTATGTCTGGATCGTGAACTGGATCATGAATCTCTGGATTAATTCGATGCTGATAAGGGAATAGGAATAGCTCTTGTTCTGATGTTGTTAAAATCGGTAAATTGGCGATCGGCTGCTCAGGATTCGCGGCGATCGCCCCTAGCAAGATCTGAAAATGATTTATCATTCTCGCGATCGTATCACCATCAAACAAATCAGTATTGTAAGTCAAAGTTCCACGGATATCATCGTTATGTTCCTGTAACCGTAACGTTAAATCCATTGCAGTCCACAAATTATCGATTTTTTGAGATACACCAATCATTCCTTCCATTTCCAAGGGATAATTAGGCGTATTATTGAGGATAAACATGACTTGGAATAGTGGTCTGTAACTTAGCGATCTCTCAAAATTTAGATGTTCTAACAGTTTGTCGAAGGGTAAATCAGAATTCGCATAGGCTTTAAGAGCTACAGTGCGAACTATCTGTAAAAGCTCTTTAAAATTTGGATTTCCAGCTAGATTTGTGCGTAGAGTTATGAAATTACTAAATAATCCAATCAAATTTTCTGATTCTATGCGATTATGCCCAGCTACTTCCGAACCAATGGTAATATCTTCTTGATGACTATATCGATATAGCAATATTTGAAATGCTGCTAACAAGACCATAAACATCGTGACACCTTCTTTACGAGCAAGCTGTTTCAGCGCCTTACTCAAATCAATTGGAATTATCACTGTTTGGATAGCGCCATAATCTTTTTTAATGGCAGGACGCAGACGATCTGTCGGCAAATTCAACATGGGGTTTACCCCCTCTAGTTGTTTTTTCCAATAATTAATTTGTTTATCAAATAATCCACTTTGCACCCATTCTCGCTGCCACCATGCATAATCAGCATACTGAATCGGTAATGGCAATAAAGGATTCGGCTTTCCGCTCAAAAATGCCTTATATAATTGCGTTAATTGCTGCCTCAAGATACCCATTGACCTATCATCACCAACTATATGATGTAATACTAACAACAAAACATTTTCCAAATCATTTAATTGAAATAGAGTTGCTCGCAACATCAAGTCTGACTCTAAATCAAAACGTTCCTGAGTCTTTTGTTGTAGTAGAACTGGCAATTGAGAATCAATCTCGGCTGGAGCAAGACTGCGTAAATCGATAACTTCCATATCAAGTGGAGCGATCGCCCGAATCACCTGTATAGGACTACCATCATGAAGTATGAAGTTAGTGCGTAATACTTCATGATGAGCAACTATCGCCTCAATCGATCGCCTGAGAGTTGGTAGATCAAGAGAACCATTCAATCTGAATACTTCGTTAATATAACCGAAGCTATCTGGATTTAACTGTTCTTCAAACCACACAATCTTTTGAGAGAAAGATAGGGGGGGACTGTTATGATCAATCCTTGGATTGATTGATTGATCAACTAACGCTATGTCATGTGCTTGAAGTTCAATAATCAATTCGCTAAAGCTAGAAATTGTCGAGCTTTCAAAGAGAGCTTGCAAGGGGATATCAACATCAAAGGCTTGACGACTTCGTAAAACCACCTGAATTACGAGCAGAGAATCTCCTCCCAGATCAAAGAAGTTATCTTCGATACCAACTTGGTCAAGCCCCAAAATGTCAGCCCAAATATTAGCTAAAATCTCTTGCGTGGGATTATTCGGCGGTACAAATTTGTGATGTCCCAATATTTCTAAAGCACCATCAGGCAAATAACGAGCAACATCGCCTGTTTTATAAAGTAGACTTGCCCGATTATTTGTGAAATCATTTGCAGAACCATTTGCGAAATCATGATTGAAAGGATTATTAATAAATTTTTGGCGATTGAGATCGCTGCGGTTGAGATATCCTCTCAATGTGCTATTGACAGCAACATGTAATTCTCCTTTATCACCCATTTTAACTGGTTGCAGATCTGAGTCAAGCACATAGGTCTGAACGTGATTGAATGGATAACCGACGGGAACATATCCATCCGATTTATCGAATTCGTTGGGAATAGGATAAGCCGACACACCAATAGTTTCAGATTGACCGTATACATTAACGATCGCTGGCTTACTACTGAGATGACGACGAATATTTTGTAAGAGTTGACATGGTAACAGCCCCCCTGAAAATACAATTAGGCGCAATTGCGAATTCAAGAGTTCTCTTGCCGATTCTCGATCTAAATCCTCTAAAGCTTCCAGCCCATAACGCCATACTGATTGAACAGTATCAAAAATAGTTACTCCCTGCTGTTGAATCAATTCCCATAGACTAATGGGATTCCGAAGCTGTTCATGACTAGCCAAAACAATTCGGCTACCCTGTGACAATGGAAGTATTAATTGGCGAACGGAAGAAGAGAAAGAAAAAGAAGCCGTATGTAAATAGATATCATTGCTCTTAATCTGAATGACCTGATTAATTGATTGCAAATATTGCAAAACATTGTGATGACTTATCTGTACTCCCTTAGGTTTACCTGTCGATCCCGAAGTATAAATTATGTAAGCAAGAGAATCGTCAGCAATCTGATTAATTGAACTTTCAGAACTTTGCACATATATATCCTGAAAGTCTGTATCCAAGATAACAATTCCTAAAGAAATCGGAGATTGTAGGTGGGAAAAAAGTTGATCGTTTAAATTCTTTGTGGTTAGTAATAACGATAATTTTGTATCTGAAATCATAAACTCTAATCTATCATTAGGATAGTTAGAATCCAATGGTACATAAGCAGCACCAGTTTTGAGGATTGCTAATATACCCACAATCATCTCAATCGATCGCTCTAGACAAATACCAACTAAAACTTCTGGCTTAACTCCACGCGAGTGCAAATAATTAGCTAATTGATTGGATCGACGATTTAGCTCTTGATAGGATATTTGCTGATTCTCAAAAACTAAGGCGATCGCGTCAGGTGTCTGTCGAGCTTTTTGCTCAAACAAGTAGTGAATACCGTGATTTTGAAAAGAGTTTGTCATTGATACTTCAGAATTCAGAGATTCGTAAGATTGAAATAATGGCTGATTCATAGCTTGTTCAAATTTTTTAAATTTGTATCGCCTTCAGATCATGCAAATTAATGACTATGCAAATTAACTATGCAAATTAATATTCACATATTTGCACTCGCATTCATAAAAAAATTAAAATCAAGACAGTGGACTTGCGATTTAATAAAGTACCAAATATAAAAACAGAATCAGTGGGGAGAATCAGTGGGGCGGCGGAGCCGCCCCACTGATTCTGGCAAAACCAGATGGGTATCTTATTTTCTCGTAAGTCACTAGTAGTCCGCCACGAGAACTTTGAGGAGTTGGGGGTTATTGAAACGAGCTTCGCTCGTTTCAATAACCCCGCAAATTTCCTTTGGCAGACTACTAGGGACAGAAAGAAGTATAAAAGCTTGGACAGGCAGATTTTAGACCTAACAAATTTTTCCTTGTTTTTGGCAACTCTTCCACAAGCTAGTTTGTAGTATCATGAAGTCTCAACCTTTGCAAAACCTGACATACCCTACAACGATGACATCTGCTCCTAAAGCCAACTCTGAGAATCCTGCGCCTAAAAGCCTCGAACAGTCTGAATACAAAGACACAGTTAACCTACCGCAAACAGACTTTTCGATGCGGGCAAATGCAATTATTAGAGAGCCAGAGATTCAAAAGTTTTGGCAGGAACAAAGCATTTATGAAAACTTGAGCCAGCACAACCAAGGCGATATTTTTACGCTTCACGATGGTCCTCCATACGCCAATGGGACGCTGCACATGGGACATGCCTTGGGCAAATCCTTAAAAGATATAATTAATCGCTATCAACTGTTGCGTGGACGCAAAGCTCGCTATGTATTAGGTTGGGACTGTCATGGCTTACCAATCGAGCTTAAGGTGTTACAAAATATCAAGGCTGAAGAACGGGCTAATTTAACCCCTCTGCAATTGCGGAAACGTGCGAAGGAATTCGCGTTGCAAACAATTGACGAACAAGCTGCCATGTTTAAGCGTTTGGGAGTGTGGGGTGATTATGAAAATGCTTATTACACCCTGAAGCCTGAATACGAAGCCGCGCAGATCGGTGTATTTGGACGCATGGCTCTAAAAGGCTATATCTATCGCGGACTCAAGCCAGTCTATTGGTCGCCAAGTTCTCATACTGCTCTTGCCGAAGCCGAATTGGAATATCCTGAAAATCATATTTCCCGCAGTATTTATGTCGCTTTCCCAGTTACTCAATCTAGTGATCGGTTAATAGCGGTCGCCGATCTACCAAATCTCCATGCCGTGATCTGGACAACCACCCCTTGGACAATTCCCGCTAACTTGGGCATCAGTAGCAATCCATCCCTTAGTTACAGCATTGTCTCGGCTAATGACAAAAACTACATCGTCGCGACAGAACTCATAGAGAAACTAGCCGCAACCTTTGAGCAAGCTTTGGAAGTTAAATATAGCTTCAAGGGTGATGTTTTAGAACATACGATTTGTAAGCATCCCATTAGCGATCGCCCTAGTCCGATTGTGTTAGGCGATCATGTCACCGCCGAGTCAGGTACGGGCTTAGTGCATACCGCCCCCAATCATGGTCACGATGACTTTATCGTTGGCAAAAAATATGATTTGGGCATGATTTCCCTCGTAGATGATCGCGGTATTTTTAATGCCGATGCTGGCGAAGAATTAGTCGGTTTGAGCGTTCTGAAGGAAGGCAATGCCAAGGTTGTGGAAATCTTGACCGCTAATGGAACTCTGATTAAAGAAGAAGCTTATAACCACAAATATCCCTACGATTGGCGCACTAAGAAGCCTGTGATTGTGCGTGCTACCGAACAATGGTTCGCCTCCGTCGATGGTTTCCGTGAAGATGCTTTGCGATCAATCAAAGAGGTGAAATGGATTCCTGCAATCGGTGAGAATCGGATTAACTCAATGGTACAAGAGCGATCGGATTGGTGTATTTCCCGTCAACGTACTTGGGGCGTACCAATCCCAGTATTCTATGATGAAGAAACGAACGAGCCTTTATTAACAGAAGAAACTGTCGCGCATATTCAATCCCTAATTCGTGAACATGGTTCTGATGTGTGGTGGGAAAGAGAAGTTGATGAGTTGCTACCCGAAACCTATCGGAACAATGGACGCAAGTATCGCAAAGGTACAGACACAATGGATGTCTGGTTTGACTCTGGCTCCTCTTGGGCAGGTGTGCTAGGTGGTGAAAACCATGACTCTAAACTCGTTCCCTATGAGCTGAATTATCCTGCGGATATGTATCTCGAAGGTTCCGATCAACATCGTGGCTGGTTCCAATCTTCATTGCTCACAAGTGTGGCAACTAATGGCTATGCACCATACAAGACCGTGCTAACTCATGGATTTGCCCTAGATGAGAAGGGACAGAAAATGAGCAAATCTCTTGGTAATATCGTCGATCCCACAGTTGTGATTAATGGTGGGAAGGATCAGAAAAAAGAACCTCCCTATGGTGCGGATGTAATCCGCCTATGGGCGGCGAGTGTGGACTACACAGGTGATGTCCAGATTGGGAAGACGATCTTAGCGCAGATGTCGGATATGTCTCGCAAAATTCGGAATACAGCGCGATTCTTGTTAAGTAATCTCTTTGATTTCAATCCTGCTGAGGATATAGTGACCTATGATCAATTGCCAGAAAGCGATCGCTATATCCTTCATCGCCTAGCTGAAGTCATCAAAGATGTCACTGAAGCTTACGATAACTTCCAATTCTCGCGTTTCTTCCAAACTATCCAAAACTTCTGCACGGTAGATTTATCTAACTTCTATTTAGATATTGCCAAGGATCGCCTCTATATCAGTGCGCCTAATGCACCACGCCGCCGCAGTTGCCAAACAGTTTTGATGTATTGCCTCGAAGCAATTACCAAGGCGATCGCTCCAGTACTCGCGCACACCGCCGAGGATATCTGGCAATACTTACCTTATCCCGTACCTTACAAATCAGTATTTCAAGCGGGTTGGTTTACTGCCCATGATAAATGGTATAAACCCGAACTAGCAACTAAGTGGGAATATCTCCGCGAAGTTCGCTCTGAAGTAAATAAGGTTTTGGAAACTGCAAGAACAGGTAAGCTCATTGGCGCTCCCTTAGAAGCGAAAGTCTTGCTCTCTGTATCCGATGCAGTCCAAAAAGATTATTTAGCTTCTCTCGGTGAAGAGTTACGTTATCTCTTTATCGTTTCCCAAGCTGAAATTGTCGATAGCTTACCTGCTGCTGATTTCACAGGCGAAGCTAATAATCTCAAGATTGCTGTAGTCAAAGCTGATGGTGAAAAATGTCCGAGATGTTGGAACTATTCCACCCATATTGGTGAGTCTGCTGAGCATCCGCATATTTGCGATCGCTGTGTCGGTGCGTTAGCTGGTACTTTTTAGCATTCTCCTATGATTAATCTTGAAACCCTCGATCAATGGCTGCTTGCACCCACAGAGACAGAACGGCTTGAATTTAGGGAAACTCTAAAAAAGGGTAAGAAAGTCAAACATGAAAAGCAAATGCAAAAGATTATTCAAGCAACAAGAAATTAGCAAGACTATTTTAAGGTGTTACCTGCGTCATCTCCCTGATTTGAGCCTGCTATCAGCATTGCTGTTTGCTATATGTTAGCAACAGACAGATGTCTAACCAGACTTTACGCGACAGATTTCGTTTGAGTGAGTCAAAAACAGCTACTGTTTCTCTAATTATAAAAGCTACGAAAGATGCTGATTTAATAAAGATCGATGACTCTGAGTCAACCTCTACCCGCTATGCACGCTATCTACCTTTTTGGGCATAAAAGTGCTTTAGCGCAAAACCAAATTAATAGTCTTCGATTGCTGAAACCCTTATAGAGTCAACTAAAAAGTGCTTTAATGCAAACCCGAAAAAAATGAAATAAAGCTGAAATTATCTTGTTACCTTTGTGTTGAGTGAGTCTGTTGAGCCGCATATTTGCGATCGCTGTGTCAGTCAAAATTATGAACTAACCAGTAAACATTCAGAGTTTTTTGTAGAGTATTTTTGGATTCAGCATAGGTGTTAGTTTTGCGGCGAAACAATACTGTAAAATCCTATGAGCTTATTGAGAACTTCTAGTCACTTCAACATAAATATTTTCAAGACGAACGGGCTGGCGGGTAATTGAATCGATCGCTATGCCATCAAAACATTCCAAAATCTCCTTTAGTTCCATTACCTTGGGCAACCAAAAGGCAAGCTCACTTCCATAATGACGATAGCCAAAACCTAGCTCGATCGCCCTAGCGATCGCTAAATCTTCTGTCGGGGTAAAAACGATCGCAATTTCCTTAGCAGGAACATACTGGCGTAGTTCTTCCAGACTACCTTCAGCTAATAGACTACCCTGTTTGATAATGCCGATGCGCTGACAGAGACGTTCTGCTTCGTCCAGCAAATGTGTTGTTAATAAAATCGCCGTATCTTGACTAGATAGCTTCCGAATTAATTCCCAAATTTCATATCTTGCTTCAATGTCTAGCCCTGTTGTCGGTTCATCAAGGATCACTAACTGGGGCTGATGCACAAGGGCGATCGCCATACTTAATCGCCGTTGCATTCCCCCGCTCAGAGTTTCGGCAATACTTTTGGCGCGATCGCTCAGTCCCACTAGTTCTAAGCAGTAGCTTGCCTGTTTACGACAAATTTCGTTAGTTAATCCATAGAGACGACCAAAAAACATCAGATTTTCTATGCAAGTGAGGTTTTTATAAAAAATATTTTCCTGTGGAGCCACACCAATCAGCGATCGCAATGATCCAGAAATATTGCCAGCAAAGACTTGTCCATTCATCGTCACCGTACCGCGATCGGATTGGATCAAACCACAGAGAATACTAATCGTAGTAGTTTTTCCAGCACCATTTGGTCCTAGCAACCCATAAACTTCACCTGATTGGATTGCAAAGCTCAAGTCTCGCAAAACTTGTTTCTTCCCATAAGATTTACAGATTTTGCGAATCTCCAACACAAATATATCTAGCTCTCTCAAAGTATTGATAAAAGTATAGCAACCGTCTACCAAAAAAGCGGAATTTACTTAATACTGCAAAATTTAATACTGCAAACTTGAGTAGTCACTGTGAGGTAATAGCAAATTAGACTCAATTTGATTTTTGACTAGGGGACTCACATATTCGGCATTATTTAGACATTCAATCAACAGCTTGTTTGCATCATGATAAGCGCGGAGAATTTTAAGCTGACTTTCGCTAAACTGCCAATCTTGCGAACCCTTGCGATGGTGAACGATGATACTACGCAATTTTTTTGACCACTCTAAACCCTTGGCTTGCCACCATTTCGCGAACTTCTCCCGATCCTTAAGATGGTCAGGAAACTTTTGGCGTAAATACTGTAAGCCTTTACGCAGATCGGGTTCAAGGGCGCAAGCTAATTCTACAATCGGATGACTAGCAAAATATAGGGCTAAATCAAGGTTAAGGGCGAGATTGATCGTGTAATCAATATCTATCTCTGTATCCATAGCATTATCTAACCCCATCGCTTTAGTTCTCGCTCTTTCCAACGATCGCGAATGAGCAATATCTAACGCACGCGCACGGTCAAGCGATCGCGTATTTTCCAAATCGATATCTAGATATAAAGCTCGAATCGTGACGGATTTAGGCTCTAACGCCTAAACTATGCTATCCAGACCAAGTTCACGAGGAGAATCTTGCCAAATAATGGTTTGCGGTAGTTTCTGGCTAACAAGAACACATTTTCGGCTGAAATCTTTGCTCAGCAAAGGCTTCAGGGTAAGTAAGAGCCAAATCAGCATGGTTTAAACGATAGACCCCGGATTTATAGGGGGTTTTCATTTGATCGGACTGTTGATTAACCCACGCCAAAAATGACTGTAAATGGGGATCTGCTAACACCAATTGATCAATTTTCTGTTTCATCTTTTGCAACATCTGATCAGCTTCCTGAGAAATGCTGACCGTCATTACGATCACCCCATGCCAACGCTTCAGATAAATACGTTCTAGTAAATATTTTTCGGCAGCTTCAGGATTACTATTGGCAATTCGATAGGCGGCGAGATAGTCGTGCAAGGTGGTATGCGCTAAGCAATGAATTCCCTTCGCCGATTCTATCAATAAACTATGTTGCCATTTTAGAGATTTTAAAAAGCGATCGCGATTAACTTCTATATGCGACAAACTCCGACTAGCTGCCATACAGTCTTGAATATCATCTTCTAACTGATCATTTTGCCAGACATAACCATGACGATCTAGGGAGACGATAGCGATATAGGAGAGCAAATCTTGTTTTTGCAAAATTGACAATTCTTGGGGAGATTCACTAGATTGACTATTTGATAAACATTTAGTTTGTTCCCAATTAGTCAATGACAGATTTAAAATTCCCTGATAAAAATTTGGCTTGAGATAATCACAGCTATTCAGAATAATGCATAAATGCGTGAGAAACAAAGGATTTCGGGCAATTTCTGCTAATGGTTGATTTGCTGCTAATAATTGCTGAAATTGTTCATTCTTTTTGGGCTTATCTACACAGGTAACTTGAAACCATTTACTCGCAAAGGCATTTATTTGTGACTCTTGCCAAGGGGCAATTTCTAGGGCTTGAAATGCTTCTAAAATATGCCCATAAATCGGATTGCGACTGGTTACGACCATGCGATTTTTGGGATAGCGATCGCTAAAGCCCATGATTTGCTGAGCGACTACCGTGCGATCGCTCTCAGGAATATCATCTAAGCCATCCCAGAGTAATAAAAACCTTCCTTCTTTAAGTAGCTGATCCAGCAATCGGTTATCTGGCAAGCTATCTAGGTATCCTTGAGGTAGTCCATAGTTATAGATTTGGGCTTTCAACCAAACCATCAAACCATTTTCACTACTTTTATCAACGACATTAGCAAGCGATCGCACTTGTAGAAAAATAGGCAAGTAACTCGGTAAAATCTTACCTGTGATACAAGCCATCGCCCAATATTTAAGCAATGTCGTTTTACCTGTACCTAATCCACCCACCAACAAAATCAGTTTATGTTGATCTAAGGCTTGATTAGCAGGAATAGTAGATGGTTGCAGTTTGGCTAAATAAAAGCGATCGTACTGCTCAGGTGCAACACTATCAAATTCTTCACTGAGATCAATATGTCGAGTACTGGCTAAATCTGTAAAAATATTTATTTCTGTATATAAATCATGCAGATTAAGCGGCGCATTAATATCAATTAATCTTAGGCGATCGCATTGATTAATTAGGTTAGCAGCAATAATTTGGCGAATAGACTTTAAGTATTCATCAACATTAATCTGAAGATTCACATGTGAATTTTTAGTTGCATTTTGATTGTCATTTTTAGATGTTCTCACACCTTTTTGATTCAAAATAGGTGCAGAATCATAACTAGTGACAGCTTCGCTATTTCTACTCAAAGATTGATTGTTATCAGGAATAGAAATCTCCACACTCTCTATTGGTTCTGGCAATTTTTCCTGAGTAAAATTCAAATGGATGTTTAGTTTGTCACATACCAATTCATAGGTGTTGCGATCGACAATCTCCCCATTTAAGAAGTTCTCAATTAATTGGACAGCCAAGCCAAGTTCACGCGATAGCTGTAAGGGTGTATATCCTTTCCGCGAAAGTTCATTGCCAGCCTGAGTAAGAACCTCAGACGAGGCTCTTAGCATTAGTGAAGCAACCATATCTCTAATTTCCTTGTATAAAGCATCATCTTTAGATCATAGTATTTATTATCAAAGTATTTATTATCAAAAATTTAGCTGGGTGATTACCACCATGAGTTTATTGACATTAGCGATTGATGTGGGCGCAAGTAGTATCAAATCGATTATATTACGAGAAGATTACACGATGGCATCTGCGCGATCGCAAATACCTACTCCCCATCCTGCCACGCCCGATGTGATTATCACGGTATTGTTAGAATTAATTACAAAACAGAAAAATCACGATCGCCTTGCCATTGGTTTTCCCAGCGTCGTTGAGAATGGCATTACCAGAGGCGCGATTAATTTGCATCCTGAGTGGGATGGGTTTAACTTAGCTCAAGCTTTGCAAGCCAATTTGGAGAAGCCTTTATTAATTGCAAATGATGCCGATATACAGGGTTACGGCGCGATCGCTGGGAAGGGTGTGGAACTCGCGATTACGCTAGGCACGGGCTTTGGTTCATCACTATTTCTTAATGGTAAATTATTGCCGAATCTAGAATTGGGGCAACATATTTCTATCGGTACAGAGACTTACGAAGATCGTTTAGGTCAAGCTGCGTTAGAAGAAGTTGGGGTCGAAATTTGGAACGCGAGATTATTGGAGGCGATCGCTTCACTTTACAAGTTATTTAATTACGACAAACTCTATATCGGTGGTGGGAATGCCCGATTAATTTCCTTGGATTTACCGTCAAATGTGGCGATCGTCTCCAATGATTTAGGGCTAATCGGTGGACTAGCGCTATGGCGATACAATTCCAATACCTAACTCCACCCAAATATGCGACCAGTCTCCAAAACAAAATTTGGCAATACATTCTCTCCTGAAAGCGTTTTCGGTGCTGTCAAAACTTCAACAGCTTGTCCTTGGCGGTATATGCCAACTCGTTTATATTTAGGATCAATTAACCATCCCAATAAACAACCATTCTCCATATATTCCTGCATCTTCGCCTGTCCCTGCTTCCAAGAATCACTAGGCGATAAAAGCTCGATCAGAAATTCTGGACAAAGTGGCAAAAAACCTTGGCGCTGTTCAGCAGTAAGAGATTCCCATTTAGCTAGAGAAATCCATGCTGCATCAGGAGAGCGATCGCTACCTTTTGGCAAACTAAATCCAGTGGAAGAGTCAAAAACTTTACCTGATTTAGCATCGCGGTTCCACAGATAAATTTCACCATTGACATCAGAATTAAAACTACCAGTTTCACCACCTGTCGGCGACATAACGATTAGTTCTCCTTTAGCAGTGCGCTCCAGTTTGCGATCGGGATTAGCCGCGCAGAGCTTAACAAACTCCTCGCGAGTTAGCTTAACAATCGGACTAAGATCAATAGTTAGACTAGACATATATGTAGGTATTACATCTGTTTTATTCCACAACACAACGATTTACTGATAGCGTGTCACACATTTTCTTGATCTGATTGCAAACGCGGTCAAACTGATTGCGATCGCTAACATCAATACTCAAATCAATAATCGCCGCTTTGCCCTTTTTAGTCTGGACGTTAGCCCGACGCACATTCACCTTGTTATCGGAAAGCCTTGTCAAAATATCGCGCAACACACCCACACGATCAATCGTTTCCACGCGAATATCAATCGGATAAGTTAAAGTTTGATCGCGTTCCTTACCCTGATTCCAACCAACATGCAGGAGGCGATCGCTAGGAATATTCGCTAAGTTGCTACAGTCATGGCGATGGATCGTAATCCCACGATTGCTACCCAAAGAGACAATACCCGCAATCGGTTCTCCTGGTAATGGCGCACAACAACCTGCGATCGAATAGACCATGCCTTCCAACCCTAGAATTGGAGATTTAGAACTGTGGGAATTAGCAGAATGACTATGGCGCGGCTCAAATTTGGGTAGATTCAGAGCATGATCATGATGTTGATGTTCGCGTAACTTGTTAACTACAGAATTGACCGAAGTTTCCCCATAACCAATTCCCGCGATTAGATCTTCAACATTGTGATAGTTACATCGCTCCGCAAGCTTTTGCATCTGGTCAGATTTTAGCAAACTCTCTAAACCATTTTTGCCAAGTTCTCTCTCCAAGGCGCTCCGACCGAGGGCAAGATTTTCATCCCGCCGCGATCGCTTAAACCATTGACGAATTCTTGCCTTTGCGGAATTTGTGGCAACAAAATTAATCCAATCCGTACTCGGATGAGCGTTGTTCTGCGTAAGAATCGTAATAATATCGCCATGTTTGAGCGGACGCTGCAAAGGAACCATGACATTATTTACCAAAGCTCCAGAGCAGTGATTCCCCACTTCCGTATGCACACGATAGGCAAAATCTACAGGTGTCGCCCCCCTTGGCAAACAATACACATCCCCCTTCGGACTAAACACATAGACTTCACTATCAAATAAATCTTCTCTAACGCTATCTAAATATTCTTGAGGATCTTTGAGATCGCGTTGCCATTCCACCAATTGACGCAGCCAAGTAAATTTCTGATCATCCCCCTTCAGTGGCTTGCTAACCGAATCACTCTCTTTATATTTCCAATGTGCCGCGATACCATAATCCGCGATGTGATGCATTTCCCATGTGCGAATCTGCACTTCCACAGGTTGACCTTTTGGACCAATAACCGCCGTATGTAATGACTGATAACGATTCGGTTTTGGTAAGCCAATATAGTCTTTAAATCGACCAGGAATCGGACAGAAATGATCGTGGACAATGGCAAGAACGCGATAGCAGTCTTCTTTACTATTAACGATGACCCTTACCGCTTGAATGTCGTAAATCTCGTTGTACTGCTTCTGTTGGCGTTGCATCTTGCGGTAAATACCATAGAGATGCTTGGGACGACCACTAATATCAAAGTCTTCCATTTCCATCGCCATCATGCGATCGCTCAATACCATCGTCACTTCCACCAACTGCTCTTGACGACTCTCGCGAGTTTCGGCAACTAGCGACTCCATTACCTGATACTGTTCTGGCTCAATATATTTAAACGCAATATCTTCCAATTCCCATTTGATCTGTCCTAACCCCAGTCGGTTCGCTAAGGGAGCAAAAATTTCTCTGGTTTCCCTAGAAATGAGAACTTGCTTTTCGGGTTTGAGATGTTCCAACGTTCGCATATTGTGCAGGCGATCGGCAAGCTTAACGATAATCACCCGAATATCCTGCGCCATTGCCAAAAACATGCGCCGAAAATTTTCCGCTTGGCTCTCGGTCTTACTCTCAAAACTCAGTTTTGATAATTTTGTTACCCCCTCCACCAATTGTCTGACTTCTTTACCGAATAATTCTTCAATTTGATCGCAGGACATCTCTGTATCCTCGACCACATCATGCAAAAAACCTGCGGCAATCATGGCATTGCTACCACCAAGATCTTTTAATATCGCCGCCACGGCGATCGGGTGCAATATATAAGGCTCTCCCGAAGCACGACATTGCCCTTCATGGAGTCGATAGGCTAGATCGAGGGCGCGACAAATTACATCCTCATCGTCCAAACATTCACCCGCCCGTGACTTTTCCCAACAGCATCTTAACCAGTCAGGAATATATTCATCCACCGCAGCACGACATTCCTGAGCCTTATTACAACTTTGATACTCTGGTTCATACTTGACTGGCTGACCTAGACGTAGTACTGGAGCCTCAGCTAATAATGTCATCGGAGTCATAATATTCCCGTCCCAAGTTAAAGATGTTTTGTTAAGATTTCGATAACCTTAGTTTAAACTTTATGCCAAATATGTAGTTTTGTCTTTAGATTTACAACAAAGAAGTTAATATTGCCTTGAGTCAAAAGACAAAATTCAGGTTTGACAAAACGGTTGCAAATATGCTTAATCTTAGCCTAACTCCATCGAAGAATAGCGATCGCACTATGTCCCATAGTTTAAGCGATCAATTGGCGAGTATTTTCGATAGTTCCTTGTTAAGCATTGTATAACCATCGTCATTAAGATGGAGAAAGTCTCGGCTATAGATCTGACGAACTTCACCTTGCTCATTCGCTAATAAACTAGCCGCATCTAAGATAATTACGCGATCGCTCTTGAGTGATTTGATAAATTGATTAACTTCAATAACTGCGCGATCAACATCATCAGACCAATACGAACGCTGTAATTGATCGGCATTAGGTACAGGAAAAACTGTGGTTAAAATGACAGTTATTTTTTCTTCCTTAACTAATTCATCAACTATTTTTTGAATATTTTTTTTACAGTTAACTACTATATTCCGTGATTCATTTGGGGATGTGGCAATATGTTTAAGATCATTTATCCCGACTTGAATAACCACAAACTTAGGCGAGATGCTCGTCACATGTGCATATACTCTTCCTAATACTTGACTAGTAGTTTCTCCGTTTATGCCTTGATTGAAAAATTGAAAGGGTATATTCTCGATCGCTGGCCATTCATAGGCGCGAGAATCACCGAAGAAGACGACTAAAGGCTTATTGAGATCGCGTTGAAATGTATTAGAACTATTGGGATAGATGTTAAATTCATAAGAATCTAAACGTAAATATTCGGGTATTAGTTGCTGCCAATTTTTGTTTCCCTGCAACCAAAGTATCAAACCCAAACATCCACAGAAAAGGATCGTTGCTATTATCGCAAGGTATTTTTTGTTCATACAGTCTAAGTACCTCGGCTTAATTAAAACCAGAATCTAAAGAAGATGATTTGTCCGCGAAGCGGGCGAATCATCTTCTTTGGGTTTTATATGCTACTTAAAAATTTTTTTCGACAAACTTGCGAATGCGATCGCAGCCCTCGCGAATCGTTTCTAAATTGGTAGCATAGGAAAGACGAATGCAGTTATCTAACCCAAACGCAATCCCTGGAATCAGCGCCACTTTTTGATCCTCTAGCAATTTGTCGCAAAACTCTAGAGATGGCATATTGAAAGCTTTGATACTAGGAAATAGATAGAAAGCGCCATCGGGTTTTGGGCAGGTAAACTTAGGAATAGAAGTTAGCAGGTCATACATAACATCACGGCGTTCGGCAAAAGCTTTACGCATTGTTTCTACACAGTCCTGCGAATCATTGAGGGCTGTAACCGCACCGTATTGAGCAAAAGTACAAATATTCGAGGTGCTATGTCCTTGAATCAGCGTGGCAGCCTTGATGATCTCAGGTGCGCCTGCTAAATAGCCAACCCGCCAACCTGTCATCGAATAAGCCTTAGCAAAACCGCTACTGATGAGAGTGCGATCGTACATCGACTGACTCACCGCTGCGATACTTAGATGGGTCGCGCCATCATAGAGAATTTTTTCGTAAATCTCATCGGAGACAATATAAACGTGAGGATGTCGGTCGAGAACTTCCGCTAGAGCTTTGATTTCCGTAGGCGAATACACCATCCCAGTAGGATTAGAAGGCGAATTGAGAACAAATAGCTTGGTTTTTGGAGTGATCGCTGCTTCTAATTGTTCAGGCGTAATCTTGTAACCAGTTTCTTCAGTGGTAATCACGAATACTGGTGTCGCCTCGGCAAGCTTTGCCATTTCAGGATAGCTCACCCAAAAAGGCACAGGAATAATTACTTCATCACCAGCATCAAGGATCGCCATCATCAGGTTATACAGCGAGTGTTTGCCGCCGTTGGTGACTATGATTTGTTCGGGCTTGTAGGTGAGATTATTGTCGCGCAGGAGCTTGGCAGCGATCGCTTGTTTGAGTTCGGGTATACCTGCGGCGGCGGTATAGCGAGTTTTACCTTGGTCAAGCGCGAGTTTGGCGGAAGCCTTGATATGATCGGGCGTATCAAAGTCGGGTTCGCCAGCACTAAAGCTACAAACATCAATTCCACTTGCCTTCATCGCCTTAGCTTTTGCGTCGATCGCTAGAGTTAAGGAAGGCTTAATATTACGAAGTCGTTGGGCCAGTTGCATTTTTTCTGGAGGAGCGAAGGCATCTTTATGGGATTAATCTCGCATTGTATCAAAGCATACTTGCTTGAGTTTGCTAGATTTTTAACAATTTACGATTTATCCCAAAATTCACCCTCGTCTTTGTAGCGGCAATTCATGAATTGCCATGACTACAAAGCCATTACAAAGCCACTACAAAGGAGAGGAGTATGCACGAATCATCGCTTGTGTGCCTTGTTCTGCACCCAGCCCGTCATCCAGTTGACTCACTTTTTGAAAATTTTCTACCGCCAAGGCGATCGCAGGTAACGCTAAATCTTGGCGATCGCTAATTTCCTGCACCAGTCTCAAATCCTTGAGCATATGTTTAATCGCAAATCCCGCTTGATAATCACCTGTCGCAACTTTCATACCGAGATTGGATAAAGCCCAAGATCCCGCCGCGCCACTGCCACAAACATCCACAACCAATTGCGGATCGATGCCCATTTTTTGCGCCATTTGCATCGTTTCACAGATCGCCAACATATAGACTTACGGTTCGCTGATTTTTGAAATAGGTCAAAACATTTGACGGGACAATAA
>JBAXTW010000037.1:0-36708 GCA_037129985.1 Pseudanabaena sp. ELA645 | reverse complement strand
CCCAAGATTCCCTCATATAACCATGCTTGAGAGTCTAAATTATTAAGTTTTTTGACTTGCTGCTTTAAGGTGCTAAGTCTTCTAACCTGTTGTGTATTACCCACATTGGGAACTACCTCTGTCTTTTGTAATTGTTGCTGTAAAGTATTCACCTTCGATGCAACAGTTCCCTTAAAGCAGGCAAGTACTAACTCAATAGCTTGACCGAAAGGAAATGAGTAATCAGCTAACCATCCAAATAAGAACCAAAATACTAGAGAGCATAGTAGAAAGATAAATACTTTAAAGTAGTTAAAACTTTTTCTAAAAACGCTCTTGCTTGGTTCTAAATCTGAATTTTGAAGATCAAGACAAATCTTATCAACGAAAAAACTGTGTGTTACCTATGTTTTGTTGACCAATTACTGTTCCCTCATTTACACCATTAAAATTAACACCTGAGTTAGTATTTTGAGAGACATTTGATATATTTTGTATCTTTTGATACTGATTTACAAGTTTTGAGAGATCTTCTTGAAATTTGTTGTCCCTTTCAGCTTCACTTAAGATTGCTGCCTCTAAAAGTTTAGGCTCAGATCCATTGATTTGAAGTTTATCCTGAAATCTTTTCACTAAAAAATCTAAAATATTTGCTCCAGCCTTTTCTAAAGCTCCACCACTAGCCTTGTCGATTGATTCAAATGCAATCTTGACTGCTTGAAAAGCGAGGAAAGATAGTTCCATATTTACAATAATTCTTTTTGACTCTAAATATCTACTATTTATATCACATAAAAACCTAACAAAAAATTTTTCATTTTATGACTTAAATATTTTTGTCAAGGCAATGTCACTAAACTAATCTGCTTAAAAAGATAACTCTTGAAACAACTCCGATAAAGGAAGATTAAAATTTGGAATTACATCTTCACCATCAAGGCTGTCTTCTAGCTGCAAAAGCTTAGAAGGCTTGGGTTTGCGATAAACCAACACACATTCCTCATCAGGCAAAATCACCCATACTAAGCGCGTTCCATTCTCAAAATACTCCACTAACTTATTATGGATTTCTTCAAAAGTATTATTGGGAGAGATAATTTCTACAGCCAGATCGGGAGCGCCCTCAAAAAATCCTTTCGGTAAGCGCTTTAGCCCTTGCAACCGCTCCTTAGCAATAAACGCAAGATCAGGCGATCTCTTATTGCCAGTCTTCATTTTAAAAGCCGTACTCGAATCACAAGTCACACCAAGCTTATGAGTCCGCACAAAACCTGTCAAAAAATATCCGAGAATAAGCGCTAAATAGCCATGCTCCACACCTGAATTTGCCAAAATGACTAGCTCTCCATCTACATATTCATAACAATTGCTATCTTCAGGTAATGACATGAACTGCTCATCAGTCAAAGCTTTTGAATTAGCTAATGGCTGCATTAATTCTAGAGCATTCGTTGCGATCGCTTGAGTCATTAGATTTAACTCCACAGATTAAACTAATGGGATTTCTACAGGATTTATATAGCTAAATATATCATTTAAATTAGCGGGGTATTATAAAGGCGGGGCTTGCCTCTAATCATAGAACAGAAAACTGATGTCTAAGAGGCGATCGCGCATTCTAACTTATCAAACTCAAATAACTCTAAATTAGAAAAACTTCTCGTAATCATCATGGCTACCAATCCAAAACCAAGTTACAGAATCACCATCAAGAAAGCTTGCGATACTCAATCCAAAAAGAAGGCAAAATGGATGAATTCATAGCTGGTTAAAATCAAGAACGACTGCTTTACCTTCTGCAATCTCTTGTTTAGCAATTTTTGCCGCCGCCACTAATTTTGATTGGCTCTTTGCAAAGGAGTTATCCCACTTAATCTCATCTTGTAGGTCATTAATATATTCTCGCAAATGCTCGGTAACTCTCTCCTGCAAACTGACAGGTAAAGACTCCATAATTTTAACCAAGGTTGAAATTTGGGGTGATGATACGCTCATGACTTTTGGTTATGAAATTACACATACAAAGCTATCACAGGTTGATTTAATTTTGTCTGGTCTGGGGAGCCACATCCTTAAAAACAGCACTTCTCGCATCAGCAAAATCATCATCATTTATCTCAAAATCTTTCCATAGACCTTTGATATAAGTAGTTTTACGCTGACCCTGCAACAATTGATGACTGACAATCTTTTTTAAACTTTCAAGCTCTTCTTGAAGAGACTGAATGCGAAGTAAAACATATTGACTCATAGCAATTACCTCTTTAATAATCTGATTTTATACTTTAACCATCCACAAGTATCAACAAGAAACTTCATACTCTTTCACTGCGATCGCGTACATTATGGGTGTTCGCTCCCTTTAAGACACCTCGAAATGATTGTATAGAAGATTGAGGGGATTGAAGGACAAGGGTGATTGAATCGTTTTTTAGAACAACTGAAAACTTTTGTCCTACTTGCAAACTCAACAAATCTCTAATTTCCTGTGGAATAGAAATCTGATAATGTTGTGACAAAGTAACTTCTAGCATTGTTTACCCCTAGCTATGAGTAGTAGTTCTAATCATAAAATTACATAATATTAAGGCTAACATAATATAGGAATATAGTGCGATCCGCCGATCTTGTAGATTTTATGACCTTAGCGAGCAGAAAATTATTTGGATGTCAGTACGACGGGGCATATTATCTTGTATTTCTTAGGTAACTCGTAATACGTTTTTAACGTCATGGCGATCGCTTCGTATGTAGCGCATGATGCTAATTGGTTTACTGGTTACTAAGTAAACCTATGAAGGTGCGCGGTTGCCCTAGTTATAACCCTTCTAAATGCGACTGGAAGCGACTGGAAGTCTAATCTGGTGGTAAACTTATTTTGCCGTTATTATAGTTCTCCCACAATTCAAATCCTATTTTGAACCTTTGTTTAGATGTATCCATATATGCTTCGACTTCAGACTGCAACAACTTTTTGATCACAGGTTGCTTTGATAAATTTAACAGTTCCTTTAATTCATCTTCCGAAAAATCAGCCTCCAGTCTTTCTACATAGGCATCTTTGAAGTGTGTCCACCCAATCTCTCGGACGAACATCTTCCTAAATCTTGTATAAAGATTAAAATCGTCTCCCTTACCAATTAGCGTACCCATCAAGTGGTCGAAGTGCATATCGTATCTTTTTGCGATTCCTATATCTAGTAGTACATCGTTCGCTAATTTATACTTGGAGGGTTCTCTCGCAGATGTTTTAGACTGGTATTCAACTAAAGGGAGTTGTTGAGAATTTGCTGCGTATACCGTGAAGAAGGTAAAGCAGAGGATTAGTAACAATCCAAGAAACATTGAAAATTGCAACTTTATTTTGAACATTGGAATTTAAGTACATGAAGTTCGATATATAATTACACCAAAAGATGAATAATATCTGTAACAAGACATGATTCATCTTGAGACCAGTCACCATAGACTTCTAAGGAAATTTCTGCGAAGTTGAGCGACTGTTGAATGCACCATTCGTGAAGTTGGCTGTTCGCGTCGGATAATCCAGCGTATGTACCGCGATGTATGGTATGTGCTGCCTGTCTGGCTGTAAGTTCTACGCACTTCACTTGTGCGATGTTTGTGAAATACCTAGAGACAGGGAACCCGAATCGCATCCGCCTACCATCTGATGAGAATTTGTCGTACAAAGCATTACTAATGGCGACATCACTACACTAAAACTCCTTGCTACTAACTCGATAATACCAAAATTAAAAATGGCGTAGCCATTTTTAATTTTGGTGTAAGTACCTGCATATTTGCAAAACGTTTTAAATATTGTTTGTACGGTAAGCCGATCTAGTTCCCTAGTCATTTCACAGTATATTAGCACTCAGTGAGACAGAGTGCTAAAGCACGCGCCTTGTATCCAAAGTGAAATCAAAATTCCCCCTTGAATTTCGCCTTGTGTCACAACCCGCATAGTCCACTCTGATTAGATTTTAAGGAGGTATAGCATAGTGGCATCATTAACCCTAAATACTGGTACATTGCAACCGCTAGGCGATCGCCTATTGGTCAAAGTAGCCACCAAAGAAGAAAAAACATCGGGCGGTATTTTTTTGCCTGATACAGCGCAAGAAAAGCCTCAAATCGGTGAAGTCATCGCTGTTGGCGCTGGCGCTCGTAACGACAAGGGTACTCGTGTGGCTCTAGAAGTCAAAGCGGGTGACAAAGTTCTTTACTCTAAGTATGCAGGCACTGAAGTCAAAATCGAAAGCGTAGATTATCTGCTACTTGCGGAAAGAGATATTCTCGCGATCGTTGAATAAGGATCAATTACGAATTATCAATTACGAATTGCGAATTACGAGTTATCAATTTACCAATTATTAAACTAGAAAAAAATGGCTAAAATCGTAGTATTTGATGAAGAATCTCGCCGCGCCCTTGAGCGTGGTGTGAATGCGTTGGCTGATGCTGTGCGTGTTACCCTCGGACCAAAAGGACGTAACGTAGTTCTCGAAAAGAAATATGGCGCTCCTCAAATCATCAATGACGGCGTGAGCATCGCGAAGGAAATTGAATTAGAAGATCCTCTAGAAAATGCTGGCGCTCAACTAATTCGTGAAGTTGCTTCTAAAACCAATGACGTAGCAGGCGATGGAACCACCAGCGCGACTGTTTTGGCTCAAGAAATGATTCGCGAAGGCTTGAAAAATGTTGCCGCAGGTGCAAATCCAGTTGGTGTTCGTCGTGGTATCGAAAAGGCTGTTGCTCACCTCGTTGATGTGATTGCTAAGAAAGCGAAAGCGGTTGACTCCAATGCTGAAATCGCTCAAATAGCCACTATTTCTGCTGGTAATGACTCCGAAGTTGGCGAAATGATTGCTCACGCAATGGACAAAGTTGGTAAAGATGGCGTAATCACCGTCGAAGAATCGAAGTCCCTCACAACTGAATTGGAAGTTGTCGAAGGTATGCAGCTCGATCGCGGTTATATCTCTCCTTACTTCGTCACTGACAACGAACGTCAGTTGGTGGAATTTGAGAATGCGAAGATCTTGATCACTGATAAGAAGATTAATGTTATCCAAGACCTCGTTCCTATCCTTGAGAAAGCAGCCCGTTCTGGTTCTCCTCTAGTCATCATCTCTGAAGATGTTGAAGGTGAAGCTTTGGCAACTCTAGTTGTAAACAAGCTCAGAGGCTCTCTCAATATCGCGGCTATCAAGGCTCCTGGATTTGGCGATCGCCGTAAAGCGATGTTGCAAGATATCGCCGTTCTCACCGATGGTCAAGTAATTTCCGAAGACACTGGTTTAGAACTTAGCGCTGCAACCCTTGAAATGTTGGGTACTGTTCGCAAGATCACAATTTCTAAGGATAAAACTACCATCGTTTCCGAAGTTACGAACAAGGCAAACATCGACAAGCGTGTTGCTCAAATCCGTAAGGAATTGGATCTCAGTGACTCTGACTATGACAAAGAAAAGCTGCAAGAGCGCATTGCTAAACTCTCTGGTGGTGTAGCCGTAATTAAGGTCGGTGCAGCTACTGAAACTGAACTCAAGGATCGCAAGCTTCGCATCGAAGATGCCCTCAACTCCACTCGTGCTGCGGTTGAAGAAGGCATTGTTCCTGGTGGTGGTGCAACTCTTGCTCACCTAGCTGTTGAGCTTCTAGAGTTCAAAGCTACCTTGAAGAATGAAGAAGCGATCGGTGCAGAAATTGTATCTCGCTCTCTATCCGCACCTCTTCGTCAAATCAGCGACAATGCTGGACTCGAAGGTACTGTGGTTGTTGAGAAAGTCAAGCAACTTCCTTTCAATCATGGCTTTGATGCACTTAAGGGCGAATATGTAGACTTGATCGCTACTGGAATCATTGACCCTGCTAAGGTTGTTCGTTCTGCATTACAAAACGCTGCTTCCGTTGCTGGTATGGTCTTGACCACTGAAGCTCTCGTAGTCGAGAAGCCAGAGAAGAATGCTGGCGGTGGTGCTGGTGCTGCTGGTATGGGCGGCATGGGCGGTATGGGCGGTATGGGTGGCATGGGCGGTATGGGCGGCATGATGTAATTGCTGCTTTGCTCTAAAAAAAAGGAGTGGCTTTGCCACTCCTTTTTTTAACTGATGTTACGTGGAAGAAATTCCTGCGATCCTCAAGGTTGGGGGCTGGCACGGGGGCGCAGCCCCTACAAAACATGAATTCTCAGGTAGGGGCAATGCCCCCCGTGCTTGCCCTGTTACGCTAGCAGCAAGAGAGTCATCATCTACGTTCCACGTAACATCAGTTTTTAATTAAAAAATAACAAATAAAAAAGGTGGCGCAACGCGCCACCTTTTTTATTCAACTAAGAGGGTAAATACCCCACCGCTCTGCGGTGTGAGTATATTCTAGTAAAGAAGAATTTGATACCCAGTCCGCTTGCGGCGGGGTGATTCATTACCCTAAAAGGGCTACAAATCTAAACCAAGCCGATTTGTGAAAGAATGCCTTGTCCAGTGATTAATTCTGTAGCCAAACCAATAACGAAACCTAGCATTGCAAGGCGACCGTTCCAAGTTTCAGCGAAGTTGTTAAAACCGAATTTAGGCTCTGTAGTGTTTTCCATTGCAGTAATCTCCTTAGTGGTCTAACTGTTAAGTAAAAGTTAGAAATCTTTGTATGAATTAATAATACTTTATATTTGTTAATATACCATACCACCAAGGATAGATTAAACCCAAAGAAGGGATGGGCTTGATATCATCGCCAAGCACTCTACTTCGCGTATAAGTTCTGGAGAGTGGGAATAAATGTGGGGTAGGAAATAGCAGCGGATTCAGCACGGGCGATCGCCGTTCTACCTTTCGCAACTAGGGCAGCGATCGCTAAGCTCATAGCAATCCGATGATCGTCATAGCTATCGACTTCAGTGCCTGTAAGGATTTTACCGCCGACAATTTCCATGCCATCAGGACGCTCGGTGACGTTTGCACCCAATTTCGTTAACTCCTTAACCATTGCCACAATGCGATCGCTTTCTTTGACCCGTAATTCTTCAGCATCCTCAATGATCGTAGTTCCTTCCGCACAACTAGCAGCGATCGCTAACACAGGAATTTCGTCAATTAGTCGAGGAATCACCGCACCACCGATCCGACAAGCTTTTAAGGCGGCTGAACGTACCCGCAAATCGGCAACGGGTTCGCCCGTAACTTCGCGTTGGTTTTCATAGGTAATGTCTGCACCCATTTCGGCAAGGATTTCCAAAACGCCTGTACGGGTGGGATTAATCCCGACATTTTCAATCACCAAATCAGAATTGGGAACGATGGAAGCTGCCACTAACCAAAAAGCGGCGGAACTAATATCCCCAGGCACAGTTACTTCCTGTCCGAATAATTTTGCACCACCTTTGACGATCACCGTATTTGTATCGATATCAACGGTAACTTTTGCGCCAAACGCCGCTAACATCCGTTCACTGTGATCACGCGATCGCTCTGGTTCTGTGATGATTGTCTCGCCATCGGTCATCAAACCTGCCAGCATAATGCAGGACTTTACCTGTGCCGAAGCGACAGGGGATTGATAATGAATTGCTTTGAGATTGCGTCCCGAAATCGCGAGGGGAGCTTTTGCACCATTTTCGCGTCCCCAAATATTTGCGCCCATTTGACGTAAGGGATTGACCACACGGGACATCGGACGCGATCGCAATGAGCTATCACCTGTCACCGTAAAAAAGCGATCGGGATGGCTTGCCAAAATTCCCAACATTAAGCGCAAAGTTGTCCCTGAATTTCCCGCATTCAGTACATCTATAGGTTCTTTGAGGTTACCTAGTCCGATCCCCTTAACTGTGACTAATTCTGAATTAAGCTCAGATATTTCGGCTCCCATTGCCGCGAAACAAGCAGCCGTACTGCGCGGATCTTCCCCTAATAATAAGCCGCGAATTTTGGTTTCTCCATCCGCCAGTGAGCCAAGCATCAAAGCTCGATGGGAAATCGACTTATCCCCAGGGATAGTGATTCTCCCGCGTAAGCCTTGGGGCAATTGGCTTGCGTCAATAGTTAGGAGGTGATGGCTGTGGGTAGTGTCAAGATCAATCATGTTAAAATCGGTTAGCAGTTAATATTAGATTACCGTGCTTTGCGCTCTCCGTAAAACTGAGAACCTTATTGAAAGCGCTGTCAATCAATCACTTCAAGCATAATCGTCCATAGGAGTAAATTATGTTTCGGTTGAAGTACCCTACTGAACAAAGCGATCCTCCCCTTTCTCCACGAGAGACGCTGCCGACCATGTATGACTTGCCCAGTGAAGATCCTGAGGAATCTGGTGTGGATCAATTTCATGACTTTCAACCTGAGCTTTTATGGTTGACTTTTCGACCTGCCAACTATCGTAGCGATCGCGTATTTAGTGCTAGCGATCTCAATCTTTATTACGATGTGCATCATCAAAATTGGTACAAGCGCCCTGACTGGTTCGGCGTGGTTGGTGTGCCAAGACTGTATGATGGACATGACTTGAGGCTTAGTTATGTGATTTGGCAAGAGGGGGTTAGCCCTAGTTTAATTGTCGAGTTGCTATCCCCTAGCACGGAAAAAGAAGATTTAGGCGAAAACCGTCCCGAATATTACAACAGCAATAATGGCTATGGTGATGACACCAATGGCTATGCTGATAAACCACCGTCAAAATGGGAAGTTTATGAACGAATTTTGCGGGTTCCTTATTATGTAGTTTATAGCCGCTATACCGATCAACTACGAGTGTTTGTTTTGCAAGGCGATCGCTATGAAAGACTAATCCTCACAGAACCGAGGGTATGGCTTAAGGAACTTGGACTTGGTTTAGGACTGTGGGATGGTGAATATAAAGGAATTCATCGATTATGGTTGCGCTTTTATGATGCTGATGGAAATTGGATTTTAACTGATACTGAATCTGCTTCAAAACTAGCTGAGAAGGAAGGACAACGTGCCGAATATTTAGAACAGCGTGTTGAGAATGCTGAACAAAGGGCTGAGGCTGCTGAACAAAGGGCAAAATATCTAGAACAGCGTCTAAAAGAATTAGGGATTAACCCTTAAAACTTCATAATTCAGTCATTAAGAAATATTAAAAAACCATGAATTCTACCGAACCATCTCCCATTGACTCAAATACTGATTTGATTAGCGATTTAAATAGCGATATTCAACCCAACCCGCCCCATAATCTAGGCTCATTTCTCGATCGCCTATACGGAACTTTATTTTTACCGCAAGCAACTTTTGAACAACTCAAGGCTAATCCATCATTTGTGCAAGCGGCGATCGTCATTGCCTTAGTGAATATGCTGGAAACCATCCGCTTAAATCAGTTTTCAATTCTCGGCATCATCTGGTCGGTGATTAGTAGCACAATTGGTTGGATATTTTTCACATTTCTACTTAAGCAATTGGCTAATGTTTTTCAATCAAATATCAAATTGGTAGAATTGCTCACTTTGACTGGATTTGCCAGTTTACCTTGGCTATTTATGGCTCCAGCCCTCAGTTTGCCAATTCAATATCGCACCCTCGCAGCGATCGCTGTGATTATCTGGTTCATTATCTGGCAGATATGGAGTGCTGCGGTGGGATTAGGAATTAAAAGATGGAAGGCGATCGCAATTGTACCAATGGCGATCGCGGGTGGGGTGGTAGCTCTCATTTGGTTAGGCAATACGATTAAGTTGTTGTTGAGCATTACATAACCCAAGAAGCTGATTCGGGCGAATCAGCTAGTAACTCAAATGTCAAGATAACGACAAATTGGACTGAGATCGAGATGTGCTTCGAGTAAATCCGCCATATTGTTATAGAGATTGAGTTGATGGTCTTGCCAAGGGATGGGATCAACGCGATGTTCAGGAATGTTGGCTAATCGGGTTAAATCTTGACGCACTTGAGCAGACTCAAATAGCCCATGCAAATAACTACCCCAAACCCGATCGCTTTGTAATCCTTCATCGTGAAATTCTTGATCATTTTCTCCCTGAATTTGCAATAAAGGTTTAATTTGTCGAGACTCTCCTAAATCATGGGCAATTAATTTTGTCACGCCCATGTGAATTTCGTAGGTCATCCACTTGTCTATCAATACTCCCGAGCGCCAGATCGCCTGTACTTGACGCACCTGTTTCGTAGCCATAAATTCCGTAATAATTGGCAACAGACCCAATCCCTCGACATCTCCCGATGCACCAGCGACACCTTCGCGATCGCATAGATATTTACCTAACATCTGATAACCACCGCAAATACCAGCGATCGGCACACCACGCCCATGAGCTTGTAAAACCGCATCAGCTAAGCCTGTAGTTCTTAACCATTGCAAATCACTGAGCGTATTTTTACTACCTGGCAGAATGATAATTTTGGCTTGCTCAAGTTCGGCTACGGTTTCTACCCAAACAGTTTCGATGCCTGAATCCAATTGCCAAGGCTGACTATCTTGGGAATTAGATAAATGCGGAAATCGAATCCATGCTATTTTTGCGCCATTCCCTTTGCTCTCAGCTTCACGACAGAGACTATCTTCACTCTCAGGTTGCAAATCGGCGGCATAGGGAAGAACGCCAAAATAGTTCAATTTCGGCATATATTCCTGAAAATATTTATTCGCATCACCAAATAAACGTAAATCGCCACGAAATTTATTGACAATAAATCCTAGTCCTAAATCCTTGGCAGTGGCGGGTATAAGCTGATATGTACCAATAATCTGAGCAAATACTCCTCCTTTCTCAATATCCCCAACTAAAATCCATCGCCCTTGCAAATAGACAATCGGGCGTAAATTCACCAGATCTCGTTGCATGAGATTTAATTCTACGGGACTACCCGCGCCTTCTAGTAAGAGAACATCACAGCGATCGCGCCAATATTCAAGGCAATCGCGCACGGTTAACCACAGGGTTTCGATATGTTGATAGTAATCAACTGCGGCAACATGTTGACCTGCTTGACCTAATATTACTAATTGCGAAGTTCCCTTGCCCGATGGTTTTAATAAAATCGGATTCATCTCCGCGATCGGACGCATCCCACAAGCGATCGCCTGTACCGCTTGCGCTCTTCCAATCTCGCCACCTTCTAAAGTGACATAGGAGTTATTTGACATATTTTGCGCTTTAAACGGAGCAACTTTTACGCCCTTGCGTCTCAGCCATGCCCCCAGAGCCGTAACCATCCAGCTTTTCCCAGCATTGGATGAAGTTCCTAAAACAGATATAGCTTTCATGATAAGTGTTTGATGTATGTATGGTAATTTACTCGCGAAGCGAGTAAATTACCTTGAGTTTTATGCATTTGTAGTAATGCGATCGTCAAAGACGAAACACTCACCCTGCCAGAGGCTTTCTTCGGTCGGAATCTCTGCTAAATATTTGAGAATGCCACCCTTGAGATGATATACCTCATCAAAACCTTGAGCCAACATATAGGCGCTAGCCTTTTCGCAACGAATGCCACCTGTGCAGAACATCGCGATTTTTTGGTGCTTGCGATCGCTTAGATTCTCTTCCACATATTTAGGAAACTCATAGAAAAAGTCTAAATTAGGATCGATCGCGCCCTCAAAAGTGCCGAAATCCACCTCATAGACATTGCGAGTATCAATTACCAATACATCAGGATCAGCAATCAGCGCATTCCAATCCTTCGGCTCCACATAGATTCCCACCTCTTGGCTAGGATCAATTCCTTCAACCCCAAACTTAACTAATTCCTTTTTTAATCTCACTCGAAGCTTTTGACAAGGCATCACATCGCAATAATCCTCTTTATGCTCAAGTTTTTGCAAACGCGGATCGGAACGCAAATAATTTAATAAAGCATCAACGGCGCTACGAGTACCTGCGATCGTTGCATTAATCCCTTCTTGAGCAAGTAAAATTATTCCCTTAATCTCGTGATTATTACAAAAATCTACGATCGCAGGACGCATCGACTGATAATCTTCCAACTTTGCAAAATGGTAGAAAGTAGCAACTACAAGAGGTTCAGGATTCTCTAAATATTTCTTCAGAGATTTTTCCATCAGGAAATTGATGAAGTTCTCACCACGACAAGTTACTTGCTGTTCTTTAACAATCTTAAAACCTCTATTTTTAAAAAAGTCTTTTGCCGTAATACTTGCCTCGACAAATAAGCGTTCTATTCTTAATTCCAGAGCCTTTGCCTCGATCGCTCGATATAGTCTTGTTCCCACACCACAGCGCTGATAATCTTTATGACAATAAAAACAGTCAATATGACCATTGGCTTCTAATTGACCAAATCCCATAATGGCAGACTCGTCTTCTTCATCTACAAATTCTTCGGCAACGTATGTAAATTTATTAGTACAAGCATCCACCCAATCGATAAAATGTAAATTATCAGGCGACCAAGCTTGAACCTGTTCGGCAGAATAATCACGAATATTCACATCGCGCACAGTATCATGGAATAACTGGGCAATGCGATCGCTATCTTGTGGTTGGAACAATCGAATTAACATACGAATTAACAAAGTCTTTAATCATACTAGCAGCAAGCATTTACATAACAAAATAATTATAATTAAGCCGATCTTCGTTTTGGAAGTGATTTCGGAAAAATAAAATGGCGATCGCTTTATATCCCAGTTTAGAATGCTGAAATATGGGGCGATCGCTATCACATTACCTAAGCAACAGAGAGATTTGCTTTGATGATGATGTCGTTGTAATCGAAATCACCGCCGCTTGGCAGATCTTCAAATCCAAAGGTATTATTTGCCAATAGGCGAATGTGATCGACTCCATCGGAATTAGCACCGAGGTATGCAAAATAAAACGAGGGATCGTTAGATTTATCGGCATCTAGAAGTTGATTTACGGAACCGTTGGCAATAATAAATGGAGCAAAAATTGAACCGCCTTGAAATGTTCCGTTTATGGTTGCGGTAGATTGGTTGGCGACTTGTAAATCGATCCCTGCAACGCGATTTTTAACGGCTGCTTCGGCATAACCTGTGTCCCCTGGTTTTAGGGAAAGTCCTGTCAATGGGTCGGTGATTGTGCCTTGGGAGTCGGTGATCTTGTAGAAGCCAACAAAGTTGTTGTAGGCGGCTTCTCTATTGACCACAAAGTTCGCTTGGACTGTTTTGGTTGGGTCAACGCTGCTTAAATCAAGAACTTCGCCTTGTTGCTGATCTTGGAGATTTGATCCTAATGGTAAGGGAGTATCTGTCGGTTGGATGTTAACTACGAAGTCGTTGAAGTCGCTGCTGTTGCCACTGCCATCTTTCCATGCTAGGGTGAAGGTTCCTGTGCCAGAGTCGGTGATTTTTTGATTGGCGGCATTGGAGAATAGGATGTCGGGATTGGATGTGTTCTTATTGCGAACATTGTCTAGGGTGTCATTTTTAACCAGCAAAAATCTGAGGTTGTCGCCAGAGTTGAATTCTAAGGATCTGCTCAAGGTTTTGGGATCGAATCCATTGGGAAGATTGGCGATCGCGAAAAAGATAAAGTATCTGCTCAAGGTTTTGGGATCGAATCCATTGGGAAGATTGGCGATCACGGAAAAGATATTTTTAGCTCGACTTAGTGCGGCTTGGGTATAGCCAGTTTCGGTGGGGGCGATGCCATTGATTCTGCCTTGTGCGTCATCGACGGTGAATACGGCTAAGTCATTTACAGATTTGGGATTGGAGTCTGAGAGGGTGATTTGTAGTTTGGGTTTGCCAGCAGTACCGCCTGAAATGGTAAAGATGTCATCGGCGATTTTGGTGAGTGATGGTATTGCTAGGGCGGTGTTTAAGGTGAGAGAGGCTTGATCGTCTTCGTTGGGGTTGTTATTGTTGGGTGTGGAATCGGGATCGGTTTCAGCCACTGCAATCACTTCAGCAGTGTTGGAAAGACTTCCTCCAGAGGTAACTTTGGTGACGATATCAATAAAAGCTATATTATCTTTGGCAATATTGCCAGCATCCCAAATGCCAGATACTGAGTCGTAAGTGCCTTGCTGGGGACTTGATGAAACAAAAGTTAATCCTGACGCTAACACTTGTTTGACTTTAATTGATGTAGCGGCTCCAGTACCTTTGTTTGTGAGGGTTAATCGGAGAGTAACGATGTCGTCAATGTTTGCAGTAGTTTTATCTGAAGCTAGAGAAAGTTCTAGATCCGCAGGTGCAAGAGCAATAGCTTCGACATTTTTTTGCAGTATCAAACTGTTATTCAAAGTGGAAGGATCAAGTTCATTTCCTGAGACATCTGCTGTAGTAGTCAAAGTACCAGCAGCAGTCAAGTCTGCGGAAACAGATATAGTTCTGGACTGTCCAGGTGTAAGAGAGCCTAGATTAGCAGTTATTATATCTCCATTAATGCTGCCTACATTTGCTCTAAGATTTTGAACTCCGCCAGCATTTGCAGTAAAGTTTGTTCTGAACGCTACGCTAGAAGCATTTGCAGTCCCATTGTTAGTTACAACGAAATCGTAGGTAACCCTATCGCCAACTTTGAGATTGGCAGTAACTGGGTTGGCAGTAACAGATAAGTCAGCAATAGAGGTTGGGGGAGCGTCAATAGTAGTAGACAAGTTAAAGAAATTGTTGCCAATTAGGGAGTCGAAGGTTTTGGAGGTAACTTCCGCAGTATTTAGCAATGTCAATGCTTTTGCAGGAGCTTTGACAGTAATATCGACAGTCTTAGTCTCTCCAGGAGCTACTTCACCAAGATTAAATGTCAGGTCGCTGCCAGTTTGCTGAGATGGAGCGGCAGAAGCAGAAACAAATGTTACTTCAGGAGGCAGTGAATCTTTTAAAACTACACCCTTCGATAAAGAAGTACCTTTGTTAGTTACAGAGAGTCGATAGGTAAAGTTAGAGCTTGTGATGGGATCGCTACCAACTACAATCTTATTGAGTTCTAGGTCAGCCGATTCAGTTACCATGATCTTGCCAGCAGAGTAGTTGCTGTAGATAGGTATATTCTCATCATCCAAAATCATGGCATAGATGAAATACTCTCCAGTAGGAATTCCCTCAGTATTCCAAGAAAACGTTCCAACACCATCATTTTCTAGTATAGAGTCGGTTATTAATAGACCATCTAAGCCTGAGTTGTCATCATCATAAAACAACTTGATTTTTGCTGTTGAATCAGAATCTACAGCGTTAAAGCCTATATTGACGATTCCATTACTGGTTACTTCGGTTGCAGGACTTGTAACCTGAATAGTTGGTACGACTGAATCAGCGATCGCAGTGTAGTCAATTGCTCCAAGACCAGTAGGATCGACGACTAAAATATCCCAAATACCAGGGATAGGATTCGCAATTACTACTGCTCTGGTATCGTTGTCCGTGAAATCTGGAACGATAGCAATATTATTTGCAGCAAATTGCGCTTCATCAATGAAACTTCCATCTGGCTTCTTGATTCGCACCTTCACATTCGAGTTTGGAGTTTCCCAATCAGCAGCTAAAATTACGAACGGAGTATTTACAGGAATTGCAAAGCTACTGGTTTCAGGAATGTTTCTTCCGAAAATCGGTTCGATTCGACCATCAAAGAATCCTTTGAACCCCAATGTTTTAGTTATAGTACCAAGAATGGGGATAGGAATACTGAATTGACCCCAGCCTGCTGCAAAATCATCCCCAAAATTGCCGTTGTTACTAAAATCAAAAGCGAAGTTACCTGAAGCTAAAGATTTACCTCCAATCACAGGAATAGATTTAGGAACATTCAGTGAAGCGCTGTTGCTGAAATTCAGGTTAAAACCAGAGTTAACTTTAAATTTGGTATTTGTGGTGATTGCACCATCTAAAATCGAGTAACCTCCCGAACTAGTCAAAAACCCCTTATTCCAATCTAAAGTAGTGGTTTGTGTCGCGTTTGCAATAGCATCATTGATTAAAGTAACTTTACCTGTTCCTGTTAAATTGTTTGGAGTTATCTTAACATTGAGACTCGCTTCAAGTAAGGAAACTCCTAAAATCTTCGGACCTCCGCTCAATCCAATATTACCCCCAAATTCAATCGGGTCAGATTGGGAACGAGCTAGGTTTTTAACTGAGCCGCCAACATCAGTCAAAAATATTCCAGTTGTTCCAATAGGGACACCTGGAGAAGGAAGAGCTACACTTGCTGAAACGCCATTAAGTTGAAAAGGGCTAACTGCGAACTCTAGCCCCAATCCCGCGCCAGCTTTCCTAGGCGGTACTGCTTTACCCCAAGGGAACGTAACGCTTACTTCTCCACCCACCAAAGCTGGATCTGAAGTAGTGTTTAAAGTGAGCTTAGCTTGTTCCAATTTCCAGCCTCCAGGAAGTTTTATATCTTCTACAGAAAGACTACCTTTGACAGAGGCTCTACCATCTTTGATGGAAATAAAGTTTTCTCCCGTAAAGTCAGCTTCCAATTCAATTTCTGTAGATTTGGTAAAGGTCTCAACCTCAAGTTTGCCTTGAATTTTTAGCTCATTATCTGCTGCAATATACTCAATGCTTAGATTTTCAGCCCCAACTTCAATTACGCGAAAGAGCTTAAATTCGGGAGGGTCTGGAAAGTCAATTTTTCCGCTAATTCCAAGCTTAGGTCCAGTATTCCCAATTATCAAGGCGTTCGCATTGTCGGGTAATAATGTAACTTTTACAGGTTGTCCAGTAATTTTTTCTGGTAAAGAAAATTCTGCTCCAAATCTGATGACATTTTTGTCTATGAAAATAGATTTGAAATCAACGTCTAAGCCTGCAAGCTTAAAGTCTGTCGCAGAGCCTCCACTTTCAGTTAGAGATGTGCTGCGTGTAGTTGCAAATGGAATTGTAAATGAACCACTGAATAAAGGAGCAGAAACTGAACCGATCGCAGAAAACACTGTTCCGTTTTTTACACGAACTTCCTTATCATCGTATTCAACTGAAGCTCCTTCGATTCTTATGAGTGAGGCTGTACCATCAGTCCTACCAATAGTGACTGTGCCACTAAATTCACAATCACCATCACCATCCTTGTCCTCAAACATTCCACCAACTGCTTGAATATTTAAGGGGGTTGTGTCAGCACAAGGCTCAGCACTGGCAGTAAAATTCCATGCAGTTCCTGACGTTGGCGCTGTTACTTTGACAATAACTTCATTTGAGTTACCACGAGGAATTGTACGAGTTCCACTATTACGACCTGGTACCAGCCCTCCAGTCGTGAAGATGTCTTTGCCTTCATAGGAAATTGCGAATTGATCGGGTATACTGAAATGTTCATACGACCACTTGACCGTGATGCTGCCTTTGCTACTTTGTCCTTGCGGTAAAGCAGGTAAAGTTATAGTTCGGGTTGTACCACCTTCTCCCCCTGAGCCAGAAAGACTTACTTGCTCGATTAGAGTTAGCACCCCATCCAAGTTAATGATCGCACTATCATCTTGAGACATTAATTCCCGTAGCTGTTCAGGATCAAACACCTTACCCTGAACAATCCCCGAAAAAATCTCCCCCTCATCACCAGCAGAATCCCCAACATTCACCTGAGAATCCACAAAATGCCCATACTCCTCCAACAACACAGACGAAATTAAAGCCTTAGAATTCGTGTTGATCAACTCCTGCGCCAGATAGATCTTGCCTGTCTCCTGCGAAAAAGCCCCATACGCACCACCCAACTCAGATTTTGACCGAACTTCGATCGCAGGAAAATAGATCTTGCCTGTCAACCAAATATCGCGCAATTTATTGACATCACGCCCTTCTCCAAAAGCCGAAGCAATCCGATTATCAAAATCTTGAGACTGAGCAAAACCCTGTAACTGAGATTGCGCCAAGTCTTTAGCCGATTCTAAAAGAGCAGCAGAATCAAAAATAGATGTGAGAGCTAAATCTTCATTGTTTAGAGAGAATTCTTGCAAAGCCATGATGTTTTTTTTCTGTTTTTCTAAATATTTTTTTTAATCTTTGATCGCTTTTAGAAATAAAGCGATCACTGTCAAAGGCATCAAAATTAAGCCAGTGCGCCAAAAAATCGCCCAAAGCATCGGCAACCAAGAGACGAGAGTAGCGATCGCGCCAAATATTGCAGCGATCGGGAATGAGATAAATATGCCGAAAATGAATAACGCGAAGAGATTTAGCAAAAGGGTAATAAGTTTAAGCATGAGATAACTCCCAATATTTCACTAACCAAATTTCACTGAATAATTCAAGGCAGAATACTCAAGCCGCGATAACCATAAGAGTAAGGAATTAGTTGATAATTTAGATCTATAATCAGATACTACTTAATTAATTTTCAAATTAGTATATCAAATTTGTAAACTATGTCAAGTGCAAACTCAACCCGTGCTAAAATGCAGATAGGGTAACAAAAATATCCAAATCATTGAAAATGAAAGCTAGCTGAAACGTCAAATCGGTAACGATTTATTTATTTCATCAGCCTATAATTAGTGACGTTATTCGTAACGTGAGACTGTGAGCAAACAAAATAACGACAAAACAATTTCCGCCCTAGAGGAAGACTTATTGACACCCCTATCGAATAAACGAACTTTGTATGGTCTTCAATTTGTAGAAGCTTTTAGACAAGCAAGCGGGGGCAAACGCGAACTGGGACTGGGTAGCCTGTACCCAACATTGGCTAGATTAGAAAAGGAAGGACTCGTAAACTGGCATTGGGGAGACGAACTCGTTGGGGCAAGAAGAAAATATTACGAAATAACTGCTTATGGGGAGAAAGCACTCAAAGAAAGGACTGATTTTCGGGAAAATCTACGCAAGTATTCTGGCTCAACTGAATCTGAAACTTTAGATGTAGAGGCTCAATCGGTTGAGAAAGACAATAAATCTGTACAACTAGCCTTTTCTCGAAAATAGTTATCCCTGCAATAAATTGCGGGCTAAAAGCTTAAACCCGTTAAAACGGGTTGATTACCATAAATTAGTCAGTTTTAACTGACTTTAGCTTTGAGCCAAGAACTTTAGTTCTTGGTTTATTTGTATGATTTTCAGATAAAATAGTCAGCATTCACTTATTACTCTTGCAGGGGCAATTATGAACGCTTGGCAACAAAAGGTTATTAATCAAACAATTAACATCCTTATCTTGCCATTGCCAGAAGACTATCGCACTTATATCAGAGACTATCGCGATCAACTGAGAACCGAAGGATATACCAACTCCGAAATTTCCATCTTGCTTCTCAATGACGTTAAAGGCTTCTGGTATGGATTGATTCAAGAATCTATTCCCGACCTTTTAAAAGATCTAATCCAAAGAATTGACCCAAACTATTGGACTCAAAGAATTTATAAACCTTATGGCTATGAAGCGATAGAGAAGATAAAAAATGAGTTTCAAGAAGATTTTTATAAAATCAACCTTCGATCAATGCAAATCTCATCAATTGCCTTGATCGTTTTTCACATTTTTTTGACAGTTTTAGATATCTGGTGCTTACCAGAAACTCGAAATACAGCTTGGATAATTAAGCTATTTGTTGTCACGATTCTATCAATATCAGCATTTCTAACTTTTCAATCAAAAACATTCAAAAAATATAATCAACAAATCATCATTGCTTCCCTAATCACAACTGCATTAGGTTTCATCTTGACTATGAGCCTTTCTCACTTCCATGAGTTCGGTCAATATACCTACTATGGGGCAATGATGCTACTGATCTTTTATATGAATTTAGGATCTGGATTGAGATTCTCAAACACACTTATTGCTAGCACAATAATTTTATTAGAATATGTAATAGCCAATCATTTCATTCAACCAATTGCTTTAAATAATCTGCCGCAATTTTTAAGATATTTGAATAATACTACCTTTTTAGTTGTGTCTATCATAATTGGTGTATTTGCCACAAATCTACTTGAACATAATATTCGGTTAAGTTTTTTAATTCGTTTTGCGATCGCCACTCAATTTAAAGAATTTACCCATTATTTTGAGTGTCATAATATTAAAAAATTCCACAAATACATTAAAATAATGCGCCATTCACCTAGCATATTACAACGATTTACGATGGAAAGATTTGATATTTCACTAGTTCATAATGTTTTAGAAAGTAAGGAAAATAGTAAGCCCAATCACAAATTAATTATAGGAAGTAACGAACAGATTTCTAATGAATTAAAAGAAGAAAAAGCATCGGATGGTCAGAATGAGCAACAAGAATCAAAAATAAATTACCACTATACGCTCGGTATAAAATTCTTTTTAAATTACATAAAATATTTATTAAAAAAGATTAAAAATATTAATCTAACGAATCAAGATAAAGATATTGAAAAACTATTTTTATCTGATTATTTTTATGCTTCTTTGAAACCTATGCGATTAATAAATATTTATGGAATTATTAATTATGGTGGATTTGCCATTTTAGATAGAATCTGTTTACCAGAAACCAACTCTAATTCTGATTATATACGTCTAGTATTTTGCTTAATATCTACTGTAGCTTTGGGTGTTAGCTTCCTTAAAAATTTTTTTGAAAATAATCATCAATTTATGATAATGATTGTCACCTCATTAAGTATGATTGGTGTCATTTGTATGACTGTATTATCTAAGCCGACAGAGATGGGATATACAACCTATTACGCGGGTTTAATCCAAGTATTATTTTATGTTTTTACATTTTCTAGATTACTGTTCCCTAACGCCTTGCTAGTTGGTGGTTTTACGACAATTAGCTATGGAATAGCCGCAACTTGTTTCCAAAATCTACTCGCTTCTCCCGAAGGCACAGGTCTATTCATTAACAACTTTCTTTTATTAATTATTTGTTGCATAATTGGTTCTATCTCTTGTCATCTAATGGAGAAAAATGCTAGAGCAGAATTTACGACTAGATATGGCATTGCCTTAAAATCGAAGGAACTATTGGCATACTATGAAACTTGCAAACCTACCCCCCAACAACTTCTAGATATGATTAATCAAATTAGACATAATCCAGAACAGCTTAAAAAGTTTCTAGAGCAGAACCTTAAGCGATCTTAACTGTAAAGAAAAAATTTGCTAGAATCACATGATATTCATCTTAATCTAATTACAGCTATGAGCCAACCCATCACCCTAGACGACATCTTCGCCCTCTTCCGCGATCGCGAACAGGTATTTTTCGTTCAAATTCTTTGAATAGCTTCGTATGACAAGCCAGTCGATTCTACAATAATCTCTATAGCTACATTCTGCTCTTTCAACGCTTTAGCAACCTTTTGAACACCCTTTTCAATACCCTTCTCAATGCCAACCTTTTCACCCTCCTCAAAGGCTGTATCAAATACATTCTTTACTTCTAGATACTGCACTAAACTCTTTGTATATTGTTCGTACTGCTCTATATTTAACTGAGATATCTGTGCAATCTCAAATCCTCTCTGAAAGATTGGCTCATTGAGTATTGAGGGGATATGATTAAAGCTTTCTAGATTCTTTAAAAAATATAGCCATTTATCGAAATGCGTTATTAATTCATCTTCTTTTTTGTTGAATAACGGCATTTGCAAAAATTTAAAATTTAATTTATCAAAGAAAACATCACCATCTTGATCTTTTAGACATACGTCGCGCCTGAATTTAGGTGTAGCTTGTTCGTCATACTCGAAATCTAAGATCGCAATAAAATAGATTGGTAACAATTGGAAACTCCAATCGCCTTTTTCCGATTGTTCGCGAATAGGGAATGTGGAATAGAATAAGGCTCTATCTTTGAAATACTTGATTTTTGCTTTTTGCATTTCCACAATGAACTTATCACCAGTTTTGCTCTCGCAGTAAATATCAAAAATGGCTTTGCGTTCTGATATCGTGTCAGGGAGATTCTCAGGATTTTTAAAGGTTAATTGTTGGATTTGATGATGTATTGGTAGAAGTTGGTTAAGAAAATCGATGAGCAAATCTTTACTGCCTTCTTCACCGAACAGTTTCTTAAAGCCAAAATCTGTATAAGGATTAAAGTATTTTGTAGCCATTGCCACTCCTTTAGAGAACCATCGTGAAATATTCTTTAAATAACTGTAGTACTATGGAAAGCCTTATCAGATGTTTCCTATATAGCACAAAAAATGGTTGTTATCTAAACAATCAAATAAATGACTATAAATGACTTCAAAAGGATCTTCACTAAAATGACATTCACAATAAAAACATTATTTATAGGCTTAGCGATCGCGCAAATTACGAGTCTGCATATCTCTAGCGATGCTTCAGCCCGACCAATGAAGCTAGCAGTGCATCCAACTAATTCTGGGACTAACTTTCCCATCTGTCCTACTGAAATTAGCATCACCGAACAAGGTCGTCCCTATTATGAAGGTGGCTATACGATTGATGGTAGTGCCAAATTAGATTGGCTGGCTGGTAAGTTCAAAATCGTGGCAAGCGATGAATTTAGCGTCACTTGGGGCGCAAAACTGCAACGTAAATATCAAAATTGTCAAGCCACCGCAGGTATCGCTAAGTCAGAAGATGAGCCATTTCAAGGGCATTCATACTTGCGAATGCGCTTCACTAAAGGTAATGCTTATCTGATTTTGGACATGACCGCGATGTATGATGCAAATAGGCTTACACCTGTCATCATCAAAAAAGAAGTCAAAGATGGTAATCCCATCTGGACATGGGCAGGTACAGATTAACTTTCTTAGGATAAACAATGCTACTACAGGGACAAAAAATCACGCTCACCATTGATGATCTTGCCGATAGCGGTGATGGCGTGGGGCGTTACGAAAATATCGCCATCTTTGTCCCTAATAGCGTCCCTGGCGATCGCGTTATGGCAAAGTTGGAATTTGTAAAAAAGAACTTTGCTCACGCCACTATCGAAAAAATCCTCTCGCCCTCAAGCGATCGCGTTTACCCTAAATGCATCGTTGCCGATAAATGTGGCGGTTGTCAATGGCAAACCGTAGGCTATCCTGCTCAGTTAACAACTAAGCAAAACATTGTTTTGCAAGCTTTACAACGCATCGGTGGTTTTGATCCTGAGATATTGGCAGAACTAATTTCGCCGATTGTGGGCGCGAAGGAAAGCTTGCATTATCGCAACAAAGTCACCTATCCCTTAGCCACAGGTCGCGATGGCAATCTCAAGGCGGGATATTATCAAAAGGGAACCCATAAAATTGTCAATCTCAATCAATGCCCTGCCCAAGATATACGCCTTGATCCCATGTTGGAAGAGATTAAACGCGATATTCATAATCAATGTTGGGAAATCTATGATGAGAAAACTCACACAGGGCTATTGCGCCATTTAGGACTGCGAATTGGTCGGAATACGGGTGAAATTCTAATTACTTTAGTAACGCGAGATTGGGAAGTCCCCAACTTGATTTCATTTGCTCAAACTTGGTTAGATCGCTATCCCAAAGTTATGGGGGTAATTCTCAATCACAATCCCGATAGAACCAATGCAATCATGGGACGTGACAGCCGTTGCATCGCAGGTAAGGATTATCTATTAGAGAAATTTGCAGGTTTAACTTTCCGTTTGCGTGGCGATACCTTCTTTCAGGTATACACAGAACAGGCTGAGAAGATGCTGAAAATCATTGAAGTAGAACTCGATCTAAAAGGAACCGAAATTCTCTTAGATGCCTACGCAGGAATTGGCACGATCGCTTTACCTTTAGCAGAACAAGTCAAACAGGCGATCGCGATCGAAATCCAACCCCAAGCCACCGCACAGGGCAAACTCAACGCTGAACTCAATGGCATTGATAATGTGGTATTCCACACTGGCAAGGTCGAAGAATTAATCAGCACGCTCAATTTGCAACCCGATATCGTCATCCTCGATCCACCGCGCAAAGGTTGCGAACCTGAAGTTATCAAATATCTGCGTGAATCTGCTCCCGATCGCCTTGTTTATGTCAGTTGCAATCCCGCCACTCAAGCCAGAGATTTAAAATTACTATGCGAAGGCGATCGCTACCAAATTACCCGCATTCAACCCATCGACTTTTTCCCACAAACCTCTCACGTTGAAGCGATCGCCTTTCTTAAAAAGTCGTAAGCCTAGATATGATTATCGTACCCCACACAAAGTATTTTTTGCTTCATCAGAATCCGTTGCATTTCATCCTTGAATTGGCGCTAACTTGTTTGACAGTAGAGTTTGTAAAGTCATTTAGGCTAAATTTCTTGTATAATTAAAGACGATCGCGATCGGTAAAGATATATGAAACTTAAAAGTGTCTCTATCAGGGGGCTAAATAATAAGCTCGATTGTGATCGTGAATTTCATAATGACATAAACATTGTCACGGGTATCAATGGCTCTGGCAAAACAACATTCTTAAAAATTCTGTGGTATGCCATTTCAGGAAATATCGAGAGTCTTATATCTGAAATAAGTTTTAAATCATTTAACTTAGAAACGAGCAATTTTTCCCTATCTTTAATCAATAAAGGTATTGGTATTGAATGGCAATATGTTGCAAATGAGATTAAACAAAGTGGTGATATTAACTTATATGAATATAATTCAGTAGAAAGACTAGAGTTATTGAAGTCTCTAATCTTGGAAACTAGAGATTCGTCTCTATTTTTTCCAACATTCAGAAGGATTGAGGGAAGCTATTCAATAGTAAACCCTCAAACTCCTAAAAGTATTCTAACCCAACCAACAATACCTGACTTAAATATTCCAATACCATTTCCTTTTATGGGAAGTAAATTACAAAGTGAAGGTCGTAAAAATGCAACAAATATAAAGAATGAATTTGATAAATTATCAATTCTTTTAAGTACTTCAGGACATAAGTTTATTTGTTCTATTTCTACACACGATCTTGGATTGTTATTAAAATCACATGATGAACAGATTTCTCAAAAAATAAATGAAGACTTTCTTAGATTGAGTGCTTTATTAAGTAGTCAAATTCCGAATGGTAAACAGGATGCCTCGGCTATTCTCAGTAGAATACAGCAAGAAAATAATTCTGTTAATAATAAACGGAATGAACTGCTAAGACCTTTTGAAATTTTATCTGAATTAGTTACTAAGGTTATGCACTATAAAGGAATTAAACTTGATAATTTCATTCTTGGAGAGTCCGACGATGCTATTGATGCTAGATTGCTTTCGTATGGTGAACAGCAAATGTTGAGTTTCCTTTGCTATAACGCATTTTATGAAAACTCAGTAATATTTATTGATGAACCTGAATTAAGTTTACATCCAGACTGGCAGCGTATATTGTTTTCACGCCTGATGAAACAACAGTCAAGTAATCAGTTTATTGTAGCCACACATTCTCCTTTTATTTACTCTAATTATGAAGATAAAGAGATTATTTTGGACGAGGAGAAAGGTGGATGAGTAAGGGGACAAATCTCACTGAAAATGCGATGGTATCTTATTTAAAAAGAACATCACTCCCAACAGTTTTAGTTGAAGGTAGCGATGAAATGTCAGTTTATAACAGATATTTAGAAAGTAAGATTAATATTGAAAATGTTAAAATCTTGCCTTGCCAAGGGAGAAGTATGCTTCTCAATATCTTCAAAAGAAGAACAGAATTTAAAAAGGCTAAAGTTGTCTTTGTTGCTGATAAAGATATGTGGTTTTTTAAAGGTATTCCAGAAGAATATGATAACAAGGTTATATTTACAGATGGATATTCACTAGAGAATATTGAATCATTTTTTAATAGATTATTAGATGCAAATGAAGCAAGAAACTTTGATGATTTAATAAAAGAACTATCGGTTTGGTTCGCTTTTGAAGTTAATCGCTATCAAGAATTTGATTATGTTTGGTGTGATTTTCATGTCAATCAAATTTGTCCAGAAAAGTTCTTATCTGAAAGCTTTAAAGAAAGCATCAGTTTTGTTGAACCACCTTCACATATTGTGGAAGCAGTTTATTCTGAATATACTAGAGCGTTGCGTGGGAAAAACTTGTTTCAGGCTCTAATACGCTTTTTAAGTCATAAAAATCGAGAATCTAAATATAGTCGAGCAAATCTTATTGAAATGGGAGCGAAGTTTCCTAATCCACGCTTAGAAGAATTAGTGAAAAAAATTGTTGGAAAGTTTCAAGAATATGGATAAAAGAATGGCTATGCATTAAATAAACATACTAAAAATATACTGATTTTACAATCACCAATCGTTTAAAAAATAACACTTACTATATTTTCCCAAACATGACCATTTTTGAAGTTTCCGTTCCTGCGACTACTGCCAATATTGGCGCTGGGTTTGATTGCCTTGGTGCAGCCCTATCGCTTTATAACCATTTTGAATTTTCTCTAGCCGATCGCCTCACCATCACCGCATCAGGCGAAGGAGCCGACAAAGTAGAACGGGACGAGACTAACTTGGTATATCAAGCGATCGCTAAGTTGTATCAGCATATTGATCGCCCCATTCCCGCGATCGCATTTCATACCGATACCAAAATCCCACTATCGCGAGGGCTAGGCAGTTCCGCAACCGCAATTGTGGGCGGACTGGTCGGCGCAAATTTGTTAGCAGGTTCACCACTGGAACGCGGAGAATTATTGGACTTAGCGATCACTATGGAAGGGCATCCTGACAACGTAGCTCCTGCGATGTTGGGCGGCTGTCAACTGATGGCTTCTAACCAAGCTGGCGGATGGGAATACTGTGATTTGCAGTGGCATGAAAGTATTGCGATCGCTGTGGCTATTCCTGATTTCGAGTTATCGACGGCAAAGGCAAGAGCAGTATTACCCAAGCAGTTTTCAATGGCGGACGCGGTTTTTAATGCTTCCCACTTGGCACTGTTGACGCATGGGATTCAGACAGGGAATGCTAGTTGGTTGAAAGCAGGATTGCAAGATCGATTGCATCAACCCTATCGTCAAAGTTTAATTACAGGTATGGCGGATGTCCAAGCAGCAGCGATCGCGGCGGGAGCCTATGGTTTGGTAATTAGTGGTGCAGGTCCCACATTACTTTCTTTAGCGCCAATGGGTACAATAGATCTAGTCGCCGTAGCCATGCAACAAGCTTGGCAAGCAATTGGTGTCACGGCTGTGACAAAATGTTTAGCGATCGCCAAAGATGGCACAACATATAAAACCCGTTAATTGACAGAGCGTTTGCATAGCAGACTATCCATGAATTAACAGATCGGAAAGGAACAGAATAATATGTCTAAATTTCAGTTTTTACTAATCTCAGCGCTAATTTCCTCGGTTGTGCTGCTATTTGTGGGTAGTCGTGATGGCAATCCCTTGGAATCCATAATGCCGATCGGTGTAGTGTTTGGTTTAGCCTATGTAGTGCAGCGCTTTCTTTCTGAAAAAGTCTGGAATAATTTTGCACGTTGGGTCAATGAGACTACGGGGCGTAAAATCTTTTATGTGCGATCGCCGCGTACTAAGGTTGTGCGCGAACAAAAACTATTACCGCCTTCTAAATTAAATCGGCTCAAATAAGCTTCAAGTAAACAAAAAATCTCAATCATGACAAGTTACGCATCATTTTCGCAACCTTTACGGGTTGGTATTGTCGGTTCAGGCTTTGTCGCTAAGTTACGCGCTGAAATTCTCAGTCAAGATCCAAGGGTACAAATTGTCGCGATCGCAGGTACACCCGCCAAGACTCAAGCGATCGTCCAAGAATTAGCCATTCCCATCCACCAACATCAATATTGGTCAGAGTTGGTCATCCGTCCTGATATTGATTTGGTCGTAGTTTGTAATGTCAATCGCGATCATGCTGCTGTCGTCGGACAAGCATTGCGATCGGGTAAACACGTTATTGTTGAATATCCCTTAGCTTTCAGCGTTCAAGAGGCTGAGGAGTTGGTCAAGCTAGCCAAACAGCAAAATTTAATGCTCCACGTTGAGCATATTGAGCTATTGGGCGGTGTGCATCAACTAGTGATGGAACATATCTCAAAAATTGGCAATCCTTTTTATGCCAGATATTCCACTAAAAGCCCTCATGCTCCTGTTCCAGACAAATGGTCATATCAACCAGAATTATTTGGATTTCCTCTCACCGCCGCAGTCTCACGCCTCAATCGCATCATCGTTCTCTTTGGTAAAGTCAAAGCTGTTTCTTGCCAACTGAAATATAGTGGCGATAATTTACCGCGTTGGTATACTTCCTGTGTATGCAATGCTCAATTGCAATTTGAGAATGGAGTCCTTGCCGATATTAGTTATAGCAAAGGAGAAAACTTTTGGCATCCTGAACGAGTAATGGAACTACAGGGCAGTCATGGCGCGATCGTCTTTTCTGGTGATAAAGGAAAGTTAATTACCGCCGATGGAGAGACAGAACTTGATGCAGGAACAACGCGAGGACTCTTCAAAAAAGATACGGAAAATGTTCTCTCCCATTTATTTACAGGTATTCCGCTCTATACTAATCACGACAGTATTTTGCATTCTCTCGCTGTGGCAAATGCCGCCGAAAAGGCGGCGGCTACGCAGCAAACTATAATGATATAGATTGTGTTAATCTAGCTGCCTAGAAACGATTAGAGAGTTATTTGATCTAGCTAAAAACTTTGAGAGACACCTTCAATTCTGTTAAAAATGGAGAAGAAAATAATTGTTTCCCATGTCTCCCTTTGAAAAGACATTAATATATATTATAACTTTTGTCTTTTGTCATTCAATTAAAGCTCAATATTATATTGAATTTGCAAAAAAAATACGCTATCATATGGACTTGGACAATAAAAAATTTGTCTTTGCTCCATGACCTTAATTTAGTTGAGGTTTACTATGTTAAATACTAATATTGTTGCTAACTACATTTGTTCAAGCCTTATAAACGCGGGAGATACACCTTCCGTCCTCAAACTTCATAAACTTTTATACTATGTTCAGTCATGGCACTTAGCTCTGCATGGCGAACCATTGTTTGATGAAAAATTTCAAGCATGGGTTCATGGTCCAGTCTCAAGAGTTATTTATGACCGATTCAAAGATTCAAAATCTATGTACTCTCAAATTGATATTGAGGATTTGCATGTTGAAGATTTAGAACAAGAATTTTCATCTATCTCTGAAGATGCTAAGGAGCATATAGAGTATGTGCTTGAAAGTTATGGCGACTTAAGCGGTGTAGAACTAGAAAAACTGACGCACAAAGAAGATCCTTGGATAAACGCTAGGCGCGGTATTCCTAGATATGAGAGATCTGAGACTGTCATTTCTGAAGATGAAATGAAAGGTTACTATGCAAGTATGATTTTAGCCGCTTGAAAGCATATATGGGAAAAGAAAAAGGTAATCAAATACCAAAGCCGCAAACATCGGGCAGAAATCCAATACCACGAAATAAAACCTCTGTTATTAGTAGATCTAATGACTCTAAGTGGAGGTTTTCTTTTTCTTATTGGCGACAACATAAACATTTTGGTTTAAGTTGCGAGAAGGTAGATGCAAATTGGTTCGTATCACTATTAGAAAGATTAAGAGCATTATCAGATATCACTATTGAAAATGTTTCTACTTCTAATAGTGATGCGTGGAGGTTTCATAAAATCGACTGGCGTTCGAGAGGTATTCAAACCACTAAAGAAGAAATTGATTGGATACCAAAGCAATATCTTCGCGAAGAAGAATTTGGATTTTTTCAATTTAACATTTCTAAGGCTTTTGGGCGCGTTGTTGGATTTTTTGATGAGGATTATATGTTTCATATTGTGTTTTTAGATCCAATGCACAATATGCAGCCTAGTAATTATAGTGATTATGAAGTTCGATATACCCAAAAACTTTTAACTCCCTATGAGGAAAAACATCAGAAGTTTTTATCTTTAAAAAACCATATTGATAACTGCTCAGAAGAGACTTGCGAAGTTAAGACTAAGACTCAAGATATAACTTATCAGGATTCTGGTTTGTATATCTTTTTAGAGGAGATGTTTTTTGAAGACATAAAAACTTTGCATACAAAAGCTAAATACATCAATATTCAAGATATTCTAATTGACGCTATTGATTTATTACTCGTAAAGTATGAACTAAAAAATTAAGAATTTAATTAGCTCTCTAAGATATATATACTATAGGTTGATATGACTGGATTTGTTGGGTTACACGTTCATACTGAATATAGTTTGCTCGATGGGGCAAGCCAGATCCCTGATATGGTCAAACGGGCTGTGGAATTGGGGATGCCCGCGATCGCCTTAACCGATCATGGTGTCATGTATGGGGCGATCGAACTCATCAAAATCTGTAAATCTAAGGGAATTAAGCCGATTATTGGCAATGAAATGTATGTCTTGAACGGAGACATTACCATCCAATATAAGAGAGAAGAAAAAAAGAAAAAATATCATCAATGCGTTCTTGCCAAAGATACACAGGGCTATCGCAATCTAGTTAAGCTCACCACAATTTCCCATTTGCAAGGCTTTCAAGGTAAAGGAATTTTTGCGCGTCCTTGCATTAATAAAGAATATTTACTGCAATACAAAGAAGGCTTAATGCTCACATCAGGCTGTTTGGCGGGAGAAGTTCCCCAAGCAATCATGAATGGCGATCCAAAACTGGCGCGAGAAGTAGCGGCTTGGTATCAAGAGCATTTTGGTGATGATTATTATCTGGAAATTCAGGATCATGGCTATCCAGAAGATCGCGTTGTGAATGTGGAAATTTGTAAGATTGCCAAAGAATTAGGAATTAGGGTAATTGCCACAAATGACTCTCACTTTACCTCCTGTATGGATGTGGAAGCCCATGATGCGTTGCTCTGTATCCAAACTGGCAAGTTGATTTCCGATGAGAAACGGCTCCGTTATAGCGGTATGGAATATTTCAAATCCTATGATGAGATGAAACTTCTATTTCGCGATCATTTGGAAGATGATGTCATTGAAGAAGCCCTCGCCAATACCCTCCATGCGGCCAATAAAGTCAAGCCTTACGACCTCATGCGCGATCCCCAAGCGGCGGATTATCCGATTCCTGAAGGACATACTGCGGATACTTATTTTGAAGAAGTAACATGGCAAGGCTTATTGCAAAGATTTAATGCGAAAACCCATGCTGAGATATCACAAGCTTATCAAGAGCGTCTACGCTTTGAGTTGGGAATCATCATGCAGATGGGTTTCGCCACCTACTTTCTAGTGGTTTGGGACTACATCAAATATGCCAGAGATAAAAAGATTCCTGTGGGTCCTGGACGGGGTAGTGCAGCAGGTTCTCTTGTTGCATATTCTTTGGGAATTACCAATATTGACCCGATCCATCACGGACTTCTATTTGAAAGATTTCTCAATCCTGAACGGAAGTCGATGCCCGATATTGACTCCGATTTTTGTATCGAACATCGTGGCGAATTGATTGATTATGTCACTCAACGCTATGGACAGGAACGAGTCGCGCAGATCGTCACCTTTAACCGTCTGACCTCTAAAGCAGTTCTCAAAGACGTAGCAAGGGTGCTAGATGTGTCCTACAGCGAATCCGACAAAATGGCGAAAATGATTCCTGTATCGCGGGGAAAACCTGCCAAGCTGAAGGTAATGATTTCTGAGGAGTCGCCAGCACCAGAATTTCGCGATCGCTATAAAAATGATGCCAAAGTTTTTGAATGGCTAGATATGGCAATGCGAATTGAAGGTGTGAACAAAAGTTCAGGCGTTCACGCGGCGGGTGTGGTAATTTCGCCGTTTCCACTTGATGAGGTTGTGCCATTGCAACGCAGTAATGAAGGTCAGGTGGTGACGCAATACACGATGGAGGATTTAGAATCTCTCGGCTTGCTAAAAATGGACTTCTTAGGATTAAAGAACTTAACCACGATTGAGCATACCAGCAAATTAATTCGTGAGAATCAAGATCCGAATTTCCATATTGATGCGATCGCCCCAGATATGTCTACGGAGGCAAATCAAAAAACCTATAAGCTATTAGAAAAAGGCGATCTTGAAGGTATCTTCCAATTGGAATCTTCAGGCATGAAGCAGATCGTCAAGGATCTCAAGCCTTCCAATATTGAAGATATTTCTTCGATTTTAGCGCTCTATCGTCCAGGTCCATTGGATGCAGGACTAATTCCCAAGTTTATTAATCGCAAACATGGTCGTGAAGCGATCGAGTATCAGCATCATACCCTAGAACCAATTCTAAACAATACTTACGGCGTATTGTGTCTTGCTAAAGGAACTCTAATTGCTAGACCAGATGGCACAAGTACCGCAATTGAGAACATTCGCAAAGGTGATCTAATTCTCTCATCAGATGGTAAGCGCGTGTGGTCAGCGAAAGTTGCGAAACAATGGCAAAGTGGCATTAAATCGATTGTTAAAATTACACTTTCCACAGGCACAGAGATTTACTGCACCCCAGAGCATCGCTTTCTTACGCCAGAAGGCGATCAGTTTACCTATGAGTTAAAGCCATTAGACAATATTAAGAACGCTCATATCAATGGTTCAATCATCTATGAAACTTGGCAAACTTCTAAAAATAATAAATCACTTAACCCCAATGAAGCCTATCTATTAGGTTTACTAGTCGGTGATGGGCATTTAACCTCTAGTTCTCCCAATATTGCTTGCTCTAGTGAAGAAACTGCTATTTGGGTTGCTAATCTGATGGCTGAGACATGGAAAGGTGAACCAAAGCATTACTTTAATACCCGTTGCTGGTACGCCTATGCAAAGTTTAATACGCAACCACAACCAACCCCATTAACTATCTTCATGGATAAAATTTATGGTGGTAGAAATTGGAAAGTTAATTCTAAAGATAAGCATTTACCTGTTGACATAGTTGATTATCAAGAAAGCGATCGCATTGATGTTTTGCGAGGACTATGGGATAGCGATGGTTCCTATACTCAAAATCCTTATTTCCGTAGTATTTCTAATCAACTTATTAAGCAAGTAGGGCAATTGCTGAGTAGTCTAAAAATCTCCTATTCTCTGCATTCAACCCATGTAATGATTACGGATATCGCCCGTTTTTATCAGCTAATTGGTGAGCCAAGATTACCCCAAAAGCTTACTGGTGAGAAAAAGTATAATTTTATTCCTGTACCATCTTTGCGAATGCAGGAAGAGTTAGAAGAGGCGATCGCTATAACAGACCGAGAAAGTCGCAAAACTGCTAAGCGTTCTCTTCAAGCAGGAGTAATGTTTAAACCTGTGAGATCGCAATATGCGTCAAAGATTACAGGTTGGACTGAAGCGTATCAAAAAATTTATACAGAGACGTATCTGCAAAATGCTCGTCCAGTATTTGTGGTATCTGTTGAAGATTGGGGAACTGCTGAATGCTTTGATATTGAAATGGCAGATCAAAATTCTCCCTATTTCCTTGCCAATGGAATTGTTACCCATAACTGTTATCAAGAGCAGATCATGAAAATGGCGCAGGAACTGGCGGGATATTCCCTTGGTGCTGCGGATATGTTGCGGCGAGCGATGGGGAAAAAGAAGCCTGAAGAAATGGAAAAACAGCGTTCTATTTTCCTTGATGGCTGTGCTAAGAATGGCATTAGGTCAGAGATTTCTAACGATCTCTTCGACCAAATGGTGATTTTTGCGGAATATTGTCTCAGTTACGATACATTAGTGCGAACTGTAGAATATGGCTTAATGGCGATCGGTAAAATCGTTGAGCATCAAATCGAATGTAATGTTTACAGTGTTGATGAGAATGCTTTTGTCTATACTCAACTGATCGCACAGTGGCACGATCGCGGTAATCAAGAAGTCTTTGAGTATGAGTTAGAAAATGGCGATCGCATTAAAGCCACTAAGGATCATAAGTTCATGACTACTGACGGTGAGATGTTAGCGATCGATGAGATTTTTGAGCGTGAGTTAGATATCGCAAAGATCCTATAATAAATAGCAAGATAAAATCGTTTTCATTTTTCATGAGTCAGCCACAAATAGTTCCAACATATGATGCTCTACTTATTCCTATTCTTCAAGGGCTACAAAACTTGGGTGGCTCTGGAACAATTGAAGAAATTAACGATGAAGTGATCCGCATATTAAACTTGTCCGATGAAGTCCTCAATGTTTTTCATGGCAACACATCCAAAAGTGAGGTTGAATATCGTTCAGGCTGGACTAGAACTTATCTGAAGAAATATGGACTAATTGAAAATTCCGCTCGTGGAGTATGGGCTTTAACGTCAACTGCAATTGACTTGAATGATATTGATCCTAAAGAAATTGTCAGAGTTGTTAAAGGTCAATCAGCCAACGGTAATACAAAAGAAGATTTTGCTGGTATCGATAATGCGAATGAGTTAGTAGCATCTGTTGAACATTTAGAAGAAATTGCATGGCATCAAAAGCTTCATAATGTATTGCTTTCGCTCAGTCCAGACGCATTTGAGCGACTTACCCAAAGATTGCTACGAGAGTCAGGATTCATTCAGGTGCAGGTAACGGGAAAATCAGGAGATGGTGGAATCGATGGTGTGGGAATTGCGCGTATTAATGGATTTTTGAGCTTTCATGTCTTATTTCAGTGCAAACGATATCAAGGATCGGTTACAGCGAGTCAGATTCGAGATTTTCGTGGCGCGATGCAAGGAAGAACAGATAAAGGTTTGTTTGTAACAACAGGGACTTTTACGAGAGATGCAATAAAGGAAGCAACACGAGATGGTGCGCCCCCAATCGACCTCATTGACGGTGAACAATTAGTCCATCGGTTGAAGGATTTAAAACTTGGTGTTCATATCAAAATGATTGAGTCTGTTGAAGTTGATTTAGATTGGTTTACCAAAATTTAGAAGAAATTCAAAGTGATCGCGGTAATCAAGAAGTCTTTGAATATGAGTTAGAAAATGGCGATCTCATCAAAGCTACTAAGGATCATAAGTTCATGACTACTGATGGTGAGATGTTAGCGATCACCACGCACCTAGCATCGCTAGTTATTAATGTGTTTTTGGCGATCGCTAAATAACTTAGTCTTATCTTCGCGCAATCCATTCCCGATATAAAATTTTAGTAAAGCATCTATCGACATATCTCGACTTGCCGCAACCTCCTCAAGCGATCGCATCGCATCAACTGGAATTTGCAACAACACCGCCTCAGTTGCACGAGGCTTGATTTGTAGTTTGACATTCTCTTCAATTTGATTCATATAACTTCCTTTCATTACGAGTAGCAGGACGGGCTGAAATTATGCGCGATCTTTGACCGCGATCGACATATACCACTAGCAACAAGCGCTGCATCAACGAATATCCAATAATGAAATCACGAATCTCCTCATTAACAGTAGCATCACCACTTTGGTAAAAAGGATCTAAGAAAACCTCTGCGGCTTCCTCAAATGTAACACCATGTTTATCAATATTGCTTAAAGCTTTGTTAGTATCCCATTCAAATTCATTACCTTGTGATCGATAGACAACATTCATAAGTCTGTTTTCAATACGCTTTAATCCGTCATTTCAATAGCTTAACTTGATAAGCGCTCTTTTTTTTATTAACAATCTCTTCTAAAAGACTAGGCTTAACCGCCCACAAAGAATACTCTTCCCAAGACATTCCTAAAAACTCATGTAACTCAAGAGCATTAGCAGAATCACTATCATGCCATTCATCAATGTAATCATCAATCTCACCTAAAGACGCATCATCATTAATACATTTTTCAATAAACGAGCTATTCATATATTTTCCACTCCCACAACTTTACATCTATCTAAAATCGATGGATTTGGGATTGGTTTGCCAGCCATTGTTGATATTTTACGGTTTAAATGCTTAATGCGATTATAACATGAAGTTATTAACCTCAAATTATTTAACCAATAGCACGATCGCGGTAATCAGGAAGTCTTTGAATATGAGTTGAAAAATGGCGATCGCATTAGAGCCACTAAGGATCATAAGTTCATGACTACTGATGGTGAGATGTTGGCGATCGATGAGATTTTTGAGCGTGGGTTAGATTTGGCTGTAGCAAAACAAACTTGAAGGGCGATCGCTATATCAATGTTTAGCTTTAATTGAGGTAAGATCTGAATATCTAAATGAATGTAATCTTTGGGAGCGAAAACTAATGGTTAATGTTCTGCAAATAGGAAATGTTGGCACAGAGCTATCCAACCTCGTCCATGAGGTAAGCGATCGCCAAACTAAAATCGTGATTGAGTCAGAAGGTAAACCTGTGGTAGCAATGGTTCATTATGATTATTTGGTGAATTTGCTTGGGTCACTAGAGGATGCGATCGATAGCAAGTTTTTAAAACAGGCTGTTGCTGATAATGATGAGTTTTTTAGCTTTGAGGATGTTGTTTCGGCTCACAATACTGCTCATGAAGTAGAAGTTGGCTTAGAGGATTTTGTGAAAATATGAGCGATCGCTATACATTGCAGTTTGCTAGAGATGCGAAGAAATCGCTTGCAGATTTACAGCCAAAACAATTCAAACAAATTGCAACTAAAATTTTTGCATTGCTAGAAAATCCTCAACCACAGGACTGTAAAGCATTGAAGGGATATCCTAATGGTTATCGTGTTGACTCTGGTGAGTATCGGATTTTGTATACTTTGGAAGATGGAGAAATTCGGATTTTTAGAGTTGGGAAACGAAATGATGATGAAGTCTATCGCAATTTGTGATTAAAATAATACCCAGTGGCACGATCGCGGTAATCAAGAAGTCTTTGAATGTGAGTTAGAAAATGGCGATCGCATTAAAGCTACTAAGGATCACAAGTTCATGACTACTGATGGTGAGATCAGCAATTCCAAATTCAAAAAGCAGCAAATAATACAGATATAAGTAACTGAA
>JBAXTW010000036.1:0-36746 GCA_037129985.1 Pseudanabaena sp. ELA645 | reverse complement strand
ATTGTCCCGTCAAATGTTTTGACCTATTTCAAAAATCAGCGAACCGTAAGTACCTGTCACCAGCTATATTCGTAACTCATTATACATTAATCCCCTCAAACCCAGAAGAGCCAAATAGTGGCGCAAATGCTCAACCCCTACTTTCTGATTTTAGAAATATCAATTTTGTAAATATTTTCTAAAAAAATCGATGGTGTAGCCAATTTCGAGAACTTGATTGCTCCGCTTGCTAGAGCCATGCCCCTCATCAGGAAAAATCACTAGCTGCGAAGGAATTTTCTTCTCCTCTAGGATTTTTTGGATTTGGAGAGATTCGCCAACGGGAACACGCGGGTCATTGGCTCCCTGAATAATCAGTAACGGCGATTTAATGCGATCGCTATAGGTGACAGGCGATAGCTCAATTAATGCTTCACGATCTTTGACAGGATCGCCATATTCGCTAATCCGCAAAATCCGCCGATAGGGAGCCGTATTATTTAAAAAAGTAATCAAATTGCTCATACCGACGATCGAAACACCCGCGTCATAACTACCCGCAAATTTGGACATGCCCATCAGGGTCGAATAACCGCCGTAACTGCCGCCGACAATACCAATTTTGGGAGTGATACCGTTGAGTTGCCAATTTTTGCGGATATATATAGATGCATCTTCGATATCGGTAATTACTTTGAGGCGATCGCGTCCATTGTCAGCATTCAACCAAGTTTTACCATAGCCATCACTACCGCGCACATTCGGCTGCACAAACACAAATCCTGCATTCACAAATAATTGCGCGTAACGATTAAATCCTGCGACACTTTGACCTTCGGGCCCCCCATGAAAACTGACAATTACAGGGCAGGGCTTCAGCAAAGGCTTTTCTGGCAAATTTTGACATTCGGGCGGGGCATACATAAACATGGGAATTGATGTCCCATCCCTTGTGGTGTAGTTGTCAAGCTTCGCTACGACAAATTTGCTAGTGTTAATTTCGGGAATGCTCGGTAATACCCATTGAGTCAGCTTTTGAGTTTTCCAATCGTAAACATAGCTCAATCTCGGTGCTTTAGCAGTTTCCACGCCAATTGTGGTAAAGCGTCCGTTGCGCGTGGTGGAGCCTATATAGATATGATCAGCATTCGCAAACTCAGGAAAATTTAGAGGCTGAAATCCATTGGCAGCGATCGCTTTCAGCCTTGTATAACCACCATCATTGATCGAATAGAGAATACGTTGACGTTGATCATCAATCGTAAAGCTCGATACATCTGCTTTTAGTTCTGGCGTAATCGCCTTGAATTGTTTATTTTTATAGAGATAAAGACGGCGAAATTCACTAAATTTTGGGGTTAACACTAAATATTCATCGGCACTAACACCATACTCAATGCCATACTCTTGCTTTTCATCTTGTCCAATCAGGGGTGTAGTCTGTCTAGTTTTGACATCGTATTCATAATATTCCTGTGATTGGCTCCCCGTCGCTTTCGCAAACAAAAACTTTTCGCGATCGCCTGTTTGCGGATTTACAAATACATCGGCAATCCACCAGATCCCATCGCCTCCAGAGATCTGGACTTTTTGTTTGGTTTGTAAATCGTAACGATAAATTATATTGGAATCGGGCTTGACATCATTGGCACTAAAATAAATTACCCGCGAATCATTGCCAATATATTGCAGCGATGTTCGCACACCTGCCTGATGTTGAATCACCTCCAATGCACCACCATCAATTGATTGCAAGTACAAACCAGCATTTTCTTCGCCTTGGCGATCTCGGGATAGTAATAAATATTTACCATCGGGAGTCATCCCTGAGATCGAGGTAGCATCCTGTCCACCCGTGACTTGTACAGGAAATTTTTGCGCTCCATCTATTCGCCATACCTGCGTAGTTCCCGTAATGCCCCATGTAAAAAACATGCGTTTACCATCTGGCGTAACCATTCCTAAACCAGGCGATCGCACATCTAAGATTGACTCAATCGGACGAGTAACTGTGGGCGGCAATGCAGGTGGAGCGTAGCGTTTGAGTGTCGCAGGATCAAGGCTATCTTTACCTAATCCTGAATATTGAGCTTGTACGGGTAAATTGGGAATAGTCAACCCAGACAAAATGAGCAGAGAAAACAGCGAAGTTTTTTTCATGAAATAGATAGAAGAAATAGGTTGAATATGAAAAGTAATTAGAATTTGCGTAAATATATCAGAAAATTTAACTTTCAAGAAGTTACTGCTTAAAATAGAGTTGGGTCTTGAACATTACTATTCTAAATGGCGATATGGCAAATTTGTGGATTGAAGGTGGTAGTCATGGCAAAACTGGTCAAGCCCAAACTAGTGGCAAAACTGCGCGACTAGTTCAACAATTTTGTGATTGGGCTGAACAGGATTTTACCAAACAAGTCAATCCTCAAGCTGCCTCCCAAAAAGTGTTAGTCCTAACCGTTGACTCACAACAGCGCCGTGAATTAAGCGATCGCCTCATCCTCGCAACTCATGGTCAATACCCAGTTACCGCCGTTACAACTCTAAGTTTTTTTCGTGACGAAGTTCGCCTATTTTGGACATTATTAGTTAAGAAACTAAATTTAAAAGCTCAATTCCCTCTACTTTTGCGAGTGGAGAATGAACAGGAACTTGCCCTTGAACTATGGAAAGAAAGGATTTTAAGCGGCAGATTACAAATGGAAGGAATTAGTCGCGATCGCCTTGTCAGGAGATTGCTCGACTTGTTTTTACTGGCAGCTTATAGTGGTCGAGATATTAGTGAGATCCCTGCGATCTTACAGGCGGGACAGGAAACGAATACAGAATCTATTGCTGATTCTTCCATTAATGATTATATTAGTGAACAATGGCAAGAAATTGGCGAAGCTTTGCAAGAATGGCGGACATATTGCTGGGAAAGAGGTTTGCTTACCTATGGACTAATCACCGATCTATTTGCTCAGCATCTGCTCCCCAACCCGCAATATTATCGTCAACTCAAGCAGCGATTCCGTTATGTAATTGTCGATCGCGCTGACGAAAGCCCTGCGATCGCCTGTGATTTATGCAAATTCCTCCTCAAAAATGGCGCTCAAGGCATCTTCACTTTTAATCCTAACGGTTCAGCAAGATTAGGATTGGGAGCCGATCCTGAATATTGGCAATCCCTAAAATCTGAATGTACAGTCGAAATAGTCCCGCCTGCGATCAATACTTTAGGTTCCCAAATTGCTGAACCTATTTTAGAAATTGTCAATGAACCGATCCTCCAATTTATTGAACCATTCCCACAGGTGCATTCCATTGAGTCAGTTTCCCGCGCCAAGCTATTTCGGAATGTTGCTGAAGTAATAGTTGAAGCGATCGCTAAAGGGGAAATTCAACCCAACGAAATCGCGATTATTGCCCCTGGCTTAGATAATATTGCCAACTATGCGATCACCGAAATATTGCGTAAAAAGGAGATTCGGGTTAATCCCCTCAACGATCAGCGCCCTCTTACTTATTCGGCTCAAGTCCGAGCCTTATTGACCTTAATCACCTTGGTTTATCCCAATCTAGGAACTTTAGTTAGTCGCGATCGCATTGCCGAAATGTTGGTGGTACTGGCTGAAGCGATCGATCCCGTCCGCGCAGGGATGTTTGCTGATTATTGTTTCGCTCCCGATCTTGAACATCCTCATCTACTACCCGTAGAGACCTATAATCAATGGAATCGATTTGGTTATGAGGCAACTCAATCCTACGAAAAATTGCGACAATGGATTGCCCAACAATCCCCCAAGGACGCGCCATTACTATTCATCGATCGCGCCATTCAATTCTTCTTTAAACCGCGTAAACTCAGTTATGAGCATACTGCTACGTTACAAGAACTCATCGAAACCGCTCAGTACTATTGGCAATTGGGCTATCGACTCGATCGCGAAGATCCCCTAATTTTAAAAAACTTTATCGAATTAATTCGTCAAGGCACTGTCACCGCTAATCCCTTTGCCCCGAACGCGCCCCAAGATGGTGTTGTCCTTGCCACGATCTTTCAATATCGCATGGCAAGACTGTCACACCGTTGGCAATTTTGGCTGGATGCTAGTTCCGATCTATGGCTACAGGGCGGAGCAGCAGCGTTATTTGGTGCGCCACTTTTCTTAAAAGGGTGGGATGGCGGACTTTGGACAGTGGAACATCAAAATGATGCAAATATGCAACGGTTGGAGAAGTTAATTCGCGATTTACTCGATCGCACTGGCGATCGGCTCTATCTCTGTCACAGCGAACTCAGCACCAATGGACAAATCCAAAATGGCGTATTGCAACCATTAATCGAACTCAGCAGTAGCACCGCATCTTGTTAACTGCTTCTTCGATATTATCTTGTTTAATCAAAGACTCGCCGACTAATACCGCACTTGCACCACAACTCTGCACAAAATCCAAATCTTGACGATTGTAAATACCAGACTCGCTCACCCATAGATATTTACTTCTAATTACGGGATCTAGTCTATCCATTAAAATTTTGGTTTGCTCAAGATCGACTACAAAATTTTCTAAATTGCGATTATTAATGCCGATTAAACGCACATTAGGAATTTGTAGAACGCGATCTAGTTCTGCTTGAGTATGCACCTCGACTAAAGCAGTCATTCCTAATTCATGGATTAATGCTTGTAAAGAAGTTAACTCAGCATCAGTGAGAATTGCGGCAATTAATAGAACTGCATCCGCACCATGCGATCGCCCTAAATAAATTTGATACGGATCGATAATAAATTCTTTGCAAATCAATGGTAAATCAACGACTTGGCGCACCAATTGTAAATTCTGAAAACTGCCTTGAAAAAACTGCGCGTCCGTCAACACCGATAGACAACTTGCGCCGCCACGTTCATAGGCTTGGGCGATCGCTACAGGATCAAAATCCGTCCGAAATACACCTTTACTCGGCGATGCTTTTTTGACCTCAGCAATTAATGCAGGTTTAAGATGGGAATTTTGCAAACTGCCATAAAAATCTCGTGGTGGTTGTACATTAACAAGATTTGCTTGCACCGATTCAATGGGGGCATGGGCGTACATCGCCGCAACCTCTAGCTCCTTATGCCAGACAATTTTTTCTAAAATATTTTGAGGCGCATCGGTGGGCGCAGCGATCGCATAGCCCTTATTTTTAGCAGTTTCAGATTGGCGACGTACTTGCATTGACACTGGCATTGACACTTGTATTGATAAAAATGGTTTTCGCGGTAAGCGTTAAAAGGATTTGATTTTTAGCATACAGCCCTTTGCACTGACTTAAAACGCGTTGACTTAAAACCTAGAGAAATTTGTAAAAACGCCGCGAAGCGGCGCTTTTACAAATTAGTAGCACCTCTAAATTATTCGCTGCGAAGGGTGTAATACATAAATAATAGTGATTCTTTATAAGCAAGGCGCTCGTTTTTCGGTATATTTGCCTTTGTAATGTGAGTTGAGCATAGTTTTTATGAGTGCGATCGCAAACTCTAACCGACCCGAAGATAAGCCAAAAACTTCGCGAGTTAAATCTTATTGGCACACTTTTTGGCACAATTCGCCTTGGAAAAAGTTAGCAAGTTTAGTGATGGCGATCGCCCTGTGCTTTTACCTCACAGCTTGCGGTGGTGAACAAAAAACAGAGATTCAAGCACCTGTGCAAAAAGTGGAAACAACTGGTATTACAGAAGTTTCACCACCAGCCGAGATTCAACGTCTTAGCCGTCTGCTTGATAGCTATGAACCGCAGGTCAGCATTGTTAGTCCTAAGCCTGACCAAGTACTAGACGATACACAAGTATCCGTAAAGTTTGATGTCAAAAATTTACCGATTTTCAAAAATGCTGATTTTGGTTTAGGGCCCCATATCCATGTGACTTTGGATAACCAAGAATATAAGGCTGTCTATGACCTCAATCAAACCGCCACTTTTGATCACCTCAGCGCAGGAACCCATATAATCCGTGCTTTTGCCTCGCGTCCTTGGCATGAAAGTTTTAAAAATCAGGGTGCGTATGCTCAGACGACTTTCCATGTGTTAACCAAAACTGGCGAAAACACTCCCGCAGCCAAAACACCACTGCTCACCTATAGCCGTCCAGTTGGTAGCTATGGTGCGGAGCCAATCATGCTTGATTTTTATCTGCAAAATGCCCCTCTGCACTTGTTGACTCAAGATTTGGACAAAGCGGAAGATATTAACAACGATTGGAAGGTTCGCGCCACCATCGATGGTCAAACTTTTACCTTTGATCGCTGGGAGCCGATGTATCTCAAAGGCTTTAAGCAAGGTAAAAACTGGGTCAAATTGGAATTAATCGAAGAAGACGGTGATGAGATCGCTAATGTCTTTAACAGCACGGCTCATTTGATTAATTTTCAGCCAAATGGTCAAGATACTCTCTCCCGTTTAGTAAGCGGCGAGAAGATCGTCAATATCGATGCGATCGTTAATCCTGATTATGTGCCACCGACACCCGAACCTAGCCCTACCCCTACTCCTGTTGAGTCTGTTAGCCCCGCGCCTACGACTACGCCTGCACCAACGGCTACCGAAGCAGTCACGGAAACAACGACAGCGCCTATTCCTACACCTGCGCTAAAGGTAGAATCTCCAAAAGCAGAGATTAAAACCATTGATAAGGCTCCAGTAGCACCAGTCAAAGTTGCGCCAGAGGAGATCGCGCCCCCCGTTGTTGCGCCAATAGTTTCACCTGTTGTTGCACCAATTAAAGGTAAATCTGAGCCTGTTAAAGAATTGGTGAAAGTTGAGCCACTTAAAGTCATTAAGCCAGAGCCAATTAAGCCAGAGCCAATTAAGCCAGAAACTATTAAACCAGAGCCAATTAAATTAAAAACAAGCTCTGAACCAGTGAAAGCGATCGCGCCTTCACCATCCCTGACAATATCTACTGAGAAATCACCCAAGGCGATCGCGCCATCTACTGCCGCATCCTCCAAAAAAGACTACTTAAAAGACATTGGTTTTACGCAAAAGAAAGTCTTTTCTTCCCATAAAACCGAGGTTCCAACCACTCCAATAGATTCGCCAGTTATTACTCCTGATGCAAAGGCAACGGAAAATGCTTCTGTATTAACTGATTTGTCGGCAACCACATCAACTCCGATCAAAGTGTTAACGAAATCTAGTAATTAGTTACAGCGCTTTGCGCTGACTTAAAACCCAGAGAGATTTGGGAAAGCGCCGCTTTTACGAACCTCTCTGGGTTTCGCTAGATCAAAAATTTGGATTTTTGAAATTTAATCTCCCACTGTGCGTAATTTGTCAGTTTGTAACGATAAATTACGCTACAGTGCTAAAGTTATAAGTTAGTACGTCATAAAATCTCAAGATATCTAGGCAAGATTTCACTGAAGCCAATATGCACTCGTGAGGAGCATTCTGTACCTGTGGCAACAAATCCCATCGATATAGGTCAAAAGTCAGGTTTGTCAAAAAAGCCATTCAAATCTCCAAAAAATTCTCAAAAGGGTTCGTTTAATCATAAATGGACGCTGTTTATAGTGCTGTTTGTGGCGCTATTATCAGGGGGGCTGGGGGCTGGGCTGGCTTTTGTCTTGAGTAGCCGACCTTTTCAACAACGTCAACTTTCGGCGGATGAAGCGGCGGTCTTTAATAAGAGTGCAGATAGTATGACTTCGGCGATCGCTGGTGTGCCAACATTGACCCGCCCCGTAAATATTTTAGTATTGGGGACGATCATCCTCACCTCGGATCTGCCTGATGCTCAGTCCAAACCCAAAGGTAAATATCTCGCGGAAGTAGACGACAACCTCAACGGCATGAGTGACGCAATGTTGCTGATTCGTTTTGATCCCGCCAGCAAAAAAGTTGCCGTCCTCTCCATCCCTCGCGATAGCCGCGTCACTATTCAAGGTGTCGGTAAAACTAAAATTAATTTTGCGAACTATGCAGGTGGGGCAGCGCTATCAGCTCAAACTGTGAGCCAAGTGTTAGGCGATATTCCGATCGATCGCTATATTCGATTTAATGTAAATGGTTTCGGCAAATTAATTGATGCGCTTGGTGGCATTGATTTGTATGTTCCGAAAAAGATGAAATATCAAGATGATAGTCAGCATCTATATATCAATCTCAACGCGGGGCAGCAAAAATTAACTGGTAGCAAAGCAATTCAATATATGCGCTATCGTCATGATAATTTGGGGGATATCGGTCGTGTACAGCGTCAACAGTCTTTTTTTCGGGCTTTTATCGACCAGAAGCTGAAACCAGAAGCGATCACTAAATTACCTGAAGTCCTAGCAATTGTTAAAGACAATATCGATACTAATCTGTCGATTGAAGAACTTCTTGCTATTGCTGGTTACACTTCAAAAACCGATCGCAAAAATATTCAGATGCACATGGCTCCAGGGCGATTTAGCAACCCTGGCGAGTTCGACAACCTTAGCTACTGGATTTTAGATAATCGTCTACTTGCTAAAATCATGGGTCAGAGCTTTGGGGTACTTAAATCAGCCGATGTAAGTCTTGCTGATAGCACACCACAGACACTTAGAGTTGCAATTCAAGATAGTATGTCGCAGCCCGATGGTGCGAAAAAAGCAACAACGGTGCTTTCTAAAGCTGGCTATGCTCAAGTATTTACTGCTAGCGATCGCTGGACTAAGGCGATTCCCAAAACGCAGATTATTGCTCAAAATGGCGATCGCTCAAGTGCGGAAAAGCTACGCGAGTCTCTGGGGCTTGGCGAGGTGGTGGTGGAATCCACGGGTGATATTGAGTCAGATATCACGGTTAGAGTTGGTAAAGACTGGTTAGAAGTGAATAATATTCCTCTCAAACCTGTAAAACCCGTACAAACAAATCAGCGCTAGCCTAAAGCTTGGTGACAAAATAAGAAACGTAGAGGTAATTCATGAATTGCCTCTACGTTTGTGGTGAAAAACAATATTTAAATAGGAAAAACAGCCTAGTATTCAAAGTTTTTTTGTTATAGTGAGACAACTCAAGGCTTTAGCTAAACTTAAATATATGCTTACAACCTTTACCGCAAATTATACAAAGATTGACTTAGGTTACATGGGGCAACTCATTGAATGGCAAGAGGTAATTACTGGGGGCGAAACTCTCGAACTTTGTCGTGAATCTTTGCAAGATGCTTTACAGGAAATGATTGCTGCATATAAGCAACAAAATAAAGATATTCCTTCTAGTAAATCTTTAATTGAGCAGATTCCTGTAGAAGTCTAGTTATGTCAGTTGTCCTCACGAAGAAGAGGAGGCAGCAACTCGAAAACCGAAGTAGTAGTACCTGTCAGTAGTAAAGTCCCCGTTACGATACGCAGAACGACAACCGATCGCATAGCTGTTCCAAGAACCACCACGGAGCAGGTGAGAACGATTATTATTCTTGTTTAAGTTCATTTCGCCCCAAGGTTCATGACCATTATTTTGTATATGATCTGGTTTGCCTTTGTATCTATCATGCCAATCATCCAAACACCATTCCCAGACATTACCACTCATATCGTAAATACCAAGCTCATTGGCTTTTTTCTGACCAACAGGATGGGTTTTACTGCCAGCATTATTGCTGTACCATGCCACCTCGTCCAGATTATTACTTCCTGCATATTCATAGCATTTACTTTGACTACCACCTTTCGCGGCATATTCCCATTCTGCTTCTGTCAGTAATCTAACTTGTTGCCCTGTTTTTTGGGATAGTTTTTGACAAAATTCCATAGCATCATGCCAACTGACTTGTTCTACAGGATTTTGATCGCCCTTAAAGTTTGATGGATTAGTTCCCATCACCGCCTGATATTGCGCCTGTGTCACCACACATTTACCAATCAAAAATTCACGCAAATTCACCCGATGAATTGGTTTTTCACGATCATTTTTATCACTTCCCATCTGAAAACTTCCACCAGCCACTTTCGCCAGTTCCAACTTCATCCCATTCCCACATTCCAAAATCAAGGAATTACTCGAAGTTGATACAGGAGTCTGTGCAGGTTGCGTAAATAATCCTGAGAAGAAACTCGGTTTGGGTGTTTGCGGCGTAGCCACTGATGGAACTGGTTGCGAAGGAATTGGCGTAGATATTACTGGAGATTTTCGGGAAGGTGCGAGATCTTGCAATACATCCTCAATCGTCTGATATCTCCTTACCAGTGGCTCAATCATCTTATCTAAAACACACCCCAAATTATTGCTAACTAATATTCCATTAAGAAACTGTCGCCATACCCACTTATTTTCTGAATCACTAAACAAATCAAATGGAGGGATTTGAGTTAATAGATAAAGACAAGTCATCCCCAAAGAGTAAATATCACTGGCATAAACGGGCTTCCTTCTTGCTTGTTCAGGAGCCGTATATTCTGGACTACCAATCATTGTCGCTGTTCTTTGCAACGAAGTCTGTGTCGCCACCTTCGCCGCCCCAAAATCCACCAAAACCAACTTGCCATCCGATCGCCTTCTAATCACATTCTCTGGCTTAATATCGCGATGAATCACCTTACCCGCATGGATAAACTGCAACACAGGCAACAGATCCAACAACAACTCCTTAATTTTTACCTCACTAAACCGCCCCGCACGGTTCAACTCCTGTAATAAATTCTCCCCATCGATAAACTCCTGCACCAAATATTGCCGCCCCTCCTGCTCGCAATGCGCCAACAACTCAGGAATTTGCGGATGCTTACCTAAATCTTCTAAACGCACCGCCTCCTGCTCAAATAGTCTCTGAGCCTCGCGCAAAGTTGCAGGATCATCATAAATAAATTGCTTGATCACACATTTTGGCTTCGATGGCTTACCCTCATCCTGCGCCAGAAAAGTCTTACCAAAACCACCTTGACCAATGATTCGCAGCGCCCGATAGCGATCTTGAATTAACAACTTCGTGCGACATTGCGAACAAAATCTAGTTTCTAAAGGGTTTGCAGCACCACAGGCAAGACAAAGACTCATAAAGGTCAAGATTTTTATTGATTAGAAATAATTATAAAAGCTTCAGGACTTAATCAAACCAACCAAGAACCAAGAACTCAAGTTCTTGGCTAAAAGCTGAAGTCAGCTAAAGCAGACTAAAAAACTCATCTGAATCAACCCGTTTCAACGGGTTTAAGCTTTTAGCGCGTAATTTATTACAGCGCTATTGATTCCTATGCTTGTAGATCCTGAGGCTGTAATTTTTCGTATTTCTCAAAAGGCTGATGAATCCAAGGATTGTCTGGTAAAAAATCCACATAATAATCGGGCTTAGCCACAGAACAAGCCTTAAACCATAAAACCGCCGATCGCACTTCCGTAATTTCATATTCCTGATGTTGCTTCAACCATTGGAGAATCTGGTCAAGCGTTACCCCCGAATCAACCAGATCATCAACCAACAAAATCCGTTTACCCATTTGTGCCGTTGTCATCGTGATTTTATTGGCGATCGTTAAGCTTCCCCGCTCCTGAAAATCTTTACCACCGTAGGAAGTAGCCGACAGAATCGCCAGAGGCTTGTTATAAATTCGCGAAAGAACATCACCAATCCGTAATCCACCTCTAGCCAGACAAAGGATTTGATCAAACTCCCATTCTGACTGGTAAATTTTCGCTGCCAACTGTTCGATTTTGCGGTGATATTCTTCCCAAGAAACGTAAAGATCCATGAATTTTTTTGGTTGTTAAATTGATTGCTAAATTTATTCTAAATTGAGGTCGATCCCTAAATCGCGCAAACGTGCAGCAAGGCGATCGGCGCGAAGTTTTTCTTGCTCGGCACGTTGTTCGGCAATATCAGCACGTTGCTCGGCAGCTTCGGCGCGTTTGTCTAGCTCCACGGGGCTTAAAAAACGCTGCCCATTCGGGCGATACATGATTAATTCTTTGCCATCTTGCCACTCAAACCGCACCTGAAGCAAGGGACTCACCCAAGGCGATCGCATATCAATCTCCAAAAATCTGCCATTGGCATATTGCCATCCTTGCAAAATGAGATCGTCGGGATCGTAAACGTAATATTCCTGAATACCGTAGGTTTCGTAAAAATTAAACTTGTCTTCGAGGGATTCTAAACCACGACGATCCTTGTTGCTCGGTGAGAGAATCTCAAAGGCGGCTTGTGGCGGAATATTCTCCTCTTGCCATTGCTTATAAGAACCACGTCTTCCTTTCGGTCTACCAAAAGCGACCATCACATCAGGAGCCATCCGTTTTGGGGTATAGCGCACAGGATACCAAAGTAAATCTCCTGCAACGAATACATTGGGATTGTCCGCAAAGATAATCTCTAGATTTTCCTTGATCATTACAATCCAGCGATATTGTTCAGTATTGTCGGACATGGGATTGCCATCACTATCAGGATAGTCAATTTCAGGGATTTGGGTAATTTCGTTAATTTGCAGAATTTCAGGCGCGATCGCTTCAGCAGCTAAAGATTGGGGTGCTAAAGATGGCAACGTCATAAATTTATCCTCACAGAAAACTCTGGGTGGTTGATTTATTTTATCGGACGATTAAGAATTTTCAATTAGACTTGTCAGGAAGTACGGACTAAAATAGGGACAGATAAAATGCGATTTAAAACAAGATATAAGTAAGGCGCGATACAAAGCGCGATAGGGAGACAAAAACATGGTAGCTGCTCTTGAGATTCCTCCGATTAAAGTTGCCAACCAGCCCATTCAACGCCGCCTCACCATGCAGGTTGCGGAGGTCGCGGCGGATACAACTACCATCCGATCGCTTGATTGGGATCGCGATCGCTTTGATATTGAGTTTGGTTTACAAAATGGCACGACCTATAACTCGTATATTATTCGGGGTGAAAAATTAGCCCTAGTCGATACATCCCATGCTAAGTTTCGCGAACTGTATCTGCAAACCCTGAAGGAGCAGATCGATCCATCCCAAATCGAATATCTCGTCATCAGTCATACGGAACCAGATCATAGTGGCTTAGTCCCTGAAATACTCGCCCTTGCGCCTAACGTTACGGTAGTTGGCACAAAGGTCGCGCTGCAATTTCTTAATGATTTGGTGCATCAGCCCTTTAAGCAGCAAGTTGTCAAAAATGGCGATCAAGTTGATTTGGGTAATGGACATATTTTGCAATTTGTGAACGCCCCGAATTTGCATTGGCCAGACACAATGATGACCTTTGACCTTGGTACATCGACCCTCTTCACCTGCGATATTTTTGGAATGCATTACTGCACTGATGCAATTTACGACGAAGATTTGGCGAAGATCATGCCAGATTATCGCTTTTATTATGAATGCTTGATGGCTCCCAATGCGCGATCGGTAATTTCGGCAATGAAGCGCATGGATGATTTACCACAAGCAGAAATCGTGGCAAATGGACATGGTCCCTTGTTGCGGCATAACGTCAAGGAGCTTACCGAAAATTATCGGAGATGGAGTCAAGAACAAACTAAGGGCGAAACCAATGTCGTAGTTTGCTATGTGTCTGACTATGGTTATTGCGATCGCCTGTCCCAAGCCCTTGGGCGTGGTGTTGCCAAAACAGGTGTGGCGGTAGAAATGGTAGATCTCAAAGCGATCGATTTGCAGGAATTACGCGAATTAGTCAGCCACGCCGCAGGTTTAATTGTTTGTACGCCGCCAGCTTCAAATAGTCATGTAGAAACAGCGATCGGCGCAATTCTTGCCGCAGCCACGGACAAACAAGTGATTGGCTTGTACGAACCCCACGGCGATCAAGATTCATCCATTGATTTGCTGAATAATCGCTTTAAGGATTTGGGCGTAGTCAATGCTTTTCCTGCCATTCGTGTCCGTGAAAATCCTGACGAAGCGACTTACCAACTCTGTGATGAAGCGGGTACTGACTTAGGGCAGTTGCTCACTCGCAAACAAAATATCAAACAACTTAAAGCGATCGATGCCGATCTCGATAAGGCTCTAGGACGCTTAGCAGGTGGCTTGTACATTATCTCGGCAGCCAAAGGTGGGGCGCGAAGTGCGATGTTAGCCTCTTGGGTGGCGCAGGCTAGTTTTAAACCGCTTGGGTTTACGGTAGCTGTAGCTAAAGATCGGGCGATCGAATCGTTTATGCAAGTAGGTGATCGCTTTGTGTTGAATGTTCTTGAAGATGGCAATTATTCCAAACTGATGCAGCATTTTCTGAAACGATTTGCTCCTGGGGCGGATCGCTTTGAGGGTATGAAAACACAAATATCCACATTTGGCGCACCAATCCTCACCGATGCCCTAGCCTTTATGGAATGTGAAGTAATCAGCCGCATGGAATGTAGCGATCATTGGGTGATCTATGCGATCGCGGAGGAAGGCAGAGTTTCTAAACCTGATGCTCTCACCGCCGCTCACCATCGCAAAATTGGCAATCATTATTAGACCCAGTAAGGGTTTTTAAAACTAAAAATGGCTACGCCATTTTTAGTTTTGGTATTACAGGACTTTTTGCAGCAGTTTACGCAGTTGTAAAGCCTCTTTATATTTTGGTTGTTCTTTTAGGAGCATTTCGACCTCGGAGGATGATTCGCGGTAACGTTTTGCACTGTAGAGGCTAGCCGCCAATGCATACTGTGTATCAACTCGTTCAATGCCTCCCCAAAGTGTGCTTGATTTTAAAGAGCGTTTATAGGTAGCGATCGCATCTTCATGTTTTTTCTGAATATCGAGAATCAACCCGCGATTGTGCCATACCTCAGCAAAACCACCTGATAAATCAATTGCTTTTTGATAGGATTGCAAAGCTTCAGGATAGAGTTTGGATTTTCTGAGTGCATTCCCTTTTTTGTACCAACTGGCATAATCTTCAGGTTCGATAGTGGTGGCTCGATCATAGGCTTTGATAGCTTCAGGATTACGCTTTAGCGCCACTAAAGCATCCGCTTTAGCATCCCAAGCGTTCGCGTAATTGGGATTAGAAGTAAGAACTTGATCGAAAATGGCTAGAGCTTTAGTATTGTCACCAAGATCAAGCGATCGGATTCCATCTATATAAGTCTCGTAGTTACTTTCATCGATATTTTTTAAATAGAACTTCAGTTCAGGATTATTCTTTCTGATTCTCGCGCCTCTCTCAAAAGCCTGAATAGCATCTTTATAGCGACCCAGCCTCGACTTTGCTTCCGCTTCGCCGTAATAAACCACATAGTCTTGAAGGCTGAATAGTTGTTTGGTTTTAATACTATAGGGCGAGTTGGGAGATAGTAAAACTGATCGTCGATAGGATAGTCGAGCCTCATCATATCTTTCTAATCTAAATAGCGCTAATCCACGAAAAAACCAGACAAATCCATAGTCAGATTTAATCTTTAAAGACTTATCTAAATCCACGATCGCTTCTGGGTATCGTTGCAGATCGACTAGGGCTGTGCCGCGATTAAACCACCATAGATAGTAGTCCTCTGCTTTTACGAGGGGCTTGACGCGATCGACAAATCGCGCACCAGGCTTGATTTTTAAGGCTTGATCATAGGATGCGATCGCTTCGTCATATCGTTTGAGTCCAGCCAAGGCTAAACCGTGATTATTCCAAAGTTCGGGATCTTGTTGACCACGTTTATCTTGGAGCGCAATTTCAAAGCAATCTAGAGCTTCTGTAAATTGTTCCTTTTTGAGAAAAGTGCCGCCCCGTAATTTGTGATTTCCTGGATGATTTGGAAGAGAACCAATGTCACAAACACGATCTTGGCTGACGCGCTCTTGGGTAACGCGAGATTGGCTGAGAGCGGCGCGTGGATGCCACATTCCTGAAATCTCTAGATTGACCACTGAAAAAATCAGCCAATAGGGTAAGGAGCGCAAAGTTAAGGATATAAAATTCATGTTTTTTTACTCTGCGATTTTTACTATGCAATTTTTATTTTGCGATAAGGCGTGATTTTAATTTGCATCACGGGGAGATGGGGGAGCCTCTTTGGTGGCAGGCTCTCTAGGAGAATATTCTCTGGGGGCAGGTTCTGCTGATACAGGAGGATTATAGTAAGGTTGCTCTCTGGGAGGCGCTGAAGGTTCTTGTGGCGCGATCGCTTCTGGTGGTGGTGGCGGAGCTATGTAAGGAGGGGGAACAGGCTCGGATATCACCATTTTTTTGTCAAGTTGCTGTCTGGCATTTGCCGCGATTTTCTTACCCCGCTGTTGCCAGTAGGGAGTTGGTGAAACGCCTTTTACAATCTCGATCGCCTGCTGCCATTTACCATTAGCGATCGCTGTTTCTGCTTTCTGGATCAAATCACCATTTTTTTTCGTGTCTTCTTGCCACTGTTGCAAGAGTTGATCGTTTTTTTTGGTAATTTGACCGTTGGCAGGAATTGCTTGCAAAATTGTTTTGGCTTCAGTCAAGCTTCCTGAATTTTCGTATTTTTCTTTAGCCAAGCTGATTAATTTATTTATATTGTCGTCAGTTTTTGGGGCTTTCTCAATCCGAGCGATCTCGGAACGAGCGCTCTCAGATTCCATCACCAGTGATTGTGAAGGAACATTTTCTATCTTTATATTTTGGCTGGTTGTAGCTGTAAATTTTGACTGCGTATTTGACTGCATATAAGCATAGGCTGTGACTACTGCCCAAGTGGTAAGCCCCATACCCATCAATATCAAGAGCAAGCCTCTTATTCTACCCTTGTTAGCAGGCTTAGATGTATACCGATCATCTGTGGTCTTTTTGTAAGTCGATTTGTAAGTTGGGGAATCAGGAAGATCAGCTTTTGTTCTAATTGATGTATCACTATAATTTCCACTCGAATTAAATTCCAAATCTAATGGTTCTATGTTCAATGATTCAATTAATGATTCAGGATCAGGCAGTTCGGGAGTAGGTAATTCAGAGAATGATTGTCGAGGTTGCGAAATAATCTTCGCGAGTTGTGTTGATGGTGAATTGATGTCAGTAATTGGTAATGTAGGAGTATCTAGCGGTTTGTCAATCTCAGGTGTATTTGGATTAATCGTTGGCGTTTTAAATTGTAGGTCGGTATCTTTAAGAGCGCGTTGGAGCGATCGCAACATCTGTCCTGAATTAATATAGCGAAAGTCTGGGGACTCAAATAACGCCATATTGAGAATAGGGACAAATCGATTACTGATCGTACAGAATTCTTCCCAATCCCATTCATTTTCTGGAGTTTTTAGTTGCTCAGGGGACAATCCAGTTAATAACACGATCGAAAATACACCAAGGGCATAGATATCGGCTGCGGGCGTGGCTTGTCTAGTCTGGGCAACTTCTGGAGCTAAATAAATCGGCTGACTCATCCCATTATCAGGGAGTAAAACTATATGCATTCGACTGGAATCATAGGCAACGGTATCTAAAGAAATAGCCCCATGCGCTTGTTTGAGATCGTGCAGTTTAGTGAGTTGAGAAAGTACTTGGCGCAAAATATCTTTGACTTCGGCTTCCGAGAATCCTCTCCCTTGTTTTTCGGAAAGCAGTGATCTATAGGTTGTATATTGTGAAAAGTTTCGCATAATTCCTCATCTCACACATCACATATTTTTTTGATAACTGACTTTAGAAGCAGAGAAAATTTTGGATTTATGATTGCACCCACAATTCTATTACATTAAAGTGTGACAACACTTTTGTAAATCAAAAAACAAACCCAGTAAGGGTTTTAAAATTAAAAATGGCGTAGCCATTTTTAATTTTGGTATAACTCGATCGCTGACTCAGCGGCGGCAAGCCCTGAGTGATAGGCGGCTTCAATATTTTTGCCAGCGCACCAGTCACCTGCACAAACTAACGGTAAAGGTATTGAGGTGGACAAACAAGAAACACCTAAACTCTCTTCGGCTAAGGCATAGCGCCAACGGTGGACTTGCCACCATTCAGGATTAGCTAACCACTTTGCTAATAATCGTCCCGCTTGATTCAGCAAAGGTTTACCCGCAATTTCTAGATCAGGCTCGTCCATAGATTGCTTAGCAAAATCAGCACTACTCTGTAAAACAAAAACGGGCTGTATCGCTCTGTCGGGATGCTTGCTGCTGTCATAGCTAATCCAACTAAGGACGGGATCATTTACACATCGAATTGCTTGCCATTCTTCAGGAACAGAATTACTGGCATGGTAACCAGCCATGATCGTGACACTAGGGGCAAACTTAACCGATTGGACGGCTTGTAAAAAGCTAGGGGCTGGGGCGAGTACCTCTTCAAATATGGGTAAAAACTGGGGCGCGGGTATGGTCGAGACGATCGCTTTGGTTTCGAGAACCTCTTGGCGATCGGTCATTAGCTGCCATCGATGGTCGTTATGACTGACACTGACAATCCGAGCGTTATTCACAATCGGCATTTCATTAGCGAGATACTTGGCGATCGCCGTCATCCCCAGAGGACAGCAATAGCGTGTGTGACGTTGATCAGCATCAGGCGGAAATAGCCCAGAGGCTGATAGTTGATAGACATCGCGTGTCCATTCCTTGACAATTCCTTTTTCTTGAAGCTTTCGGACAAAACTACTAAACTCGTCGCTTTTAGCAGACAGTAATTGTGCGCCATGATCGACCCAAGTTCCTTGTAAACGCCTAGTTGCCATGCGTCCGCCTACACCTGCTGATTTTTCAACAATGGTGACATCTAGCCCTGCTTGTTTTAGTTGTTGGGCGCAGGTTAGCCCTGCCATTCCCGCGCCGATCACGATTACATCTTTCATAAAGTTTCAGTTCATGCCTGTTGAAGAGCTTAGCTCATGTTGATCGCGATTGCGATTTTAAAGTGTATCTTGCATTTTCTCGCCATCATGATAAGCCGCAAACAATACAGGACAAGTCTTGCCCCATGCGATCGCGCCCGTAGCATCTAAACAAATTGCGCCAAAATCGCGATCTCGGCTTTTCGCTTCATTAATCGATTTCTCAACAGCTTGCTGGAGCGTCATGCCATCGGTGACACGGACGACAACTCTAGTCGCAAAACCTTCATCCAGAATATCTTCACCGACACCCGTACAGCTAACCCCTGCAAACTTAGTGGCATAATTACCCGCAGGCGTTGCCGAGTCACTCACACGACCGATGCGCTCAAAGCCACGTCCACCTGTGGAAGTTCCCGCGCAAATACTGCCATATTGATCCAGCACCACAACTCCAATCGTTCCCATCGCCACATCTGCCATTTTGCGGGTGAAGTTAGTCTTGCGTTCCTCTACCCATTCGGCAAGGCGTTCATCGGTGAGGGGATTATAAATCGGAATACCAAGTTCGCGAGTGAGTTCCGCCGAGCCGTAATCCGATAAAACGCGATCGTCGCTAGTTTGTAGATGCTTAGCAAGTTCAATCGGATTTTTAACCCTCACCGTATTTATTACACCACTAAAGCTTTGGCGATCGCCATCCATAATCGAAGCACTCATGCGAATTTGACCATCGGACTGCAATACAGAGCCAGTACCTGCGTTGAACCGAGGATCATCTTCGAGCATTTGACAAGCCTTAACGACCGCATCGATCGCCTTAGCGCCATCGAGCAGCATAGGATAAACGGTTTCTAGAACTGCAAATAATGACTTGCGAACTGGTTCGTAACCGCCTTTGCTTTCAACAGTGCTACCTGCTCCGCCATGAATGATAATTTTTGGTTGCATTTGATAATTCCTAAATTTGATAATTGATAATTCGTAATTCGTAATTTGTAATTTATTCAACCGCGAACCTGTTCCATTAACCACGCAGTTGTCGCGCTTTGATTTTCTTGGCGGCTACGTTGGAGGGCTTGTTCGAGAATTTCTAGTTTTAATCCTGTTAAAACCACTGATTCGCGAATGCGCCTGATGCTTCCGTCATGACCATGAGCAAAAGCAAAAATTTGCATAGTTTGCACATTCACAATCCAATATTCTGAGATTCCTAAATCCTCATATTGCAAGCGTTTTGCACCTAAGTCATCGGCAAGGGAAGTATCTGATATTTCAATGACTAGATCGGGTAATGGATATTGATCTAAGTCAATTATTCTCGTTCCCCAAGGGATAACATCGGCATTTGCTCCAACGTAATATGACGCATCAGGTTGAAATTCGGTATATCCTTTTTTGCGATAGGAACAGCCATCTTTGGTAGTCATGGGAATGCGCTGACTAGCGGCAAAAAATGACAACGCGAACAAAATCAATGCGTGGTCATTGGAATGATCGGAGCCTGTGGACATGGGTTCAAACCTCATCTTGCCTTTGTAGTAATAGCTTTTTAGCTTATTAGAATCTGGAGCATCGGCAATAGTGACAAATTCTTGCCAAGGGGCTGATATCCATGTTTCTAATGGGGTTTTGGTTTGTAGTAAGGGCATAGCATTCACCTTTAAGTCTGTTCTGATTCCCAAAACTTAGCATTCAACATCGTGTCAATATCACGGCTAAACTGCCATGTATCAGGAAAAGTAGTCTCATATTCAGTTCTTACTATCTCTAATGCAGTGTCGAATGACTCATCAAAGGACTGCAAAAAACAACGTTTGAGACTTGGCGACTGTTTTAGAAGTCTTCTAAGTTTACCGCGCTGCTTAATAATCGTGACTTCCCAACCTCTATAACAATCAGGCAGATCGACATAGCATCTCTTCAGAATATGTTCAATTAGTCTAATTAGCCTCGACTCAACTTCTCGTTTGTTGCTACCAGTCAAACCTTCTAACTCCTCGATTAAGTTCTCAACATCAAGATTCTGGAAGTCACCCGCTTTTAACTGGACGATCGCTGTCTCTAACCATAGGTCAAGATCGCGATCGTACAAGCTCTCTGGCGGTGTTAATGGTGGAATTGATGGTGGGGCGATCGCTTGTGTCATTGATTTTTCTCCATAATTGAAAACCTAAACTAGAGCATGTGTCGCCCGCGAAGCGGGCGACACATGCTTCTAGACTACAACTCGCCAAAACCCTTTTTCTTTTTCTTCTTCTTGCCATAGGCTGCATTACCCGATGGAGCTTGGTTGCCACCCATACCAGGGAAACCACCACCGCCCATGTTTGGCATTCCTGGGAAGTTGGGCATTTTGCCCTGTCCCATTTGCTGCATCAGCGATCGCATCTTTTGGAAATCAGAGATTAGCTTAGATACATCCTGAAGTTTGTGACCAGATCCACTGGCAATCCGTTGTTTGCGGCTAGGACTTTTAGAAATTAAATCGGGATCTTTACGCTCCTGTTTGGTCATGGAACTAATCATCGACTCACAACGCTTAAGTTGCTTTTCTGCTTCCTGAATTTGCGTGTCATTGATTTTCATCCCTGGCAACATTTTCAACATCCCACCAAAAGAACCCATATTTTTCATCATACGAGTATTTTTCAGGAAGTCGTCAAAGTCAAACTTGGCGCTCATGATCTTTTCTTGAAGCTGCGCCGCATCGGTGAGATCGATTTCTTCCTGAGCTTTCTCCACCAACGTCAGCACGTCGCCCATGCCCAAAATCCGTGAAGCCATGCGCTCAGGATAGAAAGGTTGCAACGCCTCAACTTTTTCGCCGACACCGATAAACTTAATCGGTTGTCCCGAAATCTGCCGCACCGATAGCGCCGCACCACCGCGAGTATCGCCATCCATCTTGGTCAAGATCGCGCCCGTAATCCCAATCTCGTCATGGAAAGTACGGGTCAGCGTCGCCGCCTCTTGCCCCGTCATCGCATCGACAACTAGCAGCACTTCATCGGGCTTAATCGTATCTTTGACCCGCTTGAGTTCATCCATCATGTCGCGATCGATCTGCAAGCGTCCCGCCGTATCGATAATCACGGTGTCAACACCTAATTCTTTAGCCTTTGCCAAGCCCTGACGCGCAATCTCTACGGGGTCAGCATCAGCACCCATTTCAAAGACTGGGACATTGATTTGCTTGCCAAGAGTGAGCAACTGATCGATCGCCGCAGGTCGATATACGTCAGTTGCTACCAGTAAAGTTGTGCGATCGAGTTTGCGTAAATGTAAGGCTAATTTGGCGGTAGCAGTCGTTTTACCCGTACCCTGCAAACCTGCCATCAAAATTACTGTGGGGGAGTTGGCGGCGATCGCAAGTGGCACATTTGCCTCACCCATCGTCCTTACCAATTCGTCATAGACGATCTTGATAAATTGCTGATCAGGGCGCACACCTGCGATGACATCAGCGCCTTGAGCCTGTTTGGAGATTTCTTCGACAAATTCTTTGACAACCTGTAAGTTGACATCTGCCTCTAATAGCGCCCTGCGTACTTCACGAATCGCGCCTTGGATATTAGAGTCAGAGATTTTGTCCTGTCCGCGTAACTTTTTCCAAGCCGCCTCAAATTTATCGGCGATTTCATCAAACATATCTAAATTTTGCTTTTGCTTTTTTGAGTTCTAACTACTAATTTACCTTTACAGCCACTACATTGATCGCGATCTGTGAAAATTATGGCGGCGATCAGCTATTACTTTACAGAATTACAATTGAGGCTATGGTAAGATTTGTTTTATGATGTGATCTTTGGAAGTGGAAACATAATGGCAGATACTGACAAATCTGTAAGGTCTTTCAACCTCTCAACGGCAAATCAAAGGCAAGATATTTCCCAAAGCGCAGTCATTAATGCGGCTGTTGGTAATGATGCTGTTTTTGTCGGCAGACTTCATCAGTCTTCAAATATTAGAATTGATGGTGAAGTCGCAAATCTTCTTGAATGGTTAGCAACTCAACAAGGAATTAGCCCTGATATCGCCTTAAAAAAAGCAGTTGTAACTGCTGCATATATCCAAGATATCACTGCTGGGCAGGGTGGAACTTTATTGATTAAGCGTTCCGATAATTCCGTTGGTGAGATTGTCTTATAATTGAATAGTTTTAGATTAATTCATATGTCAAACCAACCAGATGAGACTCCACCCTCATTAGATACTTCCTCTGTAAAAGATAATATTTCTGCCATGCCTAGTTCTGAAATGATTAAGAGCTATGTGAAAACCAAGGAAGTCGATCTCAAAAACTTATTGCCATCGCAAGTAGAAACAGGCATTAAGCTAGAAGAAAGACAAGAAACTACTCGTTCTCAACTCGCGACTTTCTTAATCAAAATACTTGCTGGGACTCTTACCGCTAGCTTTGGACTAATCGTACTTTTGACAGTTATGACTGGAGTTATTGACGAAAAGAAAAGTGAATCATTTACTAAAACCAGTGCTTTAGTGAAAGATTTAATAACTTTCATATTAACTGCTCAAACTGGTTTGATCGGTACAGCGCTTGGTTTTTATTTTGGTTCTAGAGGAAGTAATGCTGATTGATCGCAATCGCTTTTTGATGGATTATGTTTTAGGTGATCGCTTTCCTATAGGTTGAGTTTTAGGCGATCGCACAGACTAAAACTCAGACAAGATATTAGATCCAAGAATATAAGCATAAAGACTAGATGGACAAAAATTAAACTCTACTCCTTTATATTGAATATTTGTGTCTGAAATAGTTTGACTAGTTATCAAAATTGGTTGAGATATATTTGGATGCTTGTTCACAAATTCAACACAATTGTCAAGCTCCGCGAGAGTTTTATAAGGGCGATCGCTCCATTTAACTTCAACAATCCAAGAAGGTAATTGATTAACTTTATCTAAATTTACGATATCGATTTCTCCCGACTTCCATCGCGCATAATAAAGTTCCGTAACTTTACTATGTTGCCATTGGCTAAAAATAGCAGTTTCAGTCATAGATCCCATAGCTTCGGAATTTGCATCAAGTTGACCAAATAAAGCGGCTCTCATGGATGGATTGGTTAAGTAGACCTTGAAACACATCGCTCGCTTAAATCTCTTGGCATTGTTATCTATTCGCTCAACCCGCCGAATTAGGAAGGCAGCCTCAAGGTATTCGAGATAACGTTTGATCGTGTTTTTAGCGACACCAGAAGATTTGGATAATCCATCTAAACTTACTTCATTTCCAGAATTGTAAGCTAAGGTTGTAAAAAGTCTATTTAATTCTTGAATGTCATTAATGCCGTAAAGACTTGGAAGATCTCGGAGTAACACCTTATCAATAATGTCACTTTTGATATACTGACTGGGGTTTTGCCTAATGGCTTCCGAAAAGACTGCCTCTGGATATCCTCCAAAATTTAGGTAGTTGATAAATTCTTTATTTAGAGCAGCAATATTTAGGGAAGCATAATTTATAGCTGAAGCCCCATAAATATTTGATTCTAACTCTGTTACAAGTTCCGCTTCTCTGCCAATAAACATTAAGTATTCAGCAAAAGTTAGTGGCGGCAAAACATAATCACTAAAGCGACCAGCCCCAGACTCATTACTCTTCAGTCTTAGTGCTGCCGCCGCAGAACCTGTAGCAATAAAGCGATAGTCTACGTATGAGTCAACTAGAGATTTGAGATGTACTTCCCAATCACGCAAATACTGAATTTCATCAAAGAAAACAAACAGTCTTGCATTGCGTTTATGTTCAAAAAGTTTCTGAAAATAATTAAGTATCCGTTCTAGATGTAGTCCAGTGTAGATTGGAGTTTCAAGGGAAATGTATAAAATATTTGTTGCTTCTACACCAGAGTCTAAAAGTGCGCGAATGGTGTGATAAACCATAACAGTTTTTCCAACACGCCTTGGTCCCATTAAAACGATCGCTCGGCGAACATTTATATCCAAAATATTTTCATAAAAAGTCTCAAAGTATTTACGTCGAGGTGTATTTTCGTAAGCTATCTTTTCTTCTCTACTTTTCTCCCACCAAGGGTTATCAAACCGAAGTCGGGACAAAATGTCTGCTTCTGAAATTTCAAGCATAGATTTTAAATAAGATTAGTTAACTAATCTTATTTTATCTTGGTTTTGCATTTAAGGTCAATTAACTAATCTTATTTTTGTCTTGTCAGTGTGGCGATATCTAAAAATTTAAGCTAAAATCATCGTATTAAGCGGTGAGTCTCAAAGCCATGATCCAAGCTTTAGCTAAGTCTGATCAAGAACATATTGTTAGGCAGTTCGTAACGTGGGAGCAGTTCCAAGCGTTAGAATCTGCTTTTGCAGATATTGATGGTGTGCGCCTGATTTATTGTGAGGGAGTTTTAGAAATTGTGGGTATTGGACGACTGCATGAAAAGATATGTACTTTGCTTGGGGCGTTGTTAATTTCATATTTCACTCTCAAGCGCATTCGTTTTGTGTCTACTGGCGCATATACGCAGTCATTGTAATAACTGAGTTAAATAAGTTTATTGATTCTATTGTATCAAGTCTTGAAAGGGGCTGTCAGACTAATTTGTAATAGTTACCATTTAGAGGGATTGTTGGGATGTAGCTGGTCAACCTGCCATAAATTTGGGTTTGTTTGGATATACTGGCGAATCTTTTGTAATGATATTTCATCACGAATGATATGGTCGTAATAATTGCGCTGCCATACAGGAATTCCTGATGTATGACGGATTTGGTTAACGCGACGAGCAGAGAATGTTTTAAATCCTCGAATAATTTCTGGGATTCCATGATTGTTCTCTGTTGCTAAATTGTTTGTAGGGGCGGGTTTTGTAGGGATTGAGATTTTGTAGGGGCGGGTTTTGCAGGTAGCCCCTGCATTCACCTCAAAATTGTCTGCTAAACCCGCCCCTACGGAATTATGATGATCGCTAGAAATATCATTGTTATCTATCAAAAATAGAATGCCGTGGATGTGGTTGGGCATTATGACAAATTCATCTAATTCCAATCTGGGATGGTATTTAGGTAGGTTTTGCCAATGAGAATGCACGATTTTTCCATATTGATTTAACTGCATTTCTCCATCGGTAATTGTTCCAAATAGGCATTCTCGTTGAAAAGTACAAATCGTGATGAAATAACTGCCTACAGAAGTGTAGTCGTATCCTTTGAGCCGAATAGAGCGACGATGGTGTTTTTCGCGATCGTATTTCATGACATTATTAAAATTGACTAGGGGCAGGTTGTGTCAAAAGCAAGATTGCGTAGGGGCGGGTTTTGTTGACAATTGAAATTGTGTAGGGGATTTTGTAGAGATTGAGATTGCGTAGGGGCGGGTTTCGCAGATATATCCTGACTATTAGCAAAATTATCGACAAAACCCGCCCCTACAAGTCCCTACTCTATAGCTAGACTTGTTCTGCCTGTGGTAGTGCAGAAGCGGCGGTAAAGGCTTGTTCGAGTAGGGTAGTCATGGTGTTTTTCTCCTATGGGAAAATATCTAAAACAACAATCAAGGCTTGCTGAATATCCTGCATAGATTTTTCGTCTAGCTGTCCTAGCTTTCGGACAAATCTCTCTTGAGATAACGATCGCACTTGAAAGGTATCAGCCGCAGAAGTTTTGCTCAATCCATTGTCTGTTGTGGGTTCCAGTTTTACCATCCAAGTACGAATTGTGTATCTTTCTTTCCAATCAGTAATTGGAATAATCACTTTTAGGGGCAAAATTCCTATGGCGTTATTACTGACAATAATGACTGGACGGGTTTTCCCGATTTCACTACCAACTGAGGGATTGAGTTGAACTAGCCAGATTTCTCCTCTATTCATATTCGTAAAAGTCTTCGCCATCAAGGGTTGTTAGGGCTGTGAGTTCTGGATCGTTGGTGTAGTCGTCAACGGCAAGTAAGGCGGCGATTTTGAGTTGTTGGTTGATTTGGGTGCGGGTAGGTTTTGTTTGAATTAGCAGTCTTTGTAAAAGTATTTCTGCTATTTGGAAGCAGTCTTCTTGAGAGAGTTTGGGAATAGTTTGGAGGATTTCTGTAGTTGTAATCATGGTGTTTTTCTCCTATTGTATCAAGGCTTGAAAGCGTGGATCGCGGCGCTAAATCAAAAGGTTCTCAAATGGTTTATTATTCCAGCGATAGACATTGAAATCTCGGCGATCGACGGTCAATATGCGTCCACTGTTTAACTGCTCGGCTAAAACGACTAAGGAGGCATCTGCCATATCCATTGGGAGATCTGCGTATTTTTCCATGAGAACGATCATGCGATCGACGTGAGTTGGTTCAAGGTCGAATATTTGAAAGGCTCCTAGGACAAAGCTTTTTAGAAAGTTGGATTGGGCGGTGTGGCTGACTCTTGCGGCTAAAAAGTAACAGGTTTCGGTAATGACAGGGAATGTCGTAATCATTGGTTCTTGGATTGTCTCAAAGGCTCTTTGGGCTGCTAAATGGGCAGAATCTCGGCGATTGAAAAGTGCGACAAAGGCTCCTGTATCAATGATGATCATGTTTTTTGAGAATGTAGGATTTGACTACGGATTTGTAGTTAGCTGAGAGATCGGGTTCTCCTTCAATGCATCCAACTAAGCCGAGTTCTGTAAATATTTGGAGGGGACTTTTTTGTGTGGGTGCTTTATTGACTTGTTGATGCTGTGGTTGTGAAATTTCTTGCAGAATTAATTGTGCTAGTTTGTCTTGTCTCTCTTGGGAGAGTTTGGTAGCGGCGGTAAAGGCTTGTTCGAGTAGGGTAGTCATGGTGTTTTCTCCTATTTTATCAAGGCTTGAAAGCGTGGATCGCATCGGATGTTGTCAAAATCTTAGTCGGTTTCTACTATTTATCCATCGCTAATTTTGCGTTAAAATTTTCGTGATTGAGTCCAATAGATCTCTAACTTGGGGTAGTAAAGGAGAAATCTCTGACTCTTCAAAGTAAACAAAATCGCCATAATCAGCTTCCTGACGACGTTCAAATAGATCATTGTAAAGTCTTGCTTGATCTTTGGAAATAATGCCAGTCCTTACATAGTCTTTGTTGAAAATGCCACGAACTCCTGTATGTTTTGGTGATGATAGATTATCTTGCAATAGTAGGGCTGATACTGCGTAAAAACAACTGTAATATAAGCGATTAACGCAACTATTCCAACCTCCTGATTCCGAAAGCGTGAGAGCGTCATGGTAAGCTTCTTCGGCTCGTTCTAAGCGATATTGAATTGTTTCGTTGGGGGGAGTTATCATATTGATTACAGCAGAATAGCTTCTTTATCTACGGCTTGGGTGAATGGAGTTTGTTGAAAGCGGGGTGTGTGCCATTCTTGACGACTACGGACGATCGCACAAATTACTTCTCCTGTTGCCCATTCTATTTCATAGATTTGATGGCGTAGCCGATCGCGTCGGGATGGATTGACGATACCATCGACTAATATCAAAATATCCCAGTCTGAGTCTGGCCTTGCGTCATTACGGGCGCGGGAGCCGTAGAGAAATATTTGTGCGGTTGGCTCGATCGCACACACAATCTCTTTAATTTGTTGAAGTAATGCTTTGCTTTCCATAGTTGTAATCATTGGATTAATGCTTCAAAGTGGCGATCGTGGCGGATACGGGAAAATATCTAAAACAATGAGTAAGGCTTGCTGAATATTTTGCATAGATTCTTCATCTAGATGTCCTAGCTTACGGACAAATCTCTCTTGAGATAACGATCGCATTTGAAAGGTGTCAGCCGCAGAGGTTTTGGTCAATCCATTGTCTGTTGTGGGTTCCAGTTGTACCATCCAAGTACGAATTGCGTATCTTTCTTTCCAATCAGTAATTGGAATTATCACTTTTAGGGGCAGAATTCCTATGGCATTGTTACTGACAATAATGACTGGACGAGTCTTTCCGATTTCACTACCAACGGAGGGATTGAGTTGAACTAGCCAGATTTCTCCTCTATTCATATTCGTAAAAGTCCTCTCCATCAAGGGCTGTTAGGGCTGTGAGTTCTGGATCGTTGGTGTAGTCGTCAACGGCAAGTAAGGCGGCGATTTTTAGCTGTTGGTTGATTTGGGTGCGGGTGGGTTTTGTTTGAGCTAGTAGTCTTTGTAAAAGTATTTCTGCTATTTGAAAGCAGTCTTCTTGAGAGAGGTTGGGAATGGTTTGGAGGATTTCTGTAGTTGTAATCATGGTTTTCTCCTATTGCATCTAGGCTTGAAAAGGTTTTAGGAAATTATGTAGGAGGTTGAAATAGTTTGGATGGTAAAAAACGAATACCGCCCTCATCTTCTCGACGAATTAATACTCCTAGTTCCTCCATTGATTTGAGTTTTGGTAATAACGAGACATAGGTTAGGGCATCTAGTTTGGCTAGATCTTCATCTTCAATATCTTCGCTTATGCCTCCTGCTTGGTGGGCAACATAGAGTAAATGACGTAATTGAGGAGAAATAGAACGTGTATAGTCTTGTTGGACTAGTTGCCAGACATCTATAAAAGCTTCTAAGCTAATTTCGTCATATCCTTTGGATGCTGCTTGGCGTAACACTTTCTCGCAAATGGTGTTTAGCTGGCGAGGAAATCCTTGGGCATAGTCAGTGATTAATGTCATCACTTCGTCAGTAAAAGGATAACAATCATCACGGGAAGAAATTCTGGCACTATTAAGATAGTTGATGGCTATGTGTCGCAGATCGTCTGGAGCCATAGGTGGAAGGTTAATATCTTCTGAAAAGATGCCTAAAGCTTTTAAGGTTGCTTCTTGGAGATCGGTAAAACCTCTGCCTGTGATGATAAACGCACGATTTTTACTATTACGGAAAAGGTCGAGGCTTCCTTCTAGAATGGTTTGGACAACAATGGGGTCTTTTTTGTCAAAGTCATCAATCGCAAAAACTATGCGATTATATCTCTGTTCGGCTTTATCTAATAGTCGCATTAGTAAAGGATAAGGATCAGCGTTAGTATTTGGTGTAAGTGGATTAGAGGGAGTTTCATCTTTGACACTAAAAGATATTGACCATAATTGAACTTTGCCTTCAGTAGAAGTTTTAGTACGTTGGATCGAATAACCTAACAGACTATTGACAATGTCCTGAGCTTCGGAATCTTGCTCTTTTAAACTGTCTGCGATCGCCATTAGTAAGGAGCGATAAAAATCTACAGGTTTATCTGCTGGAATGCTACTCAGATAAAGTACCAACATCTTTTCTTCTTGAGCCGCTACTTCTTGTTGTAGTTGATAGATCAAATTGAGGATGAGAGCTGTTTTACCAATGCCCCAAGTGCCTCTCACTAGAATATTATTACCTTCATAGAGTGTAGGAATGGCAATATCTAATTCTTGATCGCGTCCATAAAATATTTGAGCTAGTAGTTGCGGATCATCGGGCGGAGTCGCATGAAATGGATTTTCTCGTAGTCCCCATTTTTTGAGAGATGCTATATAATCGCCAAGTCGAGATTTTTTAGGTGACATAATTTAAGCTGCTTGTAGGATTTGGAGTAAGTAATTGATTTCGTGTAAGCGATCGGAGTTATTTTGAGCTTGATAATAAGTTTCTGCTTCTTTTAAATGAATTAAAGCTTGAGAAATCTTACCTATCTGCATTTCTAAGTTGCCTAAACCTAATGTTGCTGCTGCAATTTTTTCGGGATCTTGTAATCGCCTAAACAGTCGTAATGAGTCTTTGAAATATAGCCTTGCTTGTTCTAATCTACCCGTAAGATGATACAAACGGGCTAAGTCATATAAAGTAAGGGCTAAACTAGAAATATCATTTAATTCTAAAGAAATCTGCTCACAAACCTGAAGATTTTCAATTGCTTCAGTGTAGTTCCCTACTTCAAATAATATTTTCCCTAGCTGTGAACTAAATCGAACGAGACGATTATGATTCTCAATATCTTTCAGGGATTTAATTGCATCTTTGTAGGTTTGAGTAATTCTTTCGACTAATTGTGATGATTTATAACTGTTTTTGATAATCTTTAAAATCGATTCAAATAAATTCCATAACATATCGTCATTTTTAAATAGTAAAGGCTGGAAAAGATTGTCGAGACATTCCTCAAATCTATCTGTTTTAATTAGTATGAGGTTTCTGCTAAACCATCCATCTTCATTATGTGGAATAATTGACAGTGCTTCATTATAAGAGGTTATTGATTCTGAATAACTTTTTAATTCTTTTAAGGAGTCTCCTCGCTTTTCCCATGCCTTATAATAATTAGGATTAATTTGAATTGCTAAATCATAGAATTCAATTGCATTCTCAAATTTCTTCAAGGCAAATAGTGCATCACCTATTTCTTTTAAGGTTTCATCATCATTAGAGTTGATCTCAAATGCACGCTTATAAGATGTAATAGCTTCCTCATACTTACCTAAATTACTAAGTGCAATGCCTCTGTCTTTCCAATCCTTGTATTGGTCAGGTTTGATTTTCAAAGCTTTGTCATAAGCTAAGGTAGCCTGCTCATATTGTTCTAAGCTATCTAAAGCGTTGCCTAATCCACTCCACGCCTCATAATCATTTGGTTTAATTTGTATCGCTCGATTATAAGATGCAGCCTCTTCCTCATATCTACCACAAATACCTAGTACACTCCCTTTTGTTTTCCAAGACTCACTATCGTTGTCATTAATTTGTAAAGCTTTATCAAAGCAAGAAAATGCTTCTTCATATCTTTTTAAAAGAGCTAGTGCAATGCCTGTATATCTCCATGCTTTTTGACCATCAGGATTGACTTGTAGTGCTTGATTATAGGCAACTATTGCTTCTTCATATTTTCCTAGATCAAGTAGCTCAAGACCTTTGTTGAGCAATACTTGATAGCCTTCTAACTGAACATCAGATAATTTCATTTTCTAAGTATATTCTAATTTTGATAAGACTATAGACTACCAGAGTGATCTTGAGACATGGGGTAAATTGCAGGAGGATTTATCAGGATTATAACCCAATCTAAATTACTTCGCCTCCATCCAATTTTTACCCGTATGAATATCCACCTCCAACTTCACCGAAAGCTCCACCGCCGACTCCATGATCTCCTTGATTTTTGGCTGCAACTCCGCAACCTCATCAGGTGGAACCTCAAACACAAGTTCATCATGGACTTGCAACAACAACCGCGCCTGATAACCCCGCAAAAGCTCATCCACCCGCAACATCGCCACCTTAATAATATCGGCACTGGTTCCCTGAATCGGAGCATTGACCGCCGATCGCAACATCGCCGCCTTTTGATAACCACCAGTCTGACTCAACCCACGAAAATAGCGCCGCCGCCCTAAAACCGTTCTCACATAACCATCCCGTTCCGCTTCAAATTCCACATCTTGCATATAGGTAAAGATGCGTTCATAGCGCTGATTGAACTTCTGGATAAACTGCTTCGCCACCTTTACAGGAACACCAATATCACGGCTAAATTTCTGCGCTCCCATGCCATAAATCACACCATAATTAATGATTTTCGCCAAGCGCCGCTCATCACTGGTTACTTCTGTTTTTTCTAAAAGCAGTTGCGCTGTCACAGTATGCACATCCTCACCCGCATTAAAAGCTCGCATCAGTTCTGGCTCCTGACTCAAATGCGCCAAAATCCGCAGTTCTATTTGCGAATAATCCGCCGCCAGCAAAATCCAATCCTCTTTGGGCAGAAATCCCGCTCTGATGCGCTTACTAAAAGCAGTGCGAATGGGAATATTTTGTAAATTGGGATTGGAACTGCTCAAACGTCCAGTAGAAGCTACAGTTTGATTGAAATCCGTATGCACCCGCCCAGTCTTAGGTTGAATCAGCGATGGCAAAGCATCAACATAGGTAGATTTGAGCTTAGCAAGGGTGCGATTTTCGAGAATCGTATCAATCAGAGGATGTTCGCCTTCTAATTTATTGAGGACTGCAACATCAGTGGAATAAGCTCCCGATGCACTTTTACGCGATTTTTTAGTAAACTTTTCACCGAGCGCCTCTTGTAAAATCTCACCCAACTGTTTTGGCGAATTGAGATTAAATTCTTTACCCGCTTGCTGATAGGCAGCGATCGCTAAAGCATCGAGATCCTTCTCTAATTCCAAAGAAAAAGCACTCAGAAATTCGCGATCGATCCTAATACCGCGCCATTCCATTTCGGCAAGAATCGGCTCTAAAGCCATTTCCACATTTTGGAATAAATCCCAAAGTTCAGGAACTGCGGTTAATTCTGCCTTTAAAATCGGCATAATCCGATAGGTGACATAGGTATCCATACCGCAATATTGAGCCACCGAGGGAATGGCAACTTCAGCGATCGATTTGCGCTTACCCATGAGATTTTTGTAACTAATCGTGCGGATTTGCAGAAATTCCCATGCTAAATCATCCAGCTTATGACTCGCCTCTGGATCGATCACATAACTAGCAATCATCGTGTCAAAGATCACACCCGCGAGTTCAATTCCTGATGCTCTAAACATCAAGCGATCGAACTTAGTATTCTGTAAGTATTTGGGATAAATCGCATCTTCGAGAATCGGACGCAGAATTTCTTGCACTTCTTGCCATTGCAGATTCTGTCCAGAGTGATGACTTAAGGGAATATAAGCAACATCACCAATCGATTCTCCCCAACAGCAGCCAATCCCCACTAATTCCGCTTCAAAGGGATTTAGCGCCGATGTCTCCGTATCCCATGCCACAGGCTGTTTGCTACTGAGAATCTCGCATAACTTCTCCAGTTTAGGAATGGTGTCAATAATCTGCACATCCAATTTCAACGAAGCCGTCACCGCCAGATCCTGCTCCGCCTCCTGTTTCGCAAAATCAAACCACAACTCCTCATCTTCATCTTCTCCCATCTCCTGCGGGAGATGGGTTGGGGGTGATGGCATCTTGCTCCCCTCGCCCTCTGGGAGAGGGGCTGGGGGTGAGGGCTTCTTACTCTTAACCGCAAGCTTCTCATAATTCCCCGATAACTTCGCCTGAAGCTGATCGACCTTATCTACAAAGGCTTTAAGCTCAAGCTGCTCCAATAACGGAATTAACTCGGAAGTATCAAACCCCGTTAACTTACAATCAGCGATCGCTACAGGCAAAGGCACATCAGTCTTAATTGTCGCCATAAACTGCGAATGTTTCGCCGCCTCAATTCCCTGCTCCAACTTGACTTTCACCGCCCCCTTCATTGTCGGAATCGCGGCAAGAATATTCTCTAAGTTCCCATATTCCTCAATCAATTTAATCGCCGTCTTCTCACCAATCCCGCGAACCCCTGCAATATTGTCCGAAGCATCACCACAGAGCGCTTTATAGTCCACAACCTGCGTAGGCAATACCCCCAATCTTTCCTTAACTTGATCGGCGTGATATTCGACAATCTTATCTTTCTGTCCCAAGTTCAGTACCGAAATCCGCTTTTCCACATCAATCAACTGAAACAAATCGCGATCGCCACTTAAAATCTTGACCGTATATCCTTCCGCACTCGCCGCCTGTGATAACGTTCCCAACACATCATCCGCCTCAAAACCTGCTTGGGTAATCGCTGGCAAATTCATCGCCGCTAAAACTCTTTGTAAATTCTGCATATCAGGAATAAAACTTTCAGGAGTTTCCGCCCGATTTGCCTTATAGGTTTCATCAATTTCATGGCGAAATGTCGGTTGTGCGAGGTCAAAGGCGATCGCTACGGCAGTAGGTTTTTCGCGATCGAGCATCTCGATTAATGCTTTCAAAAAGCCAAAACAAATACTGGTGGGGATTCCTGTCGAGGTTCGCAAGCCGCCTTCGGGATGTTTACCAAAGGCATAAAAGGCGCGGAACGCAAGGGAATGTCCGTCAACGAGTAAAAAGGTGGGGTGATTTGTTTCGGTGGGCATGGGGAGATTGCAGCATGAGCAAGAATTATCTATATTTTAAGCGCGATCGCGTTGATGTGTTCGTAGGGCTAAAATTAAGGAGGCACAAGTTCTAACCTAAAGATTACGTTTAAATGTGCATTAGATTACGTTTAATGTGCATTTACGTTTAAATGTGCATTTTTTAAGAACAGTGCTTAGAATTTATTTGTAGCTGTCGCCAGCCTAGACAGGAGATATTACCGTGACTACGCTATTACGCATTTCCCAAATAGAAACCCTTGAAGGACAAAGCACGATCCTCCATGATATTGATTGGCAACAATTTGAATCGATCCTTGAGGATCTTGGGGAAAAACGCAACACAAGAATTGCTTACTTAGATGGTGTATTAGAGATTGTTATGCCCTTACCTCAACATGAAAAAATCAAAGTCCTAATTAGTTACTTTGTCCAAGTTTTGCTAGATAAATTAGCGATCGACTTTGAAGGCTATGGTTCTACCACATTCAAAGCCAAAGCTAAGAAAGCAGGGCTAGAGCCTGATGAATGCTTTTACATTCAAAATAATGTTGCCATGCGGGGTATCCGTAAACTGAATATGGCGATCGATCCACCACCTGATTTGGCGATCGAAGTGGATGTCACATCTAAGACTAAGTTTGATGTGTATCGCGTTCTTGGAGTACCTGAACTATGGCTGTATGACAAAGCTCTCAAAATTTATGTCCTGCAAGATGATGAATACATCGAATCAGAACTTAGTCCCACTTTTGGCAATATTCCTGTACGCGAGATCATTTCCCTGTTTCTAGAACTTAGTCTCAGTGAAGGACGTAGTGCGGCTATGCGTGCTTTTCGGGCTTGGATGCAAACAAATCTGTGAGCAAGTAAAAAGGTAAAAGGAAAAAAATATGGATCGCAAAAAAGTACTGCTTCTATCGGCAAACCCATCGAATACCGATCGCCTAAGAGTTGAGGCTGAATTTCGGGAAATTGAAGAATGTTTGCAGAAGTCGAGTTTGCGCGATCGCTTTGCAATTGTCTCGAAAGCGGCGGTGCGTATTGATGACTTACAGCCAATTTTGCTTCAGGAAGTGCCGCGTGTGGTGCATTTCTCAGGACATGGTGCGGCGGCGAATGGGTTGGTGTTAGAAGATGACGCGGGGAATTGGCAACTCGCACCCACGGATGCGCTAGCAGAATTATTTCGGATTCTTCAAAACGGGATCGACTGCGTGGTGCTGAATGCTTGTTTCTCAGAAGTGCAAGCGGAAGCGATCGCCCGTTATGTGCCGTATGTGTTGGGGATGAATCAGGCAATTGGTGATCTAGCAGCGATCGAGTTTGCGAAGGGTTTTTATGGAGCCTTGTTTGAAGGGCGATCGGTTAAAGAAGCTTTTGAATTAGGCAAAAACTTAATTGCGCTCAAAAATATTCCTGAAGCGCAAACCCCTGTGTTATTGGAACGCATTCATACAGGTCAGATTTTGCCAAAAGTGAATATGGCGATCGAAGAACCTGAAGGAGCGGTGCGGATTGGTTCAGAATTTTATATTTCCCGATCGCCTCAACAGGAACAAGCACTTAAAGCGATCGCTATGCCTCATGCTCTACTGCGTTTAAAATCTCCCGATCGCATGGGTAAGTCTTCGCTATTGGTAAGAGTCTTAGAAGAAGCGCGGCGGCTGGGCGATCGCACCACTTGGCTGGATTTACAAAAGTGCGATCGCAAGTTCTTTGAAAATATGGATCGCTTTTTGCAATGGTTTTGTGCGGTGATCGGGCGTGATTTTGGGGTAAAGGCAAAACCGACCGATGATTGGGATGAGATATTTGGGGCAAATAGCAATTGTGATGAATTTTTTGAAAAATATTTATTGAATGATGATGACGATCGCCCGTTGACGATCGCAATTGAAAATTTGGATCGCATATTTCTCCATGAAGCGATCGAGGTGGATTTTTGCGGTTTGTTGCGCGGTTGGCATGAGCAGGGTAAGCATGACAAAAGATGTGGTAAGTTGCGCTTAGTGCTTGCCTATTCGATGGAATCTTTTACAACTAAGGATATTAACCAATCACCGTTTAATGTCGGTACTCATTGATTTGGATGAATTTACAATTGCTCAAGTTCAAGAATTAGCCGCATTGCATGGATTATCTCCTAGTCAAATCGAACCGATATCAGAATTAATCTTGCTGTAAATAATTCGTTGATGGAAAAGTAGGGTATAACAAGAAGTAGATAAT
>JBAXTW010000035.1:0-37552 GCA_037129985.1 Pseudanabaena sp. ELA645 | reverse complement strand
AGATGTAACAACTTTAGCGCAGTTCCACTTGGTCGCTTCTGCCCGATCTCCCACTTCTGCACCGTAGACACACTCGTATTTAGCAAAGAAGCAAACACCGCCTGACTCACTCGACAAGCTTCTCGAATTTGCCTAATTTGCTCAGGTTGTAACGGTTCCACTGGCGGCAAACATAAGCGATCGAACTCGCGTAAAGTAACTAGATCCATCACACCAGCCTGATGTAGCCCCTGAGCCGTTTCATGTACTGCTTCAAGAATTGCTGATTTCTTCATCACAAAATACCTCTATTAATTCATCATTACGCTGAGACATAGCTAAATCTTCTACCGACAATGCTAGAAGATGATTAGACAATTTCTTCAAAGCTTCCTCTTCCTGCTTATTGATATTGCCGCGATCACTCTTAGCAAAACCAAATACAAAAATCCAGCGATCGCCTCTATTTGTAGCAACTAATGTCCGAAAACCTCCACTTTTACCCTGTCCAGTTCGTGCAACTCGTTTTTTGACTAATCCACCACCCAGATCTGCCTCATACAGCCCTTCCATCATTTCTCGCACAGCTAAACATAGACTAAGATTATTTAGCCCCTGCTTCCGCGCCCAACGCTCAAACCAACGAGTCTTGTAGATACTCATTACTTTACTATAGCACTAAGTGCTATGTATTTTGCAGCCGTCCAATTTTCCTCGACAATTTAAATTTAGAAGTCAAAATCAGCTTTCTCATGCGTCCTCAGAACTATCCAAATAACTACGCAGATCAGCGATCGCTTCCTCCGCAGTCTGAGACTTTAAAACACCAGAGCGATACTCAGCCCAACCCTCACGACATTCTTCTAGAATCTGCCGCCTTCTCACCTCAGCATTACGTTTTCTGAGAACAGCAAATGTTGGGCAAATCTGATCCAGAACAACTTGCATTTTCTGCTTCCATTAGCCGATGTATCTTGACTCACAATCGAGTTGATTACGAAAAACTAAATCTCCATTATATGATTAATGGAATTGAACATTCAGGAATTATCGTCATTCCCCAGAAACCTTCCCACGAGATAGTTTCGCGTACTATGGTCTTATTGGACACTTTAACTGCTGACGAATTATCAAATCAGTTGCTTTACATTTAAAGATCGAGAATAAAGCACTGACTCATTCAACAAGCCCCCTCCCAATTTTTTGAGTAAATCACGAGGAGAACCTTGTGGCTTTATTAGATTTGTACGTCTAAGGTAGACAAAGCCGCCTCACCAATATTATTTGGTCTTTGTTGTAAACTTATCTTAACTAACTTGTAGTTATTAAACCCGATCCTGCTGTAACCAAAAGCCAATGCAACCAACTGATCCGAAAAAATTTACCGAAAAAGCATGGGAAGCGATCGTTAAATCGCAAGAAGTCGCTAGGCGATCGCAACATCAGCAACTCGAAGTCGAGCATTTGCTAATGGCGTTACTAGAGCAGGAAGAGGGCTTAACTACGACCATATTTGCAGCTTTGTCCGTACCAATGGCAAGGGCGCGGCGACAGGTGGAAGAATTTTTGCGCCGACAGCCACGGGTAGCTAGCCAAGAACAGTTATATTTGGGGCGTAACTTAGAAATATGGCTTGATCGCGCTGAAGAGAGCCGTAAGGGTTTTGGCGATGACTTCATGGCGGTTGAGCATTTGCTATTGGGCTTAGCCGATGACGATCGCCTTGGCAAACGACTATTTCGGGATTTGAGTGTCGATCGCAAGCGGTTAGAAGAAACGATTAAATCATTACGCGGTAGCCAGACCGTCACCGATCAAAATCCTGAAGCCAAGTATGCAGCACTGGAAAAATATGGGCGCGATCTGACGGAACAGGCGAAAGAGGGCAAACTCGATCCCGTGATTGGGCGCGATGATGAAATTCGGCGGGTGGTGCAGGTTTTGTCGCGGCGGACGAAGAATAATCCTGTGCTGATTGGTGAACCTGGGGTGGGGAAGACAGCGATCGCGGAGGGATTAGCGCAAAGAATCATTCGTGGTGATGTACCAGAATCCCTCAAAGACCGCACGATTATTAGCCTTGACATGGGGTCGCTGATTGCAGGGGCAAAATATCGCGGTGAATTTGAAGATCGACTGAAGGCGGTGCTTAAGGAAGTTCTCAATTCCGATGGCAAGATTGTACTGTTTATTGATGAATTGCATACAGTAGTGGGGGCTGGAGCTACGCAGCAGGGCGCGATGGATGCAGGGAATATTCTCAAACCGATGTTGGCGAGAGGTGAATTACGCTGTATCGGTGCGACTACTATTGATGAATATCGGCAATATATTGAGAAGGATGCCGCTTTAGAGCGCCGTTTTCAGCAAGTGGTAGTTGAGCAGCCGACCGTTGAAGATACGATTTCAATTTTGCGTGGTTTAAAGGAACGTTACGAATTGCATCATGGGGTCACGATTTCCGATTCGGCTTTGGTGGCGGCGGCGACTCTTTCTAATCGCTACATTACCGATCGCTTTTTACCAGACAAGGCGATCGATCTTGTTGATGAATCGGCAGCTAAGTTAAAAATGGAAATGGATTCGCGACCTTTGGAATTAGATGAAATCGATCGCCGTATTCGTCAGTTGGAAATGGAAAGATTTTCATTACAAAAGGAAAAGGATGCCACCGCCGTTGAACGAGTCGAAGCAGATGGCAAGGTGATCTATAAAAATAAGAGCAGCAAGGCGGTATTAGATCGTCTGGAACGTCTTGACAATGAGATGAATGAATTGAGCGATCGCTTCACCAAACTCAACGATCGCTGGCAGTCAGAAAAAGATGCGGTCACTAATTTGCGATCGCTGAAGGAACAGATCGATCAAACTAAGCAGCAAATTGAGCAGATGGAGCGTGAGTTTAATCTTAACAAGGCTGCCGAACTCAAATATGGCAAATTAACGGAACTAGAAAAAAATCTCGATGAAGCCGAGTTAGAAATTAGCCGTACAGGTTCTGAGGGGTCGCTATCGCGTGAACAGGTTACGGAAGATGACATTGCCGAGATTGTCGCCCGTTGGACAGGGATTCCCCTTAATAAGTTATTGCTGTCAGAACGTCAAAAACTACTGACCCTAGAGAAGCATCTTCACGATCGCGTAATTGGTCAAGAAGAAGCCGTAACTTCGGTAGCGTCAGCAATTCGCCGCGCCCGTGCAGGTATGAACGATCCTAATCGTCCCATTGGTTCTTTTCTGTTTTTAGGACCAACGGGAGTTGGTAAAACCGAACTGGCGAGAGCGTTGGCGGAATTTCTCTTCGATTCCGATGCCTCAATGGTGCGGATCGATATGTCAGAATATATGGAGAAGCATTCTGTATCGCGTTTGATCGGAGCGCCCCCTGGGTATGTGGGCTATGAAGAAGGCGGACAATTCTCAGAAGCAGTCCGCCGACATCCTTACTCAGTAGTGTTGTTCGATGAAGTAGAGAAAGCCCACCCCGATGTATTTAATATTCTCTTGCAAGTACTTGATGATGGCAGGATTACCGACAGCCAAGGTCGTTTAGTCGATTGCAAAAATACCGTAATCATTATGACTAGTAACATCGGTAGCGATCGCATTTTAGAATTATCCAAAGATCTAGATGATGACATCCAAGATGATACGGGTTATGACGAAATGCGCGATCGCGTTCTTGAAGTCCTACGCAATCATTTCCGTCCTGAATTTCTCAATCGTATCGATGAGACGGTGATCTTCCATGCTCTGCGCCGTAATGAGATTCGGTCAATTGCGACATTACAAATTAAACGGATTGAGAATAGACTTAGCGATCGCAAGATTTCTTTAAAACTCAGCGAAGAGGCGAAAGATTACATCGCGGCTGTTGGTTACGATCCCGCCTACGGTGCGCGTCCCCTCAAAAGGGCTATTCAGCGAGAAATCGAAAATCCAATTGCTACCAAAATTCTCGAAGGCACTTTTGCGGAAGGACATACAATCGAGATCACCGTAGAGGATGAGAAGTTATTCTTCAGTTAAAGTTCTTTTTTAAAGCCCTTTACGCTTAACGATCTCCATCAATTTCCGCTTCTTGGAATTCACTTCTATCAACTGTTGACGATAACTCCGCCATTCCTCTTGCTGGTTACTTGCAAGATATCCACGCTTGACCTGTTCCAACCATTTAACCGCATCCTCATAATATTCCGATTTGCCACGATTGATAATGTCTTCAGCAAAAGCTTTCCCTTTGGTGATCACCCATTGCGGATTAAACCCTGCCGCCACTTGCATTACCCGCAACCTTAGCTGTCTAGAACAGTAATCGCTATCAACCACATCGATCGCCTGATCGATCAATCCTTCATCTAAAAAGATATCTACCTTTGCGTCAGATATCCCGTAGAGATTCAACTTAGACAAATATTTTAGCAAAATTTCTTTGGTTGAGTTCCATTTATCACCAGTTAAATCACGAATTTCATGGTAATCAGCTAGAGAAGGCTTGAGTTTAAAGGCAATAATTTTAGCATTGAGCAGAATCTTGGTTTCACCCAACTGCTCTGCCAAAGCCGCCGTCCAGACTGCTAACTCGCTTGCGTAATGCGATGAAGAACCGTCTTCTAGCAACTGTAATCCTTTATGGGCAATCCTCAATGCTTCTTGTTCCGATCCATGTTCCAGTAATTTCTGGGCGATCGCGAAAGCTTGCTCATGATTTTCGATCTTTTCTGCCGATGCGATCGCCTGCTCAAGTCTCCCTAACTGGATTAACATCGTCACATAGGGTACTAAAAAACCTAATGTTTTAGCAAAACGAAGATATTCCTCGAAACGTTCTTGAGATTCTAAAATGTTTAATCGGACATAACCTAATTCACAAAAAGCGGGTTTTAATTGTTCGATCTCTCTAGTATCAAATTCACCTGCCAAAATCGCTAGCAACTGTGGATCGTCCCATCCTTGCGAGAACACTGTTAAACTTTGTTCCAGTTCTACACCTAAAAGATCCTGTGTACCTTCAAGTTCACTAGCCCATTTTTCGCGCTCCTCTACAGAAAAATCTGTCCAGAGAATTGCCTCAGCGATCGCTCGATCCAGACTGTAAACTAAATCAGAGAAACCACCGCTATAGTCATCAATATCATCCCGATGGACTGCTAACTCTTCGGCGGTTGCATATAGCATCACAAAGGTTCGAAAACAATCCCCTGAATCAAGGAACCCATTTGCTTTTTGGATTTCCTCATCGATTACATCGATAAAAGGATCTTCTTCACTATAGTCCTCCTCAACAGATCGCAAGGCTTCGCGAATCTCGTAACGAACATTGCGGCGAAAGGGCGATCGGTCAATCTCTGGACGTTGATTTTGACTGGATTGAGATTTAGGGGATTTGGAATTAGTCGGTTTAACCGCAGTCAAAAGTTCTACTTGCAGATCAACTTGGTCAATTAAATCAGGATTTTCGACCACCAAGTTATCTAAAAGTTTACGGGTTTGTTCTAAATTTAAGCGTTCAAGTAGTTGAGCAAGGCTAGGACGTTCTTCAATATTTTCTTGCTCGTTAGCTACCAACAAAGTCGCCACAATATGCTTACACCACCCACCAAAATCATAGGGACAAGAACAGGTTGCATCTTGGACTATTTGTTTACTCTGACCGCTAAAGCCAATAGTCACGCGATAGTATTCATTCCCTACCACGGAAGACCGCAAAGTCTGACCCCGCCAGACTAAATCGCTGACAGCACGCGATCGCGCATAGTCTTTGCCCCGTTCAAAGCATTTATCGCAGGCATTCTGGCGAATTAAGGACTCAGCAATTTTTAGTGTAGGCATCTTTAAACTCTTTTGCACCTTGCCATAATTTTACATTAGCTAGTCTGCGATCGATCCTCAAGTCACCACACCTCAAGGCGATCGCCTCAACCAAATTATTCAGTTATAAATTTTAATTAGCGAATTCCAAATCATAATCTCGGTACAATAAAGTGACTCTTTGATCGGTTTCATAGATAACAAAAAACTAAAATTATTTTGATTGAAAGGCTATAAAAAGTGAAGATTATCCTAAAGAGGTAACTTTAAACTTTGGTTAAAGATTTGATAAGAAGGAGTGAGATCCGTACATATAGAATGCCGCTAAGGCTGTGCTAGTATTTACTCTAACCAGAACGCAGCAAAGTATGGGGTAATGCCATGTTTGAACGCTTTACAGAAAAAGCAATTAAAGTCATCATGCTGGCTCAAGAGGAAGCTCGCCGCCTCGGTCATAACTTTGTCGGCACAGAGCAAATCTTATTGGGTCTGATCGGAGAAGGAACTGGCGTTGCCGCCAAAGTACTTAAGTCGATGGGTGTAAACCTCAAAGATGCACGGATTGAGGTTGAAAAAATCATCGGACGCGGCTCTGGTTTTGTCGCGGTAGAAATCCCTTTCACGCCTCGCGCCAAGAGAGTCCTAGAGTTATCCTTAGAAGAAGCTCGTCAGTTGGGACACAACTACATCGGTACTGAGCATTTATTGCTGGGACTAATTCGCGAAGGCGAAGGCGTAGCCGCTAGGGTTTTAGAAAATTTGGGCGTAGATTTGTCCAAAGTCCGCACCCAAGTGATTCGGATGTTGGGCGAGACTGCCGAAGTCTCCGCAGGTGGAGGCAGTGGCGGACGCACCAAGACACCCACCCTTGACGAGTTCGGCTCTAATTTAACGCAACTTGCCCAAGATGGCAAACTCGATCCTGTTGTGGGTCGTGAAAAAGAAATTGAACGAGTAATCCAAATTCTCGGTCGCCGCACCAAAAACAATCCTGTCTTGATTGGTGAACCTGGGGTCGGTAAAACCGCGATCGCCGAAGGTTTAGCGCAACGAATTATTAACAGTGATATTCCCGACATTCTTCAAGAAAAGCGGGTTGTTACCTTGGATATCGGTTTGCTAGTGGCGGGTACGAAATATCGTGGTGAATTTGAGGAACGCCTCAAGAAGATCATGGAAGAAATTCGTACGGCTGGCAACGTGATCTTGGTAATTGATGAAGTCCACACCTTGATCGGTGCGGGTGCTGCTGAAGGGGCGATCGATGCCGCGAATATTCTCAAGCCAGCCTTGGCTCGTGGCGAATTGCAATGTATCGGCGCAACTACCCTTGATGAATATCGCAAGCATATTGAACGTGATGCTGCCCTTGAACGCCGCTTCCAGCCTGTGATGGTCGGTGAACCTAGCGTTGAAGAAACCATCGAGATTTTGATCGGTTTACGCCAACGCTACGAAGAACACCACAAACTCAAGATCGATGATGCTGCGCTAGTTGCCGCCGCTAAATTAGCCGATCGCTACATCAGCGATCGCTTCTTACCCGACAAGGCGATCGATTTGATGGATGAGGCTGGTTCGCGAGTGCGCCTGATTAATTCACAATTACCTCCCGCCGCCAAAGAACTTGACAAGGAATTGCGTCAAGCCCTTAAGGACAAGGATGATGCCGTTCGTAAGCAAGACTTTGATAAAGCTTCGCAATTACGTGATCGCGAAATCGATCTCAAACAGCAAATTCGCGCTCTCAGCCAAACCAAAAAGGCGGAAACCCCAGCCGAAGACGCACCTGAAATTCGTGTAACCGAAGAAGATATTGCCTATATTGTCAGTTCTTGGACTGGTGTACCTGTCCTCAAGATTACTGAGTCTGAATCCGTTAAGCTCATGCAGATGGAAGAAACTCTGCATGGTCGTGTGATTGGACAGGATGAAGCCGTGAAAGCAATTTCTCGTGCAATCCGCCGCGCCCGTGTTGGCTTGAAGAGTCCCGATCGCCCGATCGCTAGCTTTATTTTCTCAGGGCCCACAGGCGTTGGTAAAACTGAGCTAACCAAGGCTCTCGCCGCTTACTTCTTCGGTTCCGAAGATGCGATGATTCGCCTCGACATGTCCGAATATATGGAGCGTCACACCGTATCCAAGTTGATTGGTTCACCTCCTGGCTATGTCGGCTACAACGAAGGTGGTCAACTTACTGAAGCTGTGCGCCGTAAGCCTTATACCGTAGTCCTATTCGATGAAATCGAAAAAGCCCACCCTGATGTCTTTAACTTGCTCTTGCAAGTACTCGAAGATGGTCGCTTGACCGATTCCAAGGGTCGTACCGTTGACTTCAAGAATACCTTGTTGATTATGACTTCCAACGTTGGCTCGAAGGTAATCGAAAAAGGCGGCGGCGGACTTGGCTTTGATTTCGCGGCTACGCAAGAAGATGCACTTTATACCCGCATCCGATCGCTAGTCAACGAAGAACTCAAGCAATATTTCCGTCCTGAATTCCTCAACCGTCTTGACGAAATCATCGTGTTCCGTCAGTTGACCAAGCCCGAAGTCAAGGAAATCGCCGATCTCATGCTCAACGAATTCTTCAAGCGGATGCTGGCTAAGGATATTGTCCTCACCGTGACTGAACGCTTCAAGGATCTACTTGTCCAAGAAGGCTACAACCCCAGCTACGGTGCGCGTCCCTTACGCCGAGCGATCATGCGCTTGCTCGAAGATTCGCTTGCGGAAGAGATCCTCACGGGCAAAGTCCGCGAAGGTGCATCGGTGCAAGTTGATGTCGATGACGATGGCAAGGTCAGGGTAATTGAGCAGCAATCTCTGAGCGCTGCCGAAAACAACCTTCAGTTGTTACCATCTGCTTAAATTAAATCAGGCAAGGGGCTTAAGCCCCTTGTTTTTTGGTTTCTCGATTTTGATATGCTTTAGAAACCATTTTAAGAATTGTCTAGATCCCCCCAGCCCCCCCTTACTAAAGGGGGGAGAATATAATACTTATCTTCTTCCCCCTTTTTAAGGGGGATTGAGGGGGATCTCTTAGAGTTTTTGACCTTAAAAACTAACTCTTAAATGGTTTCTTCCCGATCGCTATATTGTCAATAGCAAATAATTTCAGAAAAGCTGCATGAATAAAGAGCGTAATATTTCTGTGAGAACAAATCCTCTGCCTCCTACAAAATTACAATCAGGTGCAGGGGATTTGTCGTCTGCGGAAATGCCAGAAGTTGTCGTGGTGGCGGACAATAGCGAGGAATCAGCGAGCCATGTTCCTGCGCCTTTGACTATTGCCGATGTCGAAGGTGGTGAACTCAAACCAATTCCCGTAAAACCTACGGCTAAAACACAACCAGAGCCAGTTGATCCTGAAATCTGGCAAGTGCGGTTTAAAACCCTAGATGGCAAACTTAACCTACTATTGCCAACCGAAAAAAAGGTGACTTTAGAACTTTTTAAGTCTGTGGTTAAATCTGATGCTCCCGAAACATCAAATATTGCTGAAACCGCGACTACTAAAGCCAATCAGGAATCAAATCCCCTCAACTCAGCATTTAGCATGAATTGGGAAGAAATCCTCTCCCAACTAGAGCAGCGCATGGCTGCAAGCGGTAATGATTGGAAGCCACGCACACAGGTATATCTGCAAGCAGGCGATCGCTTACTCGATACGCGACAATTACAAGAATTATTTGAGTCGCTGCAAAACTATCAGCTTTTGTTGCATTGTGTGGTCACAAATCGCCGCCAAACTGCAATTAATGCGGCTAGTATGGGCTTCTCTGTTGAGCAAGGGACAATCTTTCGCGAAATATTAGGATTTAACCCGATTCCCGAAGGACCGATTGACGATCCTCTGTACGTTAAGATGACGGTAAGATCTGGTACGGAAATTAGGCATTCTGGCAGTATTATTGTTTTCGGTGATGTTAATGCTGGCGCAGAATTAATCTCTGAAAGCGATATTATTGTGTGTGGCAAGCTGAAAGGCATGGCTCATGCAGGTGTCAAGGGTAACGCTCAATCGGTCGTCATGGCGCTACACCTAGATGCAACCCAAATCAGGATTGCCAGTTTTATTGCCCGTGTTGAGACTCCGAGCACATTTTTCTGTCCAGAAATCGCATTTGTAAGCACTCAGGGTGCGCCTGCGATTAAAATTGTCCAAGCTGTCGATTATTCGACAAAATCTAAGGGATAGTGTTGATTTATGTCATTGTTCTTTAACGTTAATTTATAGTAAACCGTAAACATGAGTCGCATTATCGTTGTTACCTCTGGCAAAGGCGGTGTTGGCAAGACCACATCTTCCGCAAATCTCGGTATGGCTCTTGCCAAACTGGGACGCAAAGTGGTTTTGGTCGATGCTGACTTTGGCTTGCGAAATCTCGATTTGTTATTGGGATTAGAAAACCGCATCGTATATACCGCCCTAGAGGTAATTGCGCGAGAATGTAAACTCGATCAAGCTCTAGTCAAAGATAAACGTCAGCCCAACCTGTCCCTATTGGCAGCTCCGCAAACTCGGAATAAGACTGCCATTACCGCCGCCCACATGAAGGCTTTGGTGGAAGTTTTAAGTCGATATTTTGACTATGTTTTAATTGACTGTCCCGCAGGGATTGAGTCTGGCTTCCAAAATGCGATCGCTGGTGCAAAGGAGGCGATCGTGGTCACAACTCCTGAAATTTCGGCAGTGCGCGATGCCGATCGCGTAGTTGGGTTACTCGAAGCCAATCGGATAACGGATATTAAGTTGATTCTCAACCGTATTCGCCCCGCAATGGTCAAAAATAACGACATGATGAGTGTCGAAGATGTGCTGGACATTTTGTCTGTGAAATTAATTGGTGTAATTCCCGATGATGAGCAAGTGATTGTTTCCACAAATAAGGGGGAACCATTGGTGTTGGCAGATAAGCCCTCACTGGCGGGAACTGCATATATGAATGTCGCAAAACGACTTGAAGGTAAGGAGGTTGAGTTCTTGCAACTCGAAGTTCCACCCCAAGGGATTTTTGCGCGTCTAACAAATTGGATTAGTGGGAACGCCTGAGGTTTTACATGAATTCGTTTTCAACACTGCTCGATCGCCTATTTCCCAAAAATAATGCTCCTAGCGGAGTAAAAGTCAAGCAGCGTTTGAAATTTATTCTGGCGTACGATCGAGCGGCGATCGAGCCACAGGTATTTGAAAATATGCGCCATGAGATTATGCGTGTCGTTTCCAAATATGTAGAACTCGATGAAGGTACGTTAGATATTCGTTTAGAGTCCGACAAGCGCATGACTGCGTTAATCGCTAATTTACCGATCAGGATGGTACGCGAAGAAATGCCCGCTCTGGATGAACTTTTTGATGAATCAGTTGATGAAGATAATTCAGTAAGTAATGCCGATCAATCTAGCGCAGGTTTAGAAATGGATCTTTCGGCTGAAGCTGCCCTAGACGCGATCGCTGCTAAAGCAAGCATAAAATCCATAAGTATTGCTCCAGAAAGTATTGCGATCATTGCTGAGCGAACTATAGAAGTAACTACCAAAATAAGAACTGCGGCAAATAAATCTCAAAATCCTGAAGTTGTAGAAATTAAGAAAACAGATGACAAAATAGAATCTCCTACTACAGATGAAAACTCAGAAAATGATTCTGTTATAAACCTAATCAACGATAATACAATCAATGAGAATTCAGAATTAGAAGAACAGTCCAGCAATCAGTTAGAGTTATTGATGGAATTGCCTCACCGTTCAGAATCACAAGAAGTAGTTATTGAGGAGTCTCTAGAACTTTATAATCAACCGAAATAATCGATCAAATGAGGAATATATGACAGTTGTAACCGAATCGACAAAGGAAATGGTGATCGCTAAAGTCCGATGGACTTCTACGGATTTGGAACTATTTCCTAATGATGACACCCGTTATGAAATCATTGATGGAGAATTACTTGTGACTAGAGCACCCCATTGGAATCATCAGACAGCCATTGATAATGTGTGTTTTGCCCTGAAGTCTTGGTCAAGATTAACTAAGCTAGGTGTAATCGCCACAACCCCAGGCATAGTTTTCAGTGATTCCAATAATGTAATCCCCGATCTAGTTTGGGTCAGTGAAGGGCGTTTAAGAGACATTCTTGATGAACAGGGACATTTGACGGCTGCACCTGATCTCGTGGTGGAAGTTCTATCAGCAGGTTCTGGGCAAGAAAGACGCGATCGCGAGTTGAAGTTAAAGCTCTATTCGGCTCAAGGTGTGCGCGAATACTGGATTGTGGATTGGCGAAAGAAATCTATCCAAGTTTATCGAAGAGAGAATGCAGCTTTAATTCTAGTTGCGACTTTGTTTGAGAACGAATCGATAACTTCACCGCTCTTACCTAATTTTATATGTTCGCTCGCCGAAATTTTTGAATAAACTATTGAGGTATGCCAGTCATCGTAATCATACTTGTCACATATCAATCGCAGTCAATCAGAACTCTCATTACTAGTATTTCACAGTGAGATAGTTAACATAGTTCTCATTAGCATCAAGTTCATCCCGCCAAAGCCCATGCAGCTAATATTTACGTTCTTGAGGCGTGAACCGATCGCTATCAATTAATTGCAAGCTCATGTCAACGGGGCGATCGCTAGTTTTGACAGCACCATTTTCTAAATAACCCAAAGTATGTTTGAGATAATTGGCATCATCGCGAGTGGGAAAATCTTCACGAGAATGTGCGCCGCGACTTTCTTGACGAGATAGGGCGCTAGTCATAATAATTTCGCCAACGGTGAACAAGCTTTTTAATTCGATCGCTTGCATGAGTTCCATGTTAAATACAGAACCGCGATCATCGACTAACAGATCATGCTCGTAGCGATCGCGAATAGTTTGTAACTTTTGCAAGCCATCTTTTAGGAGTTGATCGTCACGGAAGATGCCGCAATGCTCGGTCATCGTGTCCTGCAATTGTTGACGAATATCGGCAATGCGCGATTTACCTTGATTCGATAAAACTGTTTTGAGCTTAGACTCGGCGGCGGCGATATAGGGGCGCGGATCAAGTTTTGGCATAGTGCGATCGCTGATATAAGCTCCTAATTTTTCACCAGCGCGTTTGCCAAATACCACACATTCCAATAGGGAATTCGCACCCAAACGATTAGCGCCATGTACGGACACACATGCGCATTCACCCGCCGCGAAAAATCCTGCGATCGCTTTACTATTAGTATCAATTACCTGACAATCAATATTCGTGGGAATACCGCCCATTGAGTAATGTGCAGTCGGGCGGACAGGCAAAGGATGATCGATGCAGTCCACACCTGCCAAACGCAAACCTTCTTCACGGGCAAAGGGAATCTTACTCAAGATTTTTTCCCTGCCCAAATGACGCACATCTAAATGGACATAATTACCGCCATTAATGCCGCGCCCTTGCATAATTTCATAGGCAATATTCCGTGAGGTAATATCACGGGGCGACAGTTCCATACGATTTTTGCTGATTGGATAATTCGCCATGAAGCGATCGCCCAAATCGTTAAGCAAATAAGCGCCTTCACCGCGCACCGCCTCAGAAATCAATACTCCAACTGGATATAAACCCGTGGGATGAAACTGCACAAACTCCATATCTTGTAATGGCAAGCCAATATTGGCTGTCAAACATAGTCCATCTCCCGTTGAAGCGAGATCGTTAGAAGTGGTGTTAAAAACGCGACCATATCCGCCTGTGGCGCATAATACCGCCTTGGCTCGAAACACCTCGATCTCTGAAGTTTCTAGGCTATAGGCAACCACCCCTTTCACTTCTTGACCATTTGCGCCATCTTCATAGATCAATTGCATCACATACCATTCTTGGTAAATCGTGCCACCGAGTCGCCGTAGATTCATCACCAGTTCGTGCAGAATCGCATGACCAGTTTTGTCGGCTGCATAGCAAGCACGGCTAAATGTATGTCCCCCAAAAGGCCGCTGGGCGATGCGTCCGTCTTCGGCGCGAGAAAACAAAACCCCTAAATGCTCCAGATCAATAATTACCTCTGGAGCCGATTGAGTCAAAACCTGTACCGCATTTTGATCGGCGAGATAATCAGATCCTTTGATCGTGTCAAAGGCATGGGTAAGCCAGTCGTCATTATCGACATTTTTCAATGAGGCGGCGATCCCACCTTGGGCAGCGACTGAATGAGATCGGATTGGATGTACTTTAGAAATTAGTCCCACGCTTTGGTGTGGATAATTTTGGGCGATCGCCAAAGCAGCCCTAGATCCAGCCAATCCACCACCAATAATCAATACATCATGCTCGATCATAGAATTTCTTGAAAATATCTTTGAATATCAACCTAACCGCAACTGCCGCAGTCACCGCTGCCACAATCTAGGCTTCCACAGTCTAGCCCACTACAATCCATCCCTGATAAACAATCAGCATTACCACAACTCAAATCTGGGCAACTTAAATCTGGACAGCTCAAATCTGGGCAACCCTGCCCAGTGATTGTATAAACACAATCGGCACAATCCACCCAATCACCACAATTATTATTATTAGGATTGTTGGATTGATTGATAGGTTGCGATCGCCTTTTACTTGACCATTGCGAACCACCGAGTTTGGGCGGTTTAGTGGTTTCAGAATCTTCAGGAATATCAGTCTCTTCAGGATTTTCGGAGTTGATCGCGACCGAATTGCTAACTAATCGACTTGCGTAATAATTTCGGGTAGCCTTACATTGCGATCGCCGTTTTTTTAAAATCTCATTGGCTTCACGACATCCTTGAAAACGCTCCCTAGATTTAGCGATCGCCGTGATAATTCCCTCTTCAGCAATTACCTGTTTAAAATATTGCGAGCAGGATTCGCATCCATACAAAACCCGATGGGCGCAAGAAAAACCTTTATGGGGGGATATAAATTTTTGATAGCCACTAATCGCTGTCACCGCTAATCCACGGGAAGCTGCGTTAAAGATATTTGCGATCGGGTGTTTTACAGCAATTCTTTTCTGCATTTGTCGCTACTAGTTATTAATTAGTTCAACCTCTGCATTTTAAGTTGATAAAGGGGCAAAATTAATTTAACTTGGCATAGACGCAGCAGTAGCCGATGACTTTTTCTTTCTATAAGTTTAATTCTGATTTGGATCAATGAAAAAGACTGCTAGCAGAATAATTAGCTATCAAAAGATTCGCGTATTACGATCGCCTAGTCTTTGGTTAAATGCATAGGCGATCGCAATGGCATTCAGGACTATTCTCTGAGTTGACGGAGAAAGGCGGCGATCGCAGCGAGGGCGATCGCTCCTGAGATGGCGTAGCTAATAGGCATGATTAGGGGTGTGATATCGAGATTGGGATTGGTGTTGGTTTGGGCGATCGCTTACTCTATATTTATAATTACTTCAGGGGGCATGGAATCAAATTATGGCAGATTTTGTTTAATTGGTTAAAATAGTCACAAATCAAATAATCATAAACAATGAAGCTCGCATTTATTATCGATCCGATCGCTAAACTCGATCCTGCCCATGACACCAGCGTGGCGCTAATGGAAGCGGCTTGTCGCAGAGGCTATGAAGTATTTATTACCACCATGAACACCCTCAGCATCAAGGATGGTAAAGCATGGGCTTTTCTGCAATCTACTAAAATTCATCCAGTTCCTCTAGTCGATGGCAAATGGCAGGTTCCTAATCCTTGGTATGAAGTAACGGAAGGAGAATTTCAACCCTTAGAGAATATGCAGTTTGTGTGGATGCGTCCTGATCCACCTGTCACCACGGAATATCTCTACGCTACCTATATTCTCGATTATGTCGATATCCACAGAACCAAAGTTCTCAATTCTCCCCAAGGCATACGCGCCGCCAATGAGAAAATGTATGCGCTCCAATTTACAGGCGCAATTCCCAAAACAATTGTCACCGCAGATAAAAATACAATTCGGGAATTTGTGGCGACTGAGGGCAAATCGGTGATGAAGCCATTGGGAGGCAAAGGTGGTGAAGGAATTTTGTTTTTGGAAGTAGGCGATCGCAATCTCAACTCGATGATTGAAATCAGTACCAACATTGGCAAAACTCCCGTAATGGTGCAGGAATATCTCCCCGCCGCCCAAAATGGCGACAAGCGGATCATTCTCCTTGATGGTGAACCCATTGGCGCAGTTAACCGTGTCCCCCAATCGGGTGAATTTCGCGGCAATATGGCGGCAGGCGGCAGTGCGGTCAAGATCGATATTACCGATCGCGAATTAGAGATCTGCAAACAACTTGCACCGATTCTTAAACGCGATGGTTTAATGTTTGTGGGAATAGATGTGATAGGTGGCTATCTTACTGAAGTCAATGTCACTAGTCCCACAGGAGTACGCGAAATTGATCGCCTTAATGGTGTATCGCTAGGCGATCGGGTAATGGATTGGTTAGCCGCTCTCGACTAGAGTTAAAATTAAGTTAGAACATATGTAGCCGATTAGTTTATGTCCCTTGCTCTTATCAAATTTCTTAACTCAGAATTTATGAAGAAAGTTAAAGCTAACGTCAAAGTCTGGACGCGATCGCTAGTAGCTATTTCCGCAATTTCATTACTAGCAATATCAGTATTTGGTAACGCCCACGAAGCCTTAGCAAAACGTTCTGGCGGTCGTGTTGGAGGAAGTTCTTTCAAATCATCACCCAGTCGATCAGCACCATCGGCTCCTTCAAATTCAGGCTATAGCGGCAGTGGGAGCAGTAATTCTTTTTACGGCGGGAATAGTGGCTATGGCGGCGGCGGCGGCTTTTTCTTCTTCCCCATGTTCTTTGGCGGCGGTCTCGGTAGCGGCTTGTTTACATTTTTACTCATTGCGATCGTTGCAGGGGTAATCATGCAAGCATTTCGTGGGCGTAAAGGCGAAGGAATCACGGGTATGGATAGCAAAGTTAGCGTTGCCAAAATCCAAGTTGGTTTGCTTGCCTCAGCGCGATCGCTCCAACAAGAACTGACTTATCTGGCTCTAGAGTCTGATACCTCATCGGTTGAAGGCTTGGCAACTGTTACTCGTGAAACCGCGATCGCCTTGATGCGTCATCCTGAATATTGGGTGTATGTCAGCAGTGCCAATGAAAACACCAAATTTGCGCTTGCCGAACAAAAGTTTAATAGTTTAGTGATGTCCGAGCGCAGCAAACTAAATGCCGAGGTATTAAGCAACGTTGGTGGGCGGCTATCGCAAGCAAACCCTGTCGCCACTTTACCGAGCCAAGGCGATTTAAGCACCGAAGATCCTAGCGAGTACATTGTTGTGACCTTGCTTCTAGCCGTGTCTGGTGAATCCATCAGCAAGCTACCAGTTTTGCGCTCCACCGCCGATCTCCAGTCCGCCCTATCGGCGATCGGTTCTGTCCCTGCGGATAACATCTTGGCTGTAGAAGTATTATGGGAACCTCAATCTGAGGAATATACCCTCACAACTGATGAAGTTTTAACGATCTATCCCGATCTAGTCAGAATTTAACCCTCATGTAAGGTAAGGGCAATTCATGAATTGCCCTTACCTTACATGAGTAAAAAAAGCGGTGCATAGCGCCGCTTTTTTTGTTTTTTAAAATATTTGTGGTATTAAGAGTCAATCTGTGGTATCACTTACCAGTGTTATTTTTTAAGACATAGCTTAAAACTCGGCAATTTAACTAAGATTGCAATCAAAACAGCACATTCAGGCTTCACAAATAGCCGTGGATATATAGGGTGAATAGGTCGGTTCATGATGCAAGAAACCAATAATAAAAATCAGTTTTATCCAACAACCCCAGATGCTGACGCATACTCAGATAAGGTTGATAACTTGATGGATGATTTATTTGGAGAAGTCGAGACTGCACTCCATGTTGATCAGAATAAACAGCGATCGCTTAAGCAAAAAAATAGAAACCAAGCATCAGCCCCCTATGCCTCTATAAATTCATCAAGCTCTGACATGGTTGCGATCGCCAATCTTGATCCGTCCGAAAGAGATGCCTCAACATCAAAAGATACAGTTAATATCACGAAACTGAATCTTACGGATATCTCGTTGCCTCCCATCTCTAAACAGGATTTACTTTGGATTGAACCCTACATCACACGCAATCCAGAGCCGCCCACCCCTGTACCACCCACCGAGTTCGCGCCAGAACTTCAGAAACCCAATCTCTTAGATCGCATTTTGCTAGTCGCCGCCTGTAGCTCGGCCCTGATCGCCGCGATTATGTGGACAATTAATCATGGCATCTGGCTCGGTAGACAATCGGTAAGCGTGGCGACCATAAATCAAAAAACTATCCCTGACAATAAACCCTTTGCCGAAGAAATCCGACGGATGTTAGCGGATATAAGCGATAAGAATCGGGCGATCGCTATGAATCCCAACGCCAACATTGGTAGCAATATTCCCCTGATGACCGCACCGTTATTAGGCAATATGCCTTTACCTATTGGCACAAACCCCTTGGCTAATGGTATGCAGCAGCCAATGTATGTGCCTGTATATCAGCCCCCCAGCCTAAATAATAATGGCAATTTACCATCACCCCTAGCCCTACCACCTGCCACATCCAATAACTCGATTATTGTTGCTAATCCCACCTCCAATCCCAAGGCTAAAAAACCGTCTCCTGTTACTGTAACCAACACACCAACGCCAGCATATACACCACCCGAAATATCCTACACATTGATTGGATCATTAGATCTGGGCGATCGCTCTTCCGCCATGTTTGATATGAATGGCGCAGTGCAAACTGTGGGACTAGGTAAAGCGATCGGTAATACTGGATGGTCGTTATCGCGTGTTAGTCAGCAAGAAATTATTCTCAAGCGCGGTAAAGAAACAAAAACATTATTTGTTGGTCAAAAATTCTAAATATGTTGATTTACAGGCAAGGGGCTTAAGCCCCTTGTCTAGCTATCTAGTTATAATTAATTCACTTAGCGGAAAAAAAACATGGGACTATTAGAAGATATATCTCGTTTCTTGGAGACGCGCTTAGAGGAGTTTATTCGCAATAATCCCCAGATCGAATTGCAGATCCTTGAAGATAAGTTGCGCCAACAGGAAGAAGAGATAGCTAAGCTGATCGTTAGCTCTAAAAAAGAAGAGAAAGATCTCCAAGATCGCATCCTAGAAATCGCTGAAGAAATTCGCATTTGGCACGATCGCACGGTTAAGGCTGAGTCTTTTAATCGTCCCGATTTGGCGAATCCTGCCAAAGAACGTGAGGCGGCGCTCCTGCGTCAAGGTAATCAAGTTTGGGCGCAAATGGAGTTAGTCAAAAAACGGGCGATCGATAGCCAAGCTCTACAGGTACAAATCCAAGAACGACGCAAGGAAGTTCAAGCCAAAATTGCTGAAGCTGCTAAAACTGCAAAGGAAACACCTGCTTCTAAAACTCCATTAAACTGGGATAATCTTTACACCCCACCATTTCGCGATCCTAACGATAAGCTAGAAGAAACTTTTCGGCGATGGGAAATGGATGAGGAACTGGAGCGCCTCAAACGCAATATGGGCAAATAAATGCGTGTGTGCTTAAGCATATTCTGACCTTACGACGGACTTTAATATATGCAAAAAATCATCATCAAAAATTTCGGTGCGATCGCCTATGCTGAAATCGAAATCAAGAAAATTTTAGTTTTAATCGGTGAACAAGCTAGCGGTAAAAGCACGATTTCTAAGCTTATTTACTTCTTTAAAACTCTAAGAGATGACATATTTAATCAGATTTATCAAGACAAGCAAAGAGATTACTTCGACGAGAATTTTGATGTTATTTCCGTTCTAAAAGAAAAGTTTTACAACTGGTTTGGATCGACTAAAAAGTTGAATGATTTTGAAATAAAGTTTTATTTTGACTTTGAATTAGATAAGTCATTGGTTTTAAGTTTTAGTCAGGATAAAGAAATACAATGTGAGTTTAGCCCAATTTTTTTTGATGACAAATTTAAAGATCTGATAGGTGAAAGTAAAAAGTTTCTACAATCAACGTTTCTACAATCAACGTTTCTACAATCAACATCTGATACAGATAAATTGACTTCTCACGCTTATAAGCTTTCTTATGCTCGAATAATTTCAGATGAGTTAAATAAAGTATTTAATAACTGTTATCAAGTTGATTCACTATTTGTGATTGCAGGTAGAAGTGCTACCGTAAGTTATTCTGAACTGTTTGAGAGAGAGCTATTTGCAAGTATAAAAATTAGGTTGCAAAGGAATAATGAGCTTCCAAATCATTTAAAAATACAAGCAGTTGATGAGATTTTAATGTTAGAATTTATCGGCAAAATCTTAAATAACAAAGTATATTTAAAGAGTTGGGAAAATTCCTATTCGGAATACCAGAACAGTAATTATATTCTTACGAAAAAGAAAGTATTTGAGATCTTAAAAGGTGAATATATTTATGAAAATGGCGAAGAAAAAATCATACTTAATTCTCAAGAATCTATTGATCTTCGTAACGCTTCATCAGGACAGCAAGAAGTAATCAGAATTTTGCAAGATATACTGGTCTTTATAACTAAAGGGTTGACATTATTGAGAATTGTTGAGGAGCCAGAAGCTCATTTATTTCCTGTTGCTCAGAAAAATCTGATTGAGTTGTTAGCTTTAATGGTTAATCAAAATGATGAGAATCAACTCATTATTACAACCCATAGCCCTTATATTCTTACAGTATTTAACAATTTATTATTTGCTCAACGAGTTGTAGATAAGAATCCATCGGCTGAGGCTGAAGTAGCTGAACTAATACCAAAAGAATTTTGGCTAAAAGCTAAAGATTTTTCTGCATATTCGTTAGGCAATCATTTCATGGACAAAGAAGCTGATTATTGCGAATCAATTTTTGATATTGAGATGGGAACCATCGAACAAAATTATTTAGATGAAGTGTCTGAAATCCTTGGTGGAGATTTTAATACTTTGTATAGTATTCATGCCAGGACTTTTAGAAGAAAATGAGTAGATTTGAAAGGTTTAAAGAGCATTTATTAAATAGTTTTGATAGATTAAATGAAATATTAGAAATAGAACTTCGCGATGAGTTTTCAATAATTGACATTGAAGATAAACGGTCTTTTATTGTAGTTGATAAGAACCTTGACGATAATACTTTTATAATTTGCCACAATGGAATAAACATTATCCAAACAAATTTTGATATTACAAAATTATTTAATATAAAAAATGCTCAAACCGTTGGATTTGTCCCGATTGACGGAACTGATGCGTGCTTAATGCAATTATTGGAGATAGGTGAAAAACGATGTGATTTTGTATTTTTTGATGAGAATAACCTTTGTTTTGTTGAACTTAAATTGAACGCGACAAGTATAAAACCAAGAAGTATGAGGGTAAATCGAACAAATGCTATTGAGCAACTAAAAAAAACGATCGCTTTGTTTGATCGAATGTTGGGAGGAAATTATGAAGGGCTGGGTCGAGAAGCATACGTTTGTACCCCCAAAGTATATCCGCCAATAAAAGCTAGTGGACAAAATTTAGCTCAAAGATTTTTAGAAGAAGTTGGCATTAAACTTTTTGAAAAAAATGAAAAAAGTTGTGGCTAAAAAAGAGGTGGCTATTTACGCTACCTCTTTTTATTTAGTTGGGAACTGTGGCGCTCTCTAATCCTGTGGCTTTGCCAAACTTGCGAAGGCGATCGCTTTCAGGTTCTAGCCATGAATAAACAAAATGACTGATGCAATTAATTTTTGGTTCTTGGGTGCGGATCGCTTGCATCTGCCTTTCAAAACTAGGATGTCCATCAAAACTTTGCCCCCATGTCCCTGCTAAAACTGGACAAACTAAAGTTTCAGGAGCGGATTGACGGACAACTTCCGTAACTTGATCGGCAACACATTTACCATCACTGCAAAGCGCATAGGTCATCGGATGACGTTCCATATGAGCAGGGAAACGATCCCAAGGTTGCATTTTGGGGTCAAATTTACCTGACTCATTGCGATTGCCGCCCGAAAAGAAAACCGTACCAATAGGAATATTATTTTGCTTGAGCGGTGCAGAAATTGCGCTGACGAAATTAAGGACACCTTGATAAGCGTGATTAGTGGCAATATTCCAGAGCAAACCTCTCGCGATCGCCGCCGATTCCGTAGGATTTTTAATATTTGTGGGTTGAACTTTAGCAATTTGAGACAGTTGCTTTTCCGTTTGGACGACATCATCAGCCGAGAGATTGCCATTTTGGAGATAGAGCGCCATCAATTCGCGAACATTTTTATTGTCAATACTATTTAATAAAGCCGATCGCGAAGATTTGCCATGAATCCAAAGTTGCTTGACGTTATCGATCAAATCTCCTGTGGAAGTGGTGGGGTAGCGGACATAATCAAATACCGCTCCATCAGGATTGCGTTGCATAATCGCCTTGACCACAGCCGTCAGATCGGCTCTCGCGATCACATCATAGGGATCGACAAACAAATGATCGACTTCATAGGCATCTTCATAAAAAGCTTTGCCATCAGCGACTAGCTGGCGATTAAAATTCGTATTGGCAATACTATTTTCGCCATTGCCATTCAGCGCTAGCGAACCCGCACGCCCCTTCACTTCGCTATAGCCATAGCCAAAATTCATTGCAAACGACCAAGCATAAACCTTAATACCGCGTTCTTTGCCAAGGGCGATCGCCTGTTTTAGTAAGTCATAATTTGCTGGTACTTCTCCCGCTTTGACAGCTTCCTCCATCACCGATCGCCAAGGGGTAGGATTATCGGCAACAGGTAGCAACACCCGCCCATCATAAAAAGCCTCAATAAAAACTTGGTTGTAACCACGATTAGCGATTTTATCGAAGACATCCTCTAGTACACCCGTTTTGGCATCGTTGGGATAGAGACGCAACCATGTTGCTTGAGTTTGTGGTGTCGTGCGATCGCGACAGGCTTGTAAATCAGATTTATGTTTTTGAATGATTCCCTGATATTCGGTTTGCGATTTCGGATCGCTGGGATTTACCACCAAGGCTAGTTTTCGCAGTTCATGTTTCCGCAAAATTTCTGATTTACTAACATCACAGGTTGGTTTGCCCCACAAGAGTTTTTCTGGTAAAGGACCAGCGATCGCCATTTCTGTAATTACAGTGCCAAGAGATGTTGTCAAACAAAGAGACGAGGCGATCGACAGCAATTTAAACTTATTCAGCTTTTTTGAATTTTGTTGTGAATTTTGTTTGGATTTCATAAACGCTTAAAAAATATTGAGGAGCGAATTAAATGGCGCTACGCCTAATTCAATATAAAGACGAACTAGTTGAAACAATGTGGCACACTGTCAGTGTATTTCATGACTTGCAGATCTATGCTTCATAACCCAACCAGATTTAAGCCTAGTCCCATTGAAGATGATTCCGAAGATCAAGAAGATCAACTAGAATTTTACGACTTTAATGAACCTGAACCTGGTAGCCCGCCTGGGACATTGATCATTGATGCCGATTCTAGCATTCCGAATATTTTCTTGATTGATTACAATGCTGAAGAGGCTATGGGAGTGCAGCTTGCTACGCCTGAAGAATGTTTTCCCTACCTCGATAGTCAATCCGTGTCATGGCTCGATGTACAAGGGCTAGGCTCTGAAGATGTGATGAAACGTTTGGGCAAGGTGTTTAATCTCCATGAGCTAGTACTAGAGGATATAGTCAATATTCCTCAACGCCCCAAGGTAGAAAGTTTTGAGGATCAAGAATTGATCATTCTGCATATGGTGACTAGTCGTGAAGATGGCAAAGGTTTTTATGATGAGCAGGTAAGTTTGATCTTAGGGAAAAATTACGTCTTAACAGTACAAGAAGAACCAGAAATTGATGTATTTGAGCCAGTGCGCCAGCGTATTCATCGGAATCGTGGTGTAATCCGATCGCAAAAAGCTGATTATTTAGCCTATGCCCTCATCGATGCGATCGTTGATGGATTTTTCCCAGTATTAGAGGACTATGGCGAACGTCTCGAAGATCTCCAAGATGAAGTGGTAGATAAGCCCACGCGCCAAACCCTTGATAAAATCCATAAAATCAAACGTGAACTTTTACTATTACGCCGTGCAATTTGGCCGCAGCGCGATGCAATTAATGCCCTGATCCGCGAAGAAAGCCCTTTAATTGATCGCGAAGTACGGGTTTTCCTGCGTGATTGCTATGACCATACCGTACAGGTGATGGATATGGTCGAAACCTATCGCGAGCTTGCGGCTAACTTGATGGATATTTATTTATCATCGTTAAGTAACAGCACTAACGAAATCATGCGATTTTTGACTGTTATTTCGACAGTATTTATTCCCCTTACCTTTGTAGCGGGAGTATATGGCATGAATTTTGATACTGAATTAGGGAATATGCCTGAGTTGAAATGGTCATATGGATATGCGCTGTGTTGGTTATTGATGCTGTCAATGTCTGGAGGATTGTTGTTTTACTTTTGGAAAAAAGGATGGCTATTTAGTCCAAAATAAATATCTGAATCATGGATGATACGGATTAAGGGATGACAGAGAAAAAACGTAGACTTCAACGATTGTCGTTACAGTCGCACCAAGTCTTGGCAGCGTTACAAATTAACAGTGCGATCGCCCTCACCCCCGATCAAAAACATTACTTATGCAATGTCTTGCGTCTAGAAATTGGTGCAGAATTTATTGCCATCGATCGCAATAGTGGATGGTGGTTAGCCAAATTATCAAGTAATCCCGATATTGCTGAGGTGATCGCCAAACTCGAAAATGATTCCGAATTAGCGGCGGAAATTCAGCTCGGTATTGCCATGCCCAAAGGTAGCAATATCGAGTCGGTGATCCGCCAAACAACAGAATTAGGTGTGCGACAAATTGCGCCATTATTTAGCGATCGCACTACTCTCAAAGCTGGCACTGAAATCGGCTATCAAAAACGCGATCGCTGGCAACGCATCGCCGAAGAAGCCGCCGAACTCTCAATGCGTAGTTACATACCCGAACTTAAGGCTCCACAAACATTAACAGCTTGGCTAGATAACTTGGCTAAAAGCCCGTCACCAATTTTGAAATACATCTGTGTGACTAGTCCTGATGTGACGCACTTACTTGCGAGTTTACAAAACTCAATCTATTCTTTAGACTTCGCTGAGAACAATGGGCAAATTGTTATAGCAACGGGTTGCGAAGGTGGTTGGACTGCTAGAGAAGAAGAAATGGCGATCGCAGCAGGATTCATCCCCGTATCTCTAGGCGATCGGGTCTTATCGGCAGTCACCGCACCAGTAGTAGCTTTGTCTATAGTTAGCGCCTTCTGTGATTTGCGAGAAATTTGATTGACCCAAATATCTTGAGTAAAAGTCACCTATCAATGAGTCCAACAAGTCTACTTCTCTCTAATCCTAAGTTTGAGCGATCGATCAAACTATCCGATCCAAAAACAGACCTTGATACTCAGTACTGGAGTATTGACAATATTTCACAAAGTATAGATCTATCAGCATGGCAATCATTTCTTCGAGATCTTCCTCCCGATCCCTATGTAGATTTTCGATTGAAACGGATGTCTTGGCTCCACATTATCGAAGATGGCAGCGTCCAAACTATGGGGGAATGTGCGATGGCGCAGGGCGGTAACTATAATGACGCTAGCACAATGGCAGATAAAAAGCGCTACTACCCATCTCTGGAACAGGATTTCCTTGATCGCACGGATGTTCAATCATTTGTAATAGATTGGGCAAGGCTTTGGGGCATAGGTATACGAGAGCCTATTCTCATGCAGATCACTGGTGTAAAAGGGCATGGATACATCGATCCTTTACAGGGGCAAGGCATTCATGCCGACGGATGCACAGCACTTAGTATTCTTGTACTGTCTCGCGAAAATGTCTGTGGAGCAACTAATTATCTTTACCATGATAAAGCAGGCACAAAGCTGATTGCTAAAGCTGTTCTGAATATAGGTGACATCCTTCATATATGTGATGACAAACTATTTCATAGTGTGGATGAAATTACGCAGCAGTCACCAGATAGTCCCTTTGAACGCTTTATCATTATTATCAATAGCCGCTTTGTCGATCGATTCCAAAATGGTGAGTTGCGAAAATGTTTCCTCAATGCAGTTCTTTATGGCGATCGCTAACACCTGAGCAATAGCAGGTGAGTCACGCACAATATAATCGCCGATCGCTTCTAAATCACTGAGTGCTTGTTTTGTCCAGTTTATTTGTGCCATGTCTTTAGATTGAGCATAGCTTGTGAGTGGGTTAGCGTATCCCCAGACTGAACTTGTTGTAATCCTGTCTCTACCTTATAAAGAAAATAAAGACGTTCCAAGATCTCTTCAAAATCAACATTTTGAGGGAGTTCAGTAACTGCATTTAGAACTTTATCTTTAATTGTCATAGCAATTATCAGAGCGCTTACTTTTTTATTTTGCCTTGATTATACTGCTTGCCCTTCTTTACATTGCCAGTGGTAGCATTAGCAATAATTGCCGCATTTTTAGAAAGCATTTAATGAAACAATGATCGCTAATCAACAGCCCGTTCAATCCTCTGCCCAATATATGGTGCAGCAAACCATTGCTCTACGGACAAATGGTAAAAAATTACATAACATCACCCGTCAAGTCGAAGAAGTTTTAACGCGATCGGGGATAAAAATGGGGCTATGCAACGTATTTTTACGGCATACATCCGCAAGCTTAATCATTCAAGAAAATGCTGATCCTGATGTACTTGCCGATTTGGAAACGTTCTTTTCTAAGTTAATCCCTGAAGATGCCAGCCAATATCGCCATATTTCCGAAGGCGTTGATGATATGCCGTCCCACATTCGTAGCACCCTTACAAAAACATCAGAAACAATCCCGATCGCTAATGCTAAACTTGCACTCGGCACTTGGCAAGGAATATTTGTGTGGGAACATCGCAATCTGGGACATACCCGCGAAGTTTTAGTTCACATTACAGGATGCTAAATGCAGGATGTTGAATGAAGTTATCAAAAAAGCCATCGGCAAATCGCTATCGTCCACCCGTTAAAAATAGAAAGTGGCTGCGTGGTTTTCAGTGGCTGTTGCCAGGACTATTGGTAAAACGATGGCTCCTTGTCAGCATTATTGGCATTGTTTTAATCGTATTGGGAATCGCGATTTCAGCAAGACTCACCCCAATTTTATTTTTGTCGCGGCTAATTGGTAATGCGATCGATACCTTAGTTGCGATCCTGCCCCGCAATATGAGTGGTCCGATCGCTCTATTTATTGGGCTGGGGCTACTTTGGTTTGGACAAAAACGCGCGCTCCGCTCGATCACCCAAGTCCTCATGCCTAATCAGGACAAAGAACTATTAGAATTATTAGTTTCTCATCGCAAGCTCAATCGCGGGCCAAAAATTGTCACCGTCGGCGGCGGTACGGGCATGTCAAATCTGTTGCGCGGACTCAAGCAATATAGTGCCAATATTACGGCGATCGTCACTGTTGCCGATGATGGTGGATCTTCAGGGCGTTTGCGCCGCGAACATGGAGTATTACCACCAGGGGATATTCGTAATTGTCTTGCTGCTCTTGCTGACGAAGAAAAATTAGTAACTGAGTTATTTCAATATCGGTTTAAAACAGGGGAAGGGTTAACAGGTCACAGCTTTGGCAATTTATTTCTCACCGCCATGAGTGAAGTGACGGGGGATCTCGAAAAGGCGATCGCTGCAAGTTCTCAGGTCTTAGCAGTGCGGGGACGGGTATTGCCAGCGACGCTTGATCAGATGGTGTTATGGGCGGAATTTGAAGATGGGCGCTATGTTGAGGGAGAGTCGAGTATTCCCGAAGCTAAAGGCAAAATCAAACACATTGGCTGTAAACCCGATAATCCTAAAGGTCTACCTCAGGCTGTTGAAGATATTAATGAAGCCGACTTGATTGTAATTGGACCTGGAAGCCTATATACCAGTATTATTCCCAACCTGCTCGTACCCGATATTCTTCAAGCATTAATTGATCGCAATGTGCCATCGATCTACCTTTGTAATATCATGAGTCAAGTGGGTGAAACAGATGGTTATTCTGTTTCCGACTATGTGCGAGTTTTAGATGAAATAGCGGGAGTGCGATTGTTTGATGTGGTGTTAGTCCAAAAGACTCCGCCATCCGAGCGATCGCTTCAGCACTATGCTTCTTTCGGCTCGTACTTTACCAGTCTAGATCGCGATCGGCTTGGAGAAATTGGTTGCCCCGTCTTGATTGCTAATATAATGCGTGAGAAAGACAATGCGACTGTTTGCCACGACTCCGATAAACTTGCAGGTGTATTAATGCGTTGGTATAACCGTCAGTAATTTCAAATCGCCAGTTTCTCAATACACCAGATAAAACCATTAGTGTTGAAACATTATCAAATCCAAGTTAACAGCGATATCTACGCTCTTGCCAAATTGCAGGGGTGGTTTCAGCAGTTTCAAAGTTTTTTGCCAAAGCCAACTTGGATGCAATGTAATCTGGTTCTGGTCGAGGTATTTACCAATGTCGTTTCCTACGCCCATGAAGGACTGTCAGAAGAAACGCCCATTGATATTGAAATTAGTCTCCATGAAACGGAAAAATTTTTAGAATTACGGATTTGGGACTATGGTGAGCCATTTGATTTGGAGGCTCAAATTGAACGGGCTACGAAGGAAGTTGACAAAACCAAAGATGCTGTAGAAATCAATGATATACCCACGGGTGGGCGGGGTCTTTTTATTGCCAAGATGGTTGCAGATGACATTAGTTATCTGAAAATGGATGACGGTCGGAATTGTTTTGTAATGACTAAAAGTTTTGCGAATGCTTAAAAAATTTGGTTCGCTGGGCAAGCCCGCCTAACCAATTTTGTTTTTTATTCAGCGCGAAGCGCTGTAACGGAAATTTTCTTGTTTTCGCCTAACGTTTTAACCACAGGACGAAGGCGAAAAAAGCTACTGGGAAAATAATTAAGTTAATAGCGATCGCATTCATCGTATCAACATTAAGATTATTGGTTAACAAAGTCCAGTGGGGCGCGGCGTATTTAATTATTGCCGAAGCGATCGCTGAATAAATCAGCAATCGCACTATAAATAAAGAATTAGCAAGAAACTGACTAAAATTTTGCGATGACATAATGTTGCAGATCTGACTGACTGGAGAATAAACGGGCAGGATGCCCGTACCACAAGGATTTTATATCTGTGGGTCAGACATCTTGTCTGACATAGCTTGCAAACCCACAGGGCGCTTTGCGCCCCGTGGAATTAATTTTTCTTTTTAACAGGCTCTTTGTCAGGAAGTTCTGCTGGTACTGGGAATTGCTCAATTGGTTGACCAGCTAAAGCCTTTTCCATAAATCTACGCCAAATCGGAGTGACATAAACACCGCCCGTAACACCATTAGACATCGGCGAATAATCATCGTTCCCGATCCAAATGGCGACAGATAACTGTGGCACATATCCCACAAACCATGCATCGCGGAAATCCGAAGTCGTACCAGTCTTCCCAGCTACAGGTCGCCCTTCACTCAATTGCGCCTCAGTCGCCGTGCCATTGGTAACAACACCGCGCAAGGCATCAGTCAAATAAGAAACAGCGATCGGATCAAGAATTAATTCAGGCTTAGGCGTGTTATCAAGAACTAAATTGCCATTGCGATCAGTCACTCGCGCAATCATCGTTGTTTTTGATTTATATCCACCACTAGCAAATACTGCATAGGCTCCCGCCACTTCCATCGGTGTCACATCGGCTGCACCAAGGGGCAGAGAGACAACAGGCTTGATCGGACTGTTAATCCCCAATTTGCGACAAATTGCAATTACATTGTCCGCTCCAACTTCGATCCCCAACTTAATTGCAGGTATATTTCGAGAAACAGCGATCGCCTGTCTGATGCTGATCGAACCCGAAAATTTATTATCGTAGTTACGAGGCACATAAGGCTCATCACCATCGGGAATCGTCATCGGGCTATCATCAATTACCGAATCAGGAGTGTAATTTCCTGTGGCAAAGGCGGCATAGTAAACAAAAGGCTTAAACGAGGAGCCTAACTGTCTTCTGGCTAGCACGGCTCGGTTAAATTGATTTTTATCAAACTCCCCAACACCACCCACCAAGGCTTTTACAAATCCTGTACGCGGGTCAACGGCAACCAAAGCTAACTGATTGGCATTAGCCCCACGTTCAGTCAGTTCTTTATAACCATCAGCAGCAACTTCTTCGGCAATACGCTGTAGTTTTAAATCGATCGTGGTCTGGACTCGCAAGCCTCCCTGCAAAATGACATCTTTGCCAAATTTCTCTTCTAACTCAGTAGTTACAGCCTGTGACACATAAGGCACACGACTAACTTCGTAGGATGTTCCTGTCTTCTTAATAACGATTTTTTGAGCTTTAGCTGCTTTAATTTCGGCACTGGTTGCCCAATTCAATTCTGCGAGTCGATCTAGTACTAATCCCTGACGTTTCTTGGCTTCTGAAAAGTTATCCACAGGATTGAACACTGAAGGCGCTTGAATTGTCCCCGCCAACATCGCCGCTTCACCAAGAGTCAAGTCGGCTGAAGATTTACCAAAATAGTTTTGAGATGCTGTTTCTGCGCCATTGGTATTTCTCCCCCAAAAAACTTGATTGAGGTACATTTCAAGGATCTGCTCCTTGGTAAACACTTGCTCAACCCGCATCGCTAAGACGGCTTCGGCAACTTTACGGTTAAGGCTACGTTCGTTCGATAAAAATAGGTTTTTGACTAACTGCTGGGTTAGTGTTGAGCCACCTTCAACGGTTCCTCCTGCATTAAAGTTTGCTAAAACCGCCCGACCAATGCCATTGGGATCAATGCCCTTGTGAGTGTAAAAATAGGCATCCTCCATCGCCAGTACCGATCGCTTTAAATGTGGGGAAATGCGATCAAGTGTGACAACTTCGCGGTTAACATCGCCATGTAAACGGGCAATTAACTCACCGTTAATATCGTAGATATAAGTAGTTTCTACAGGCACATAGCCCTTAAGCACTCTCACGTCAGGCAGGTCGCGAAAGCTAAGCGCTAAGCCGACTAGTCCACCTGCCATAGCTGCACCACCAATCATGATGATGCCAAGCAATGTACCGCCAACAGCCTTAAGAGTGCCTTTTAAAATACTGCCTGTAAGCGAATCAGACCGCTCTACACTATTCGATGCCACAGCAATCTACCCTTTGATTTACTCATAGGTAATCTTACTTCATTAACAAGTATTTTGTTAGTGTCACTATTTATTTGCGCCATAAAGTAGAACTGTAGGGGCAGAGCATTCCACAGGAATTTATAAATTTTTAGATAATCTTTTTTTGGGAATGCTCAGCCCAAAACTTCGCAACGCAGGGACAAATTATCTATAAAAGCATAGAGGGCTGAGCATTTGCGGATCAAGATTTCTGTGATGGGGTTTAAAATTGTGGCGCAAATGCTCAGCCCCTACAGTCTAAAGGCTTGCTGCAATAGATTACTGGGGGCGCGAATAATTCATGACACTAGGATCAGCGTCTTTGAGCAAGCTTGTCATAAACCAGTTGCAAATCGACATGGTGATGAGCGATCGCCACTAATGTGTGATAGAACAAATCCGCGACTTCCCCAGCGATCGCATCGGGATCGTCATCTTTGCAAGCCATGACCACTTCGGCGGACTCTTCGCCAATTTTTTTTAAAATCTTATTGTCGCCACCCGCAAATAATTTACAGGTATAGGAGCTTTCTTGGGGATTTTCACGGCGATCGACGATAACCGCAAATAATTCTGATAGGGGATCGTTCATAAAAAATACTCACAGATAATAATAAAGGCACGCTCTGCGTGCCTTTATATTTGTTTTTTATATCTTGGTAAACCAAGACATTAGCAAACTGACTGTTGCCAACAATTACTTAACGGAAGCCTTACCGCCAGCTTCAGCGATTTGTTTTTGAGCAGCTTCAGCATCAGCCTTAGACAGACCTTCTTTAACAGTCTTAGGAGCAGACTCAACAAGATCCTTAGCATCCTTCAGACCCAAGCCAGTGATTTCACGAACGATCTTCAGAACAGCGATCTTCTTGTCAGCAGGAACTTCGTCAAGTACCAAGTCAAAAGCAGTCTTCTCTTCGACTTCTTCAACAGGAGCAGCAGCGCCACCAGGAGCAGCCATCATCATACCGCCAACAGGAGCAGCAGCCGAAACGCCAAAGGTTTCTTCGATCGCTTTGACCAATTCAGAAGCTTCAAGAAGGCTCAAAGACTTTAGTTCTTCAACGATAGCATCAACTTTTGCAGACATAGTTTTTCTCTTTAATTAATTAGATTAGGTTGATAATTGATAAATCGTAATTCGTAATTGATAATTCGTAATTACTAGTTTTTCTAAGCAGATTCTTTCTCGGAAACAGCCTTGACAGCGCGTCCAAGAGATTGAGGAACCTCTTTGATCCCGATCGCAATTTTGGCGGTAATCGCATTGATAGCGCCAGCAATTTGCGCGATCAGAACTTCCTTGGAAGGTAGATCGGCGATCGCTTGCAATTCCTTGGGATTGAGAGCGCGACCTTCCAAGACACCGCCACGGAGTTCGGTTTTCTTAGATTCCTTTTGGAAAGCTTGGTAAGCCTTAACAGCACCACCAATATCGTCTTTGACAAATAAGCAAGCAGAGGGACCAACTAGAAATGACTCTAGAGGCTTCCATTCAGGAGTTCCTGAAATTGCTTGTTTGAGCAAAGTGTTTTTAGTGGTTCTGCACACCGTACCTGTCGGACGGAGTGATCGGCGGAGCTTGGTAATCTCGGCTACGGTCAAAGTAGAGTAGTCAATGACCATGACCATTTGAGTTCCTTCAAACTCTTGGGTCATTTCACCGACTAGTACTTTTTTCTGGTCTAGGGTCTTACCCATATAGTTTTCACCTCCTTGTGTTTTGAGCAAACGTTAAAGCGCGAAGCGCTGTTAACATTTGCTGTTGGTTCTTTAAAGTCATTAAAAAAGCCTCGTCTTTTCGCAGACCGAGGCTGAAAAAATTATTCCAATTTGGAATCTTTTTCACATCACCTCGGCAGGAAATTAAGCTACTAGCACCTGCTGTCTTTGGAGCTATTTAGTTGTAGAAGTTTTATCTTTAGGCTTTGAAAAGTAATGACTTTAAAAATTTTTAATTACGCATCGCCAAGCTTGAGATCGCGTAAAGCCGCAACATCGACTTCGATCGCAGGTCCCATCGTTGCCGACACATAAACTGAGCGCCAGTAGCGACCCTTTGCGCCAGAAGGACGATTACGATCAATCGTTTCTTGCAAAGCCTTAAGGTTTAACAGCAAGTCTTCGGCGGGGAATGCAGCCTTGCCAAATAGGATATGGACGATCCCAGTGCGATCAGCACGGAATTCTAGCTTACCAGCTTTGAACGCATTAATTGCGCCGCCCAAATCAGTTGTCACCGTACCACCCTTAGGCGAAGGCATCAAACCTCTTGGTCCAAGCAACTTACCGAGTTTGGCAACTTGAGGCATCATGTCAGGTGTCGCAATTAGTAAATCGAAATCCATGCGACCCTTAGTGATCTCATCTATGAGTTCCTCAGAACCAGCAATATCAGCACCTGCGGCGGTTGCTTCAGCAACTTTTTCACCACGGGCGATCACCGCGACTCTGATGGTTTGACCAGTACCCTTAGGTAAAGTCACGGTTGTCCGTAACTGTTGGTCAGCATACTTGGGATCAATACCCAGTCTGACGTGAGCTTCTACAGATTCAGGAAACTTAGCCGTTGCTGTCGCTTTGACTAATTCCAATGCTTCGATGGGAGCATAAGCGCGGTCTTCAACCTTGCTTAAAGCTTCTCTTAAGCGCTTTGATACTTTTTTTGCCATGATTGATCCTACGGGGTGCGATCGGAAAAATTAATTTCCTCCCCCAACTAAAATTTGTTTTTACTTGATTTAGATGAAAATCTCGGAATTAGCTAAAAACTAGGCGGTAATAGTAACGCCCATATTTTTTGCAGTCCCTTCGATAATTTTCATCGCTGCATCGATATCGTTAGCATTGATATCGGGCATTTTTGTCTCTGCAATTTGACGAAGTTGATCTTTGGATATCGAACCAACTTTCTTACGGTTAGGTTCAGCCGATCCCGCTGCAACACCAGCCGCTTTTTTAATTAGTACGGATGCAGGGGGAGTTTTGAGGATGAAAGTAAAACTTCGATCTTCATATACAGAGATTTCTACGGGAATTACCATGCCTGCTTGATCAGCAGTACGGGCATTATATTCCTTACAAAACATCATGATGTTCACACCATGTTGACCCAAAGCGGGACCAACGGGTGGTGTTGGAGTAGCTTTGCCAGCATTGAGCGCTAGCTTGATAACTGCGGTAACTTTTTTAGCCATTTTCTCTTGTAGCCAATTTATTCTTAGCTGATAAAAATCCTAATAACAACCCTAAAAACTTGCGTTTAAATGAATTAGTTAGGAATTAGTTTTGCTTTTGTACCTGAGAGAACTCCAGTTCCACAGGTGTGTCTCTTCCAAAGATTGAAAGCAGGGCTTTAAGTTTGCTCCGTTCTGGGCTAACTTCTACCACTTCACCTTCAAAGTCTTTGAATGGTCCAGTAAGCACTTTGATCTTGTCACCCTGAGCCATATCAATTTTGAGAACTGGCTCCTGCTCAACTACGACACGGAAGATTCTTTCGACTTCTTTTTCAGTCAAAGGACGAGGCTTAACATGCCCACGACCACGACCATAGTGACGTTTTTGCTCAGTACCGACAAAGTTAATGACATGGGGCGTACTTTTGACAGCGAGCCATGCAGCATCATCAACTTCCAACTGTCCGATTTCATTTCTGACAGTTTTAATCTGAATTAGGACATAACCAGGAAAGATCTTTTCCTCTGAAGCCAGACGACTGCCATCTTTTCTCAATTTGACAGTCGGGGTATGAGGAATTTCAATCTGCTTAATCTTGTCCTCGACATCAAGGGTTTTGATGCGTTGTTCTAGACTCGACTTAACCTTTTTTTCACAACCCGAAGCAATCTGAACGGCATACCATTGGAACGGTACGTCCAATTCTTCTTGCTCAATAGGTGAATGTTCGATGTCTTCGGTAAACATCATTGAAACACCTGCAATGCGATTGTTCTAAATAGAGCATCAATAAGATACACAAAGGTTGCAACCGCAACGATCATCAAAAGCACAGCTACAGACTCACTAATTAGTTGTTGACGGGATGGCCAGACAATTTTGCCAAATTCGGCTTTAGATTCGGTAAAAAATTTAGCTACACCAGAACCATCGGACGATGATCCAGAATCAGCTTTTGACAATTCTTTAGGTTGCTCTTTTAGTTCGTTTTTCGTCATAGCGGCAACTCTTGCGATCCCTTTGCAATCTTGAGTAAATGCAATATTTAAGTGAAATATTGAAAAAAATGGTGAAGCGCGCCCTGGAGGACTCGAACCTCCGACATCAGGTTTTGGAGACCTGCGTTCTACCAACTGAACTAAGGACGCACGTAATGAAAATACGACCCCAATAGGCAATTAGCTATATCTGCTGCATCAATTGCCTTATTGAAAAGAGCATTTGATACTTAGTATAACCATAGATTGGTCTATAGTGGGCGATCAAATCGTTGTTTAAGACGAGTTGCTTTACCAACAAGGTCGCGTAAGTAGTAGAGCTTGGCTCGGCGTACTTTGCCCCGACGGATCACTTTGATGCTTTCAATTTGTGGTGAATGTAGCAAGAAGGCTCGCTCAACGCCAATTCCTTGAAATACACGACGGACGGTAATAACGGTGTTAACGCTAGAACCGCGTCTGGCAATGATCACGCCTTCGTAAGGCTGAGTACGTTCTTTGCCGCCCTCTTTAATCCTGACTCCAACCTTGACAGTGTCTCCCACATAAATTGTGGGTAAGTCTGTTTTGAGATATTCCGCTTCAATTGAGCGGATGATTTCAGAAGCGTTCATGAGGAATGCCAAAAAAGTCGCGATCATCTATGTTAAAGCATGATCGCTCTAATGTCTATATGTTTTGTCAGTTATTTTGTTTTGGTGCGATCAAGTTTGCCTTTTATGTTTATTTCTGCCTTATGAACGGCATCAAGCCAAATAGGGAAAAATGCTAAAATCTTATTGCGCCTGTATCTTCAGACTAAAAACATGAATACGGTAACTTTAAATCTTGAGGCGATCGCCGAAATCGCTGACGATCGCGTTGTAATCAATGTCTCTCGATAGTTCATGTTGATTTCTTGGTTTGATTAATAAAGTAATCATGAAATTCTTGGATGTTGAGCGATCGCGTTGAATTGCCAGAGCGGATATAGAATTCTATGCCTTTTTCTGATTTTAAAATGATCGCTTTCATGGCTTCGGCATAGCGAGGTGAGTCTTCTTCAATTAGATTAATTGCTGATAGATTATTGATATTGTATGTTATAGCGATGCGACTGTAAGCTGAGAGGCGATAAGAATTGTTCAAACTAGTAAGATATAATCCAATAGGTTTACAGATTAAAATCATAAAAAAATTCATGATTGCAACACACACAGAAAAAAAAGTAAATAATGAAAACGAGGTAATAGAAACGGATGATGACACCTTGGAAGAAGATCAAGGTGAAGAAGGGCTATATCCTTACGATCCCACTGAAGCAGATATTGATATTCGTGAAGATCCTCAAACTGTTTTTGAGTTGATGCGAAAATACGATAATGGCAAGCTAATTATTGAGCCTGATTTCCAGCGTAATCTTGTTTGGGAACGAACTCAACAAAGTAAATTTATTGAGTCAGTTATTTTAAATTTTCCCATACCACCTTTTTATGTTAATCAAACAAGAGAAGGCAAATATATAGTTGTCGATGGACTACAACGCACTAGTACTTTACATGAATTTGTAAACAATGGATTTAAACTTCAAGGATTAGAGGCACTTAAAAAATTAAATGGTTATAGTTTCTCTGATTTGAAAAATTTATCTGGAGACTATCAAACAAAAATTGAGGATAAAAAGCTTAACCTTTATGTGATTAGACCATCGGTTCCTGTAAAGGTCGTTTATGATATTTTTAATAGAATTAATACGGGTGGAACTAATCTACAACGTCAAGAAGTGCGAAATTGTATATTTTTAGGTAAATCCACACAGTTACTCAAAGAATTAGCTGAGTCAGAAGATTTTAAAATTGCGATTAACCAAGGTATATCAGCAAAGAGAATGAAAGATAGAGAAGCAGTTTTAAGATATCTCGCTTTTAGGGTTTTTGACTATAAGAAAGATTACCAAGGTGATATGAGTAATTTTCTAGAAACTACAATGAAAAAGATCAATACAATGAAGTCATCAGAAATTGACTCTTTAAAAGATGATTTTAAAAGAGCCATGAAGATAACTTATGAATTATTTGGCAAGAAAAATTTTCGATTGCCTACCTATCAAACTAGAGGTAGAATAAACATTGCAATTTTTGAATCTGTAGCTTATTTTTTCTCAATTATTGATGATTTGTTCTTGAAAAAATATAAGACTGAGATTATTGCTAATTTTGATAACCTCATCAAAAATGAAGTTTATCTAGACTCTGTAAGCAATGCTACTAGTAGTAAGGCTAAAGTTATTAGTAGGTTTAAACTAGCTCAAGAAATCTTAGAGAGTGTTTGAAAAGTTTTAGAGTAGGTTAAATAGGGATGGATTTAGGG
>JBAXTW010000034.1:0-37791 GCA_037129985.1 Pseudanabaena sp. ELA645 | reverse complement strand
TTTCAATCTCAATAATCGTGTCATGGCTCTCGTAGAGCATGGCATTGAGAAAGCTAATCAAAATATCATGGCTTTGTTCGGAACCAAAGATTTTTTTGAAAGCGTAGTCGGTTTTAGGATTTATGAAGCGCATAGTTTTTTGCTGGCTATTTCCATATCTATTATTGTATGGATGGGTGCGACCTTAGTTCCACCTGCGTTAGAAGAGGTGGAAGTTCAAAGTGGCGATGTAGCGATCTCGGCTCCTGAAGTTATTGCTGAAGTAGTCGCTGAAGTGACTGACGAGGTAACAGAAGCAGAAACTGAAGAATAGAAAGATTCTCTAAATAAAAAACAGGTTTGATGAGATTGGCTTATCGAACCTGTTTTTTATTTGCTTTCCTGAATTTGCATCTCTGCCATAATAGGGTCGAAAGCCAAGGGAAAGCTTGTGTTGACACTATATTTTGCCTGTGTAAATTTTGCTTCGGTGATTACCGCTTCCAATAAGTTTGCACCACTGAGATTTGTATCGCTTAAGTCAGCTTGCCGCAGTCTTGCCTGTGTCAAATTTGCCCCAATTAGAATCGCTCCATTTAAAGATGCTTTCAGTAAAATCGTCTTTTTGAGAATTCCCCCACTAATTAAGGAACGACTAAGATTCGCACCAGTTAAATTTGCCTGACTGAGTTCAACTCGATTCAATATTGCTGTCGATAGGTCTGCTTGAAATAAAAGTGCCTTACTTAAATCTGTACCTGTAAGGTCGGCTTTTCTCAGGCTAGTTCTGCTCAAGTTAATTTCTTGTAAATTCAAACCACTTAGGTCAGCGCCATCTAAGTTAGAGCCTTCAAAGTTGCGCTCTCCTTGGTTATAAAGCTCTAGTAATTGGGCAGCCCTATTTACCTTTGGCATGTTACTAATTCTAAGATTATTTTTGCTTATATGAGACTAGCGATCGCCTTACCAAAAAAATGTAATGGCAATTCATGAATTGCCATTACATTTTTTGAATAGAAGTTAAGCGGATTCGTGTTTGGGAATTGAGGCAGGATGTTGCAAGATCTCCGCCGTTGATAGTTTCTCAACCATGTCGCGGGTAATCAAACATTTAGTGACATCCTTGCGCGATGGCAATTCATACATCATATCTAGCATCAACTGCTCAACAATACCTCTCAACGCTCTCGCCCCTGTTTTCCGACGATAGGCTTCCTTGGCGATCGCCTGTACTGCATCAGGTTGAAACTCAAGTTGGACATTATCCATCTTCAACAGCTTTTGGTATTGCTTAATCAAAGCGCTACGAGGCTCGGTCAAAATTGCAGTCAGGGTTTTTTCATCTAGAGGATCGACAACTGCCATCACAGGGACACGACCGATAAATTCGGGAATCATGCCAAACTTGACCAGATCATCAGGCTGCACATTCTTAAGGATTTCCGCAGTCCGCTTTTCGCGAGGCATGATCTCGCCTTGCTGAACAAAGCCCATCGATTTTTTACCAATGCGCTGCTCGATTGATTTTTCTAGCCCACCAAATGCGCCCCCGCAGATGAACAAAATATTTTTGGTGTCGATCTGGATACAATCTTGATAGGGATGCTTACGACCACCTTGGGGCGGCACATTGGCGATCGTGCCTTCCAGCATTTTCAGTAGCGCCTGCTGTACCCCTTCACCCGACACATCACGAGTAATCGAAGTATTTTCACCCTTACGCGCAATTTTATCGATTTCATCAATATAAATAATGCCGCGCTGCGCCTCTTCCACATCGAGATCGGCAACTTGTAATAGCCGCAGTAATATGTTCTCTACATCTTCGCCGACATAGCCCGCTTCGGTAAGTGTGGTAGCATCAGCAACCGCAAAAGGTACATCTAGCATTTCGGCTAGGGTTTGCGCCAAAAGGGTCTTACCACAACCCGTCGGACCAATCAGCAAAATGTTCGATTTCTGAAGTTCAATCCCATCTTCCACCTGACCTTTGCCAACCGATTCGATAAAACTCAGTCGTTTGTAGTGGTTATAGACCGCCACCGACAAAACCTTTTTGGCTTCATCCTGTCCAACTACATTTTCATCAAGATACCGCTTGATATCGCGGGGCTTGGGAATCTGGTTAAGATTGAGATTTGCCGCAGTTTTACTTTTTCGCTTCTCATGGGCAGGATCTTTGCGTTGGACGGCTTGGGGAGGAGCGCTGTTAAACAACTCCTCATCGAGGATTTCGTTACATAAATCCACACACTCATCGCAAATGTATACCCCCGGTCCCGCAATTAGCTTGCGTACCTGCTCCTGTGATTTCCCACAGAAGGAACATTTAAGATGAGAGTCATATTTACTGGGCATAAGCTATCTCAATGTGGTGTGATGCGAGTGCTTCTTTGTGATCGCGAAAGGTGAGGGCTAGGGCAAACTAAACTATGGACAGAGCAGGTGTCTGAAGACTGTTGGGATTGGTTAAGACGCGATCAATTAAACCATACTGTTGAGCTTCGACAGGCGACATAAAGAAATCGCGCTCGGTGTCTTCCTCAATTTGCTCAATCGGTTTACCTGTTTGCTCGGCTAACATCTCGTTAAGCGATCGCTTGATGTACAGGATTTCCCTTGCCTGAATCTCAATATCTACCGCTTGCCCTTGAGCGCCGCCGAGAGGTTGGTGAATCATGATCCGCGCATTGGGTAAAGACATGCGTTTACCTTTGGCTCCAGCCGACAACAAAAACGCACCCATGCTAGCCGCCAACCCCATACAAATGGTGCAGACATCAGGACGCACATGGTTCATGGTATCGAGGATCGCCATACCTGCGTAGACCGAGCCCCCTGGGGAATTGATATAGAGATAAATATCTTTTTCAGGATCTTCTGCTTCTAAAAATAAAAGCTGCGACATGATCAGGTTGGAGGTGGTGTCGTCTACTTGCGAACCCAAGAACACAATCCGCTCTCGCAGTAACCGCGAGAAGATATCAAATGCTCTCTCGCCTTTACCTGATTGCTCGACTACCATTGGCACAACTTGGTTTTGAATACCATTGTGAATGCCATTCTGCGTGCCGTAGGTCGAGGCGATCGCCAATTGATTTGAGATTAGTTGATTAGATAAAGGGTACATGAGTTTTAATCCACCATGATTTTGAGGCTTAAGCCTCAGTGAGATTGGTTTAGTGAGATTGGTATTTAATAAGCGATCTATACCGATCCATATCGATCCAAGATTTATTATGCATTAAAAATCGTAGTGGTATACCGCCACACTCTTTTCGCAATCTAAAATTCTTATAAAACGATCAAAAAGAGGGGCGCAACGCGCCCCTCTTTCTGATTTAAGCTTCTTCGGCTGTGGCTTCGATGGTTATCGTCTCACCCGCGATCGACTGAGTGACAGTCTCAGTCACAATCTCATCAAGGGCAACCTCATCGAGCGTGAAGGTTTCAGGTGCTGGCTTCAGCGATCCCTGCTCAACTAACTCGATTTCTGAATGTTCGATCAACCAAGCCAAGGATTTCTCGGTCAAGATTTCTTCACGAACAACAGCCGCCAATCGAGCAGGATCAATATTCTGATCCTTCAACGATTCAAGGATATTCACGACTCTTTCCTTGAGTTCGGCTTCATCAACGGTGATATTTTCTTGCTTAGCGATCGCATCAAGACATAGCTTGCGTTTGATCCGCTTAAGCGCTTCAGGAAGATTCAGGCGGCGCATTTCGCCGATCAATTCCTTGGTAAAAAGCTGCTTTACCATCGAGGGATCGACACGTTCTTGCAAGTAGTTAGCCTGCTGTCTGACCAAAAATTCCAGTTCTTGCTCGATTAAACTTGCGGGTAACTCAACCTCAAGCTCAGCGGTGAGCGCATCCAGCACTACTGTTTCTTTGTTGGATTGAGTCTTAGCCTCAGCTTCATCTATCGCCCGTTTTTCTAACATCTCACGCAATTCAGCGATCGTTTGTTTGTCGCTAATCGACTGAGCGAATTCGTCATCAAGAGCAGGTAACTCGCGACCCTTGATCGATTTGACGGTGACTACATACTTGATTTCCTTGCCGACATATTCTTCGGGATAATATTCTTCAGGGAAAATTGATTCGACTTCCACGACTTGATCGATCGCCGCACCAACAAGCGCTCTGACGACTTCAGGGATAAAAGCTTTTTCATCAACATCTAGCTGAAAATCCTCTTCACCCGCATCGGGGAGGACTTCACCTGTGGCGCGATCAAGGACTTGCAGATCAACTGTAATTACATCACCGAGTTCGACACCGCGATCTTCGACAGGCACAAGGGTAGACTTGCGGACTTGAAACTCATGAAATGTGTTGTCAACTCCAGTGATGTCTGGTTTAATTTCTTCGACTTGGACGGTAAAGCCTTGATATTTGGCAAGAGTTACGTCTGGCTCCACATCGATCGCGGCTTTAAAGGATAATTCTTGTCCTGGGGTGAATGCTTGGACAAGGGACTCCATATCTGTCATCAACTGAAAGCCGCCCAAAGCTTTGTCTTTGACTTCTTTGTTATCTGCAAGGGCTTCGTTTAAAGTTTTTTCGAGTAATTCTTCGAGGACATTAACTTTGAGTCGCTGACTGCCAACTTGTCTTAATACTAGTTGCGTGGGCGCTTTACCTTTACGAAAACCAGGGACTTGCATCGTCTTTGTCAAATCTTTGACAACGCGATCGTATATTGCTTGAGACTTTGCCCCTTCTACTTGAATGTCAAAACCAATTTGACTAGCGGGAAGTTTCTCTAGAGTGACCTTCATTATAAAATATGCCTAGATTAAATATGCCAATTAAATACGCCAATGGCAGCACTGTCAGCGAGTGTTAAATCATGCCAAGCTTATAATAATACGATATTAGCGATCGCAAGTTGAAATTATGTTTATTTATATACTGATAGCGCTTTGTACTATCAGTATATCTTCGTTTTATTTGTGAGCCATAAAAGTTGGACGACCATCTGAAAGCTTTTCAGGATTTGGTGACTTGGAGCTAGCTTCGCTAGATGAAGGGGTAAGTGATTCAGCGCCATCTATCAAAATCTGCAACTTGGGTCCCGTTGCGGCAAGACGAATAACCATGCCATTGTGAATGCGTTCTTTGTCGATTTGCTGCTCCTGAACAAATGTACCGTTTGCGCCAATATTCATCACCTCCCAACATAGGGGCTGACGATGTAGCTCAACGTGATAGCGGGACACAACTGAGCTATACAGGATCACATGATTGTCCCCAGAGCGCCCAATCCGAATTAACGACTCAGATTCAAACTTCCACGTTTGAATTGGCACGGATTCAATAGGATGCAGTAAGTTGAGCGTAATCACGGATTTATTATGGGTATTTTATAGGATTAAGAATTTTTTGCTGTAAATGAATGCAAATACTAGAGAATTTGCCAGTATTCCAACTCATTGGAAAAGTTTAGCATTTTGAATAAGGATTGGGAATTTAATAAAATCATCATTTGCTGTAGGGGCGGGTTTTACTCATAACCTCTTGGTGTATGGTCAAGTTATCGGCTAAACCCACCCCTACTTTGATATGCTATTTAATTTGCGATCCTAGGTACAATTAAATTTTTTTAAGGATTTAGGGTAGAAATAACATTTGTTCCCGTAACTTTGACGGTTTGTAATTCTAGATTTGCCACAGCGCGATCGCCTGTGATATTAAGATTTTTATCGGGTTGCTGATAGGTGATATTGCCATCAGCAGTGACTATTTTAGAAGGAATTAGCCATTCGACTTTATCAGCATTAACCACCCCTTGAGTAGAACTAAAACTTGCCGATACCTGCCCCGTGAGATTAATGCGTTCTTCTGCTAACTGCGCTTGTCCCTTTTGCGCCGTGACGACAATACCGCGAGTTTTACTGCTAGCGGTGAATTCTACAGGTAGAGTTACTAGCTTTTTGTCAAGATTCCAGACAGCTTGAGATGCCGCTAGATCGACATCTAGCTTGGGATCTTTAGCTTTGATATCTCCTGTAAAGGTAACTTCTTTTTTGGCAATATTCCAATCACCTTTGTTTGCGGATAACTGTAATTTATCCTTAACTTGTAATACCGAAATCGGCGCTTCCGTAAATACGCGATCGCCTTTAGCATCCCATGTGATCTTTTCGCTTTTCATTTCCACTGGCGGCTCAGACGCTGTGACAATCACATCTTTTTCTAGGCTAAAAATATTCGTACTGGGTTTAGCCGTTAATTCTTTACCTGTGATTTTGATCTTGTCATCACGCTTATCAATCCGTACATTACCCGTGGCTTTGAGAACATCTTCTTCTGATTTCCAATCCATGCGATCGGCTTGCAGATCAATTTTTTCTTGAATGGCGATCGCTTTAATATTTCCTACCAATGAAATTTCTTTACTGGCTTGATTAATCGTTCCCTTATCGCCAGTGGCTTCCATCAAAGGCTCACCGTTGCGATAAAATTTCCCCTTGACAGCTTCCACATCAGCTATTTTCGTATCTTGACGATAATCAGCACGTTTAGCATAAATTTCCCACAATAATTTACCATTGGCATCAAATTCGGTCAGGGTAATATTTTCGAGATTAGAACCAGCAACTTGCTCTGTTTTGTTGAGACTAGTAACGGCGGGACGTAAGAAGATAAACCATCCGAGCGCAAAAATCAGCACTGTAATCAAAAATATGATGATAAATCCGCGCAAGTTACGGCGGCTAAATGTTTGCATAATACTTTTTAGGATAGTTTAAAGGGGGGTTAGGGCAGTTTACCGATATAATCACGAATGACAGGCGTAAAAATCTTGACCACCTGTTGATAAACTTCTCTTTTAAATCTAACAATTGAATCTAAGGTTTGCTCGATCGCCATAAACTGCACCACTCGAAACTCGCGATCGTGAATATCTAATTGACAGTTAGTAGCGGGATGATCCCAATAAAACGCATACCAGCGCTGTCTTTGTCCGCAATAATTAGCCCATTTCCCCGTTAATTTTAATGTCGGTGGAAAGTCGTAGTATAACCACTCAGGATGCACATATGCTAAAACCGCATCATTAATCCCAACTTCTTCATAAAGCTCGCGTAAAGCCGCTACCTGCGGATCTTCGCCATCATCAATGCCACCCTGTGGAAATTGCCACGAATCAGGCACACCAAGGCGTTCGCCAACTAGAACTTCTCCCTTGCGATTAAAAACGATTAATCCCACATTGGGACGATAGGATTTTTCGGGCTTCATAAATTTTTATTCAGGAACGCAAAAGCAAAGCAAAAGCATAGCAAGGATCGCATACTTAAGCCTATTTTCGATTAACCATTTCAATCATTAATCGAATATTTTCGGCTTGAGTTTTAATAGATTCAGATTGAGTTTTAGCAAATTCGGCTTGAGTTTGGGCGGCGATCGCAAGACGTTCGATATTTACAGCCTGTTGTTTGGTGACTTCCTTTATTTCTACCAATTCGGCATGAAGTGTTTCTCTTTGCTCTCTCGCTTCTTCCCTGACACTGTTGATTTCAGCTTTGATGTTGGGGACTTCAAGGTATAGAGCCTCTATAAGCCTACCGATCTGGTCAAATAAGTTATCGATGCGATGGTCTAAGTGCTGCTCCCGCTCTCGACTGTTCTCGATATAGTTGTCAACTTTAGTAGCAAATCGATCGAGCCTTTCATCAGTCCATTGGGATATCATTTATTTTTCTCCTTTAGTTCTTGATTGTGGCAGATCCTCTGTAGTTGCTCAATGAGGTTATATTGCGGTTTTCACCTTGACACGGAGAAGATGAAAACTGCAATTAGGATTTTTCTTGCCTAAACTGACTGATGTTACGTTGAAGGAACTCCTGCGATCCTCAAGATTGAGGGCTGGCACGGGGGCGCAGCCCCTACAGAAAACGAATTATTCAGGTAGGGGCAATGCCCCCGTGCTTGCCCCGTCACGCTAGCAGCAAGAAGATTTATCATCTGCGTTCCACGTAACATCAGTAAGTTAGTACTGTTTCCCGTTTGAGTAACATTTCTGGAGATCGCTTTGGAGTTGGCAAGCCAACCATTTCTGCATTACTTTTGCCTGGGGGAACCATCGGATAACAGTTCTCATCGCGCTTGACGCAGAAATCAGCAAACACAGGACCATCGTGGGCTAAAATTTCGGCAACCGCAGACTCAAGATCACTTGGCTCAATTACCTTAATTCCTCTAATCCCATAGGCTTCAGCAAGTTTCACGAAGTCGGGCATTCCTACTTCCATGTTGGAAGACGAATAGCGCTCGTCATAAAAGCTTTCTTGCCACTGACGTACCATGCCTTGCCAACCATTATTCACAATGATTACTTTGACATTGATGCCATATTGAGCCAATGTACCAAGTTCCTGAATATTCATCTGAATACTGGCATCGCCACTAATACAGATCACTTGAGCATCTGGAAACGCCACCTTTGCACCCATCGCCGCAGGCATACCATAGCCCATCGTGCCAAGCCCTGCACTAGAAATCCACTTGCGGGGTTCAGTTTTAATCAACTGGGCTGACCACATCTGATGTTGTCCGACATCGGTGGTGAAATAAGCATCGGGCGCTTGTTTGCCAAATTCGTAAATCACCTGTTGTGGAGACATCACTCCCGCGTATTCAGGTACATCGAGGGGATAGTCTTCTTTCCATTGATCAAGCTGCGTAAACCAGTCTTTAGTTTGAATGTTTTCTTCGTAGCTAGAAGCTTCCAGTAGAGCTTGCAATACATCCTTGACATCGCCGACAATGGGGACTTCAGGCGTACGATTTTTGCCAACTTCAGCGGGATCAATATCAATATGGATCACTTTTGCTTCGGGTGCAAATTTGTCCAGACGACCTGTAACGCGATCGTCAAATCTGGCTCCGACCGCAATCAATAAGTCACAACCCTGCACCGCAAAATTGGCATAGGCCGTGCCATGCATTCCCAACATACCGAGGGAGAGATAATTATTTTCATCAAAAGCGCCTTTACCCATGAGCGTGGTAGTAACAGGCAATTGAAAACGCTTCGCTAATTCCGTAATTTCGGCATGGGCATCAGCAATTACAGCACCACCGCCAGCATAGAGTAGTGGTCGCTTGGCTTCACGAATTAAGGCGATCGCCGCCGCGATCTGATGCAAATGCCCTTTGACCTTAGTTTGATAGCCAGGAAGATCAATCTGTACTTCAGGCTCATAGTCAAATTCCATTTGACCAATGTCCTTGGGAATATCCACTAAAACTGGACCGGGACGACCTGTACCAGCGATGTGAAAAGCCTCAGCCACAATCCGCGCAATATCTTCTGGGCGACGAATCACATAGGAATGTTTAACAATCGGTAAAGTAATGCCCCAAATGTCAGTTTCTTGGAATGCATCTGACCCGATCGCATAGGAAGGCACTTGCCCTGTGATAATCACCATCGGCACTGAGTCCATCTGAGCAGTGGCGATCCCCGTTACCAGATTTGTGGCTCCAGGTCCTGAAGTTGCCACGCATACTCCCACTTCTCCTGTGGCGCGAGCATAACCATCGGCAGCATGGACGGCTCCCTGCTCGTGACGCACGAGGTAATGCTTAATTTCGCCCCTTGCTTCCGCCTGATAAATTTCGTCATACACGGGCAGAATTGCTCCACCAGGATAGCCGAAAATATGTTTCACACCATGTCGTCTCACACTATCGATGAGAGCAAATGCACCCGTTGTTCGCAAAGTAGCCTCCTCTAGACTCCTATCTTAAAAATTGTTGAGAATTCAAGCAAAAAATTTTGTTGAAGTCTGCGTAGATACTTTCATCGCCTTACTACGGACAGGTAGTTTATAGCAAGTATCTCAAGTTGGTAATTTGTATCGATGATAACATAGCCTAAATAAGATAGCCTAGCAAAACTGAGACGGGGGCAATTGCACTGGAGCAAATGTACGGGAACAAAGCGATCGCTTGCGAAATTACAAACCGCAATAGCTCCCATATAGCTCCCATAAGTAGTAAACTTCTGCTAGAATCTACGCTCACAGTATTTGCTCATACTTATTAATACTGTTGGCTCGTTATCCATCTCTGTCTCTGATTCGTCCGACACCAATTTCAAAAATCACTGCGTCATCATGGCTTAGTCATCTTTGAAGTTTTAAAATCCCCCTAATTAATCTCCCTAATTAATATTTCTGTAAGGTTTTATATTCTTAGTAATATCATGAAGTCCTAAGAATTGGTATGACTATAAATTGATTCGCTCACAGCGACAGAACCAATACAAAATTTGGAGTTCTATGTCTTCTTCCGTAATCGCCGCGCCAGTTATTAAAAAATCTTCTGTATTGCATAAATCATCCCATCCGATCGCATCAGCATCAGGTTTCTCAACATTAGGTTTGTCCGATCAAATTGTTCGTGCTGTTGTGGCGCAGGGCTATACTAAGCCCACACCGATTCAAGCTCAGGCGATCCCCGTTGTCCTCTCAGGTCAAGATTTATTAGCTGGCGCTCAAACTGGGACTGGCAAAACCGCAGGCTTTACCCTGCCAATTTTGCATTTGCTATCAAATAAAGTCGTTAAGCGATCGTCCACAGGCAAAATCCCGATTCGCGCCTTGATTCTCACGCCTACCCGCGAACTCGCCGCCCAAGTCGAAGAAAGTGTCCAGACCTATGGCAAACATTTGCCGCTCACCTCGATGGTGATCTATGGCGGAGTGAATATTAATCCTCAAATTAATCGCCTTAGAGGTGGTGTGGAAATCCTTGTGGCAAACCCAGGGCGCTTATTGGATCATGTTCAGCAAGGTAGATTGGATTTGTCGCAAGTGGAAATCTTGGTATTAGATGAAGCCGATCGCATGTTGGATATGGGCTTTATCCGTGATATTAAGCGAATTCTGGCGTTACTACCAAAACAACGTCAAAACCTGCTGTTTTCGGCGACCTTCTCCAATGAGATCAAATCCTTTGCGAGTACCTTGCTCAATCACCCTGTAATGGTTGAAGTTGCGGCTCAGAATGCCACTGCGGATTTGGTAACGCAGCGAATTTTTCCTGTCGATCGCGATCGCAAGCGGGAGTTACTGACCCATTTGATCAAAACTCACAATTGGTATCAGGTCTTAGTATTTACGCGCACTAAACACGGAGCCGATCGCCTCGTCAAACAGTTACACCAAGATGACATCGTGGCGATGGCGATTCATGGCAATAAGAGCCAAGCTGCGCGTACCCGTGCTTTAGGACAATTTAAAGATGGTAGTTTGCAAGTTTTAGTCGCCACTGATATTGCGGCGCGTGGTTTGGATATTAGCGAACTGCCCCATGTCGTCAACTATGAGTTACCGAATGTGCCAGAGGATTATGTGCATCGGATTGGACGCACGGGACGCGCTGGTTCATCAGGTGAGGCGATCTCGTTGGTATGTGTGGATGAGCGCAAGTTTCTGTCAGACATTGAGAAATTGATCAAGCGATCGCTACCTCAAGAAATCATTGATGGTTTCGAGCCTGATCCCCATGCTAGACCTGAGCCGATTCAAGTCGGTCGCCAAGCTAAGCAGCAGCCGAGACGCGGTGGACATAGCGATCCTCGCAGTTCGTCATCCAGACCATCATCGCCCACAAGCCCAAGCAATTCGCCAAGTAAACCTCAAAGGAAACAGGTTGGTAGAAGTACTAGCCCTAAGCGATCAGATTCTAAGCAAAACCGCGATCGTTAAAATTTAACTTGAAGTGGAATAAGCTAAGTCTCTCTTAGGACTTACGCAAAAGGACTTGAAAGCGCGATTCTAACGTAGGGGCAATTCATGAATTGCCCCTACGTTTGGTTGTTTTGCGTAAGTCCTATCTCGTTAGTGTCTTTATTTATTCGCACATCAGACGATCCTCCTGTAGGGGCAGAGCATTCCCACAGAAATCTACAATTTTTCAGATAATTTTGCTTTGGAATGCTCTGCCCAAACCTCGTAACGCAGGGACAAGTTATCGATGAAAGCACAAAGGGTTGAGCATTTGCGTTTCAAAATGATCGTGGGGAGTATAAAAATAGTGGCGCAAATGCTCAACCCCTACAAGTTTGTGTTTATAGGGCTTTGAAGGCGCGAATAATTCATGACATGAACGCAATTTAAGTTGCGTTTGCGATAATGTATATAGATTGTAGAACTCAAAAACAAACCTTTTTTACGCATAATTCTGGAGCTTTTTATGAAACTAGCCGAGTTTCTCCATCAGGGACAGCAATTACGGCGACAGGGACGAACATTTGCGATCGCCTATTTTGAGCAATGTTTAGAAAATACTATTAACGACAATGAAGAAATAGGGACAACTGCAAGGATTTTACTGGACTTGGCTTTGGAACTAATAGCAACAAGGCAACCAGAATTATTACAAAAGGCGGAAACTATTCTGCTACAGGCGTGGGTAAAGCTGGATCGAGATCCAGAAACTAATGACGAGCAGAGAGCTTATTTATACTATGTTCGTGCGATTTTAGCGATTGAATGTGGGATGTTGACCGATGTTTTGGGTATTTTGCAAGATACATATGTGCTTTATAACGATAATCCTGAAGGGCTAGCCCTCACCCTTGATGCGATGGGGCAATATTATTTGCAAGTAAACGATACGCAGTCGGCTCTGCGTTATTTTGAAGGCTCTCTCTCTATGCGTCTTGAGTCAACCGATGAATGCGCGATCGCCCAAAGCTACACTAGTTTAGGAAAATTATATTTGGCGATCGAAGATATTAATCAAGCTGAAAGTCTGTATCAAAATGCCCTAGAGATTGCCTTGGCGAATGACGATCGCGGATTACAGTTACAGGCGCTGAAAGGTTTGGCTAAGGCGACGATCGCTGAGGAGCAATGGCATACAGCGATTGGTTTAACTAAAGATGCGATCGCGCTGCTCCAAGAGCCAGTTGATACGATTGAAATTGGCTATTTGTATTGTGATCTTAGTGAAGCATTGTTAGGCGATCGCCAAATTGAACAAAGTCTGCTCTGTGTCAGAGCCGAAGTTTTACCCCGCTTTCGTGACTATGATTATCAAAAGGGAATTGCGATCGCTAAGCATCTACGAGGACGGATCTATGTTCAGCGTCTGCTTGAAGGTTTGGATACTCTTGATGAAGATGCGATCGAAACCGCCCAAGATTCATTGTTAGATGCATCAATGGGTTTTGAGGAATTGGGAATGATGTTAGATTATGCGAAAACTCTATATGATTTAGCTAGTCTCTATCAGTTATGTAGCAATTCGCCATTTCAATATCAATATCAAGGGAAAGCTTTGCGATCGCTGGAGTTATCGCTCAGTGTTTTAGATAAATTGGGAATGAGTAATACTAAATTCGCAATTCAAGTTGATGAATTACTCGATCAAGCAATGCGGGGTAAGTTCTAAAAGATAGATGGATTCGACAATCTGGCAAAATTTAGACATAGTTGAAGCGCCAACTTGGTTAGTTGAAAAAGCTGGTAAATTTGCGGCGAAATTACTTGTTCAAAGAGGAATAGTCGAAGCTGAGAAACTAGCAGCATTTCTATCTATAGAAGATTATCAACCCACTAGTGCGTTTGCTTTTCCTGAAATGCCGCAGGCGATCGCTCGTATTCAACGTGCTTACGAACAGGGAGAACTGATTGCAATTTGGGGAGATTTTGATGCCGATGGAATTACGGCGACATCGGTGTTATGGGAAGGATTGGGACAGTTTTTTACTCGTGGCGATCGCCTAGTTTTTTACATTCCCGATCGCCTTAAGGAATCCCACGGACTCTCGATTAAAGGCTTAGATGAGTTGCGATCGCAATGTGAAACGTTAGGAAAAAATCTAAGTTTAATTATTACCTGTGATACGGGTAGCACTAGTTTAGAAGCAATTAATTATGCCAATACATTGGGGATTGATGTGATTATCACCGATCATCACACATTGCCTGATGTCCGTCCGCCCGTAGTTGCCATTATCAATCCGCGCTATTTAGCCAATGAGCATCCCCTATTCCATTTGTCGGGAGTAGCTGTCGCTTATAAATTAATGGAAGCTCTTTATGAAACTTTACCTGAAGTTCCCTCGCAACCCTTAGAAGACTTATTGGATTTGGTGGCGATCGGGTTGGTTGCTGATTTAGTCCAGTTAACGGGCGACTGCCGTTATTTAGCTCAAAAGGGAATTGAAGTATTACGGCAAAAAAAACGCCTTGGTGTGCGCTTATTATTAGAACAATGTAAACGAGTTGGCGATCGCCCGATTGATATTAGTTTCGGGATTGCGCCGCGCATTAATGCTGTCAGTCGCATCTGGGGCGATGTACGCAAATGCGTGGAATTATTGACAACCAGTGACGAAAAAGTTGGTAAATCTCTAATTGAACAAACTGAATTGGCGAATACTCAGCGCAAGGCGCTCCAAAAAAAAGTATTTAAGCAGGTTCAGGCAAAAATCGAGCAGAGCGATCTTTCCACCACAGGGATTATTGTTCTGGTTGATCCCCAATGGTCAGTGGGAGTTTTGGGCTTAGTTGCGGGGCAGGTGGTTGGTGAATATGGTCGTCCGACAATTCTCTGTACCCTTGAAGATGGAATTGCTAAAGGTAGTGCGCGATCGCTAGAGGGAATTAATCTCTATGAACTGCTCAAGGGACAGGAACATCTGTTAACCAGTTTCGGTGGACATCCTCTGGCAGGTGGTTTGAGCTTTCCGATTGAGAATCTACAGGTGCTGATTGAGGCGATCGATCAGAAGTTTTGGAGTCAGTATGGTCAATTGCAAAGTAAGGCGCTCAAAATTGATTTGGAAGTCAAAATTACTGATTTAAACAAAGACTTATTTAATGAATTAAAGCAATTGGAACCCTTTGGGATGGGCAATCCTTATCCGAAGTTATTAGTTCGCGATTGCACATTTTCAGATGTTTCTAATGCGAATATTCGCAATCAAAAAGGACAAAAAGTTGAATATATCAAAACTGAATTTACCCTCAGCGATCGCCTTAGCAATCAAATTTATGGTGATTGGTGGGGGCATTACAACTATGAATTACCTGATACCACTTGCGATGTGGTGATTGAGTTGGTCGATAATGCGTTTCGCCGCCGCTATGACGCGAGGCTACTTGATTTCAAAGTCCAGAGTCCATCCCTAATTCCCGAATTGCCTTCTCTTGCATCTACTTCGATCAGAGGTTCTAATCTCGCTAATATCAAGATTTTCGATCTGCGTGGGCGTGATTCAGTTGAACTTGAAGCATCGACAACCATTTGTGATCGCTGTCCTCAAAATTGGCAAGATTTCAATACCATCATTGACCTTGCCTATCAAGCTAATCAAACTCTAGCGCTTGTGTATCCCAACCCCGAAAAAATCAATGGCGCGATCGCATGGCAAACCTTAGTTGGTATCGCGAAATATTTGAGTCGTACAGGTAAAGAGATTAAGCGATCGCAATTAATCGCAAAATTAGGAATTGATGATCAAAGAGTTTTACAGATGGGATTTGATGCTCTGCAAAAATATGGTTATATATTGAATTTTGCTAATGATGAATTTGACAATTTGGAGCAAATAATACGCATCAGTTTAATATCTTTAACAGATGATTGTTTACCTAATTCATCATTATTAACCCAACAGTTTATCCAATCGGCAAATGAAATAATATTTCAGCAACGTTTTTTTAACTGTCAATTTTGCTAAAATCTTTTTGTACTAGCTAGTTGAGCAAAATGCTGTATTGGAACCTTTAAGGGTTGACTAATGACAGATCGCGTTCTATACGGATTGAAGTATAGTAGAAGAAATCAAGAAATCTGCATCCGAGTAAAAATAGAACTTACGCAAGGAATATATGCTCACACTCATTAATCCGATTACCTACAATAATTTTTTACAACAGGTCAAATGGGTGCTTGATCCCGTTGGCTATATGCAAAAAGCCGCCCAAGAACATCCAGATATTTTTACGGCTAACATTATTGGTTTTGGTAACTCCCTCATTTTTGTGAATGAACCGCAAGCGATTCAACAAATTTTGACTAACGATCGCAAACAATTTAGCGCCCCAGGGGAACTAAACAGCATTCTCAAGCCGATTTTGGGTAACTCTTCGGTAATGATGCTCGATAGCGATCGCCACAGAAAACGCAGACAATTGATTATGCCGCCTTTTCATGGTTCACGGATGCAGAATTATGGACAGCTAGTTTTTGACCTCACCACTAAAATACTGAATAGTTTATCGGCTAGCAAAGAGAAAACCTTTTTTGCGCGTGATGTGACTCAAGACATTTCCATGCAAATTATTTTGCATGCGGTATTTGGTCTATATGATGGCGATCGCTGTCAGCAGTTAAAGAAGCTGATGTCAGAAATGACCGAACTATTCACTTCGCCGTTAACTTCCGCCGCACTATTTTTTCCATCTTTACAAAAAGATCTGGGTGAATGGAGTCCTTGGGGCTACTTTGTGAGACGTAGGAAGCAGGTTGATCGACTTATCTATGCGGAAATTGCTGAACGTAGGGCTAATAAAGACTTTGACCGTACAGACATTCTTTCGATGCTGATGTCATCTACTGATGATGAAGGGAATGGACTCACTGACGAAGAACTTCGTGATGAACTGCTTTCTCTGTTGTTGGCAGGGCATGAAACAACGGCAACAGCGATGTCATGGGCTTTATATTGGACACATAGTTTGCCAGAAGTGAAAGAGAAGCTAATCCAAGAACTCAAAACTATCAGCGATCCTATGGATTGGATGAGTATTTTTCGGCTGCCCTATCTCACAGCGGTTTGCAATGAGACTTTACGCATTAACCCTGTAGTGATGTTGACTTTCCCAAGGGTAGTAGAGGAGCCTGTGGAACTCTTGGGCTATAACATTCCTCCCAAAACGGTTGTGATGGGCTGTATCTATCTATTACATCATCGTGAAGATCTATACCCACAAGCAGATGAGTTTAAACCAGAGCGATTTCTCGATCGCCAGTTCTCCCCCTATGAGTTTATGCCTTTTGGTGGTGGTGTCAGGCGTTGTGTAGGGGAGGCGTTGGCTCAATTTGAAATGAAGATTGTCTTAGCAACGATTTTATCTCATTACAATCTGGAATTAGCCGAGAACAAACCAGTGCAAGCCAAACGTCGTGGAGTTACGCTTGCCCCTGCGGGTGGTATCAAAATGGCTTTCAAATAAAACTCGATCCTTAAGTATTGGGTTCAACACCTAGCGATCGCAATTGATCGATTAAACGCTGATTAAGTTGACGCTCTTGCTCAGTCCGTTGGCGCTCTTGCTCAACTAGTTCAATACCACAAGGCAGTAACTGACCAGCGCGATCGCTCCATCTCAACCAAAAAGCAGTCTCACCATGCCTCTCGCCATACCATACACCGATTGATAAGGCGATCGCCTCCAACCAATATAAACCTTTAGAATCAGGAGACTGGCGCTCATAACGACCATTAATCAGAAATAGAACTTGTAAATCACCTGTTTCAGGATCAAAAATTATATAGACAGGGACTTGTAAAATACGCTCGTAAAACCACCATTTCCCATAGGGATAATTAGAGTTCATCGAATATTCGCCACAATCACTGGCTGATAAAAACTCCATGGCGATCGCGGGTAAGTCACCCTCAGTCCGTGGGGTATAGCTACGGCGAATGGATTTATTTTGTGGTGGTTCCGCATGGGGAATCCAGACCCAATCTGGCGCTTTGACAACGGTTTTGCCATTTACCGTCGCGCAAATACCAAAGTCAGTGGCAAGGATCGCATCGGGTTGAATAAATCCATGCAATCCCAAAATTTCATTTAAAAAGGCTGCTAGCGCAGGTTGAAGGATATTTTCCACAGGATCATCGGGTAAAACATAGTCATCGGGCAGTAACTCCCAAGTGATATTCAACGGAGCGGGACGTGACTGTAATGGTGCTGATGTGATCATAGCGATTGCGGAAGAATGGCTAAGGGTGAGGGTTTTAAAAACTTCCACATATACAGATATTAAAGCAAAAATCAGCGCTGTCGATTATTTTATCAGTGGATAGAGTGTTTGTTTAAGTTTGTCCGCCGTAATGTCAAAACCTTCAATACGATAAATCTCCTCGGCTTTGATATAACTCTCAACTAAGTCTTGATTAAGTTTACTTATATCTCTACCTTGAATGATAATACCATTCTTAATAATTTTTAAAAGAACTGATCCTTGCTGATGAAGGGCTTTGGCAAAATTTGGTTTGACTTTATTGGCTTTTTCTAGCTTACTCAGTGCTTCAAGATAACGCTTTTGTTTTGCGAGTAGAGAACCTATCCGAAATAGCAAATCTGGATCGTCACATCGAATATCTAGGCATTTTTCATAAGATTGAATTGCTTTTTGGATATCAGCTTTACTTTCATACAAAATTGCCAAATTAAAATTTATCCAATAAGGGACTGAAGCTTGATGGTTAGAGATATTTTCTAGTACCTGTAATGCTTGATCTTTGCGATCGCTTTGAATTAACTGCCATCCCTCTAGGCTCTCTCGCAAAGCATTTGTGCCAATCAAGTTTTCAAATTTATCAAGACAGACTTGCATATCTCGTGAATTAACACCTAGAATCGGATAACGCTCGATCGCCATCGCTCGACAGGCTAAGACCCAAGTTTGTAAAGATTTTGTATCAGCACTATTGAGAGAGGTAGAGGATTGCGATTCGGAATATGTAAGCGATCGCATAGAACTTTGAATTGCTAGTTTCCATTCTTGCTTATTTAGGGCAACCCAAGATTGAAGTCCAAAGGCAACAGCAAGATAAGATTCATTTTGTTGAACTTCAGGTAGTTTCAAAATTTTTTCAACAAGAGAGCTTGCTGTTTGCCAATCACCTATTTTGCCTAAAGCTAAAACCTGATATAAACATAAAACAACTTCGTTGATTTGATTATTAGTAGCAATTGCTAGGGCTTGCTGAGCTTTTTGCCAGTTGTTTTGTTTGCAATAAATATAGCCAATAATTCCATTTACCTTCCGATCGCTTGGTTTATGCTGTATAGCCTGTTCAGCTAATTTTTGAGCTTCATTAATTTGTCCTCGTTGTAAAAGAATTTGCGATCGCTTGATTCTGGCTTCATGTTGATATTGGAGATTATTAGCGTTAGCTGGCAAATTTTTGTTGAGAAATGCTAGATACAGGCGATCAGCTTCATCGACTTGCCTACTTTTAAGTAAATATTCAGCTTCCACGAAATCTCGATCCATCGGGGTTCCATTTAAATAGGAAAGTAAATGCTCTGCATTAAAAAACCTATCTTTTAGACTCATCTTCATTCCGATTAGGATGATCTCTTCCAAGTTTGAAGAAATGGGTATCCCCATTTGACTAGGTGATAATAATGGATCACCCGTCTTCGATAACTGACGATCTGGAGAAGGTACAGGTGTTTCGCCAACGATCGCGTGATAAATAGAAGCGCACAAAGAATATAAATCAGCACTAAAAGTGCGCTTTTGTGTGCGTGTGTATTGTTCTACGGGAGCATAACCAGGGGTCAAAACTTGGGTAAGTTCGCCAGTACGATTTTGTTCAAAGTCTCTGGCTGTACCAAAGTCAATCAGGATTGCTCGATTTTGATTCGTATCAATCATAATATTGTCTGGCTTTATGTCTCGATGTAAGATTCCTAGAGCGTGAATCTCTTTTAAAGCTTCAGAGATTTGAGTGATATATTTCACAACTGTTTTCTCTTCTAGTCTTCCCTGCTCACTAATCATATTTTGCATTGACTTGCCTTGAATAAAAGCCATCACGATATAGCAGGTATTATTATTTTCAAAATAGCCATGGTATTTGACAATGCTTGGGTGTGAACATTTACTCAGAATCTCAGCTTCACGTTTAAACTCGTCAATTATCTTCTCTACGTCTTCACGGGGAGTACCAAATCCCCAGTCTACGTTCTCTTTCTTTCGACCACCTTTTTTTTCAGGAAATCGTTCTTTAATTACAACTGTTTCGTTCGTATTTTCATCGACTGCTCGATAGGTTATCGCAAAGCCACCACGTCCAATGTAGGTGAGAATGCGATAACGATTAACTACCTGATTAGTAAGAGGATCTCTGTGTTCAAGTATAGTATCGTGTGGTAATTCAATAGTTCCTATACGAATAGTTTTTAAAGCGGTATGACACTTAATGCAAAATTCTTCTGTTGCTAAATTATCAGTAGAGCATTTTGAACATTTAACTTTTGAGACTGGGAAGGTTTTGGCGGTTGGTGATTTGATTGTTGAAGGTTTGAGGGTTGATACTTTGCTGGTTTTTGGTTGCAATGAAGCTAAAGGAACTCCACAAACTAGGCAGTAAGGCTCTGTATCATTATTATCAGTAAAGCAAGTCGGGCATTGAATTGTCATAATTGAATTAGAGTAATATAAAATTTTAGACTGTGGAAATATAGGGATTACAATTGATTAGTAACTTGACAGGATAAGGCAAGAATTGTTGCATTGTCAGATGCACCCCGCGATAAGACTAGATCGATAGTTCGATTAATTGAATTAGTGAGAGATTCATTTTCAGTGAAAATATTACATAATTCATCGGAAGCAATCAAATCCCAAATTCCATCGGAACAGAGTAGAAGGATGTCGCCGTCTTCAATAGTTAAGGAATAGTCTTTACCAAAGGATTGCAAAGTCTGAATCTGATCGGGGTTGATCGATATTTGTGAACCAAGCGATCGCATTAGGATATTTCGATCTGGATAATTTAAACTTTCCTCATAATCAATTTGACCGCTTGCTAGTAAATTTGCGACTAGGGAATGATCTTCGCTAATTTGGCAGATACAACCATTACGAATTAGAAAGATACGGCTATCCCCAATATGGGCGATCGCTAATTCCTTTCCCACCGCTAATACAGCACTTAGAGTCGTCCCCCCATTACGAATTGCTTTCCTGATCTCATAATTTGCTTTCTGAGCTAGAGATATCAGCCATTTATTCCATTCAGCGATGCTTTTTAAGGATGTGGGAATCTGTCCTTCCACCAGTTCCTTAACTGCCATTTTACTCGCAATTTCACCTTGTTCCATCCCCCCCATGCCATCAGCTAAAACTCCTAAGATAAAGGGTTCAGATGCACCAGTCAAATACTGCTCACGCACTCCATAGGCATCTTCATTTTGCAGTCGGTTGATCGAGAGTCCTAATGTCGATTTACCAATGGCTTGCCAATGAATGGATGGACGTTTGTAGTCTTTTTGTAATTCTACTAACAAACTCAAAATTTGCTGTAAGGTAGGGCGATCTCCATTACTAGCCAGGCAAGCACTCAATATCTGATAAATCCCAGGGATCGGTTGGATGAATAGCGACGAGTCTGTATGACGATGATTTGTGGGTAAACAGTTGTGAGTAGCTTGATAGAGGATTAATCCCACTAAATAGCTGCTAGTTTGCTCACTAAGTTGATAGCCTGCTGCAAGTTCAGGTGGACAATAATCCCCTGCGATTCCTTTTAGTTTACTACCAATTTCAAAGACCCCTGTTAGGTCATAAAATGTAATCGGTCTGGTAATGGCGATCATTTTAGGATTGATTTGACCAAAACACCAGCCTTGTTGATTGAGATAGCTAGTAAACTGACAAAATTGAATGATGTTTGTGAGAGTTTCTTCGATGCTCTTAGTCTGATTAAACCATGCTTCAAGGGTAGTTTCAGCTTCTGGTAAATAATTTAGACCTAGAGTTGCACGATCAATCTCTATCAAATTAATGTCATCATCGAGATAGAGATCTTCGAGAAAATCTTCATCAATCAAATCACTATCGTGAGGATCAAGTGTTTTTTCTGATTGCTCAGGTTCTATCCGATTTGTTGTAAGTTTACCCAAAAAGCTGCTCACATCAAAAATTACATGATTAGCCTGCTCCTGAATTAGTAAAGGTACAACCATGCGGTGTCCACTCATTTTTTGACGAATACCTATCTCTTTTTGCAAAGCGCCATCATCGCGATCAATTCGTAATAATCCTACCTTTGGAGATAGTTCAGAACTAATCGATAGATCAAAAATATGTACATCAAAAGAATGTATACCAAGGTATTGACCTCGATATGCAGTTAATTCGACTCCAAAGTGACCTAATAGAAGACAAGTATCAGGTTGAATTTTTAACGATAAATCTTTTGATAATTCGTCGTGTAGTTCTTGATTGTCCATTAGCTTATTTCTGGAATAAGAGAAAAGGTAAAGACGATATTCGCGAAGGATAGGCGATCGCCTTCACTCAATGTTTCGGTTTGTGTAATTTTAAAAGCGCGATCTGTACCCCGCTTGAGCCAAGTGCCGTTAGTGGAATTAAGATCGGTAACTTGCCAATTTTTACCATCAAAGGATAGTTCGGAATGATTTCGTGAGATTAAATCAGAATTAGGAAAGTTAAGCAGATCGATCTCTACCAGACCTGCATCAGGATCGAATTTGCCAACGATTAATGGATTCTCATCAAGGATAAATTCTTGAGGTGGCGATTCAGTCGATTTGGCTGTAAGCTTTGCCTTGATCAGCTTTGAGGATGGATTTGTGGCACTAACTAAGGGCTGGCTAAAATCTTCTGTCGTTGTATAGATATTTTCTGTGGTTTTAGAAATGGCTTGCAGAGGATCGGTTATAGAGAGATTCACAGATATAGCGGGTTCCGTAGCCAAAGAGGGTGTAACTGGATCAGAGATTTCTGTTTCCGAACCAAGCTCGTGACCACATTTTTCGCAAAACATTACACCATCAATATTACTATGTTGACAAACTGTGCAGGTAATCATAATTTATTCTCCTTAATGACTTATATTAGTGACTTGTATTGTCTATATTATCCTTCCATTGCTCTTTGAATCTCTTCTTCCGATATCAAAGGATCTTCATCAAATCCACCTGCCATTTTTACGGTTTTACCTTTAGAACCCATTTTAATGGTTTTACGAGTGCCGCTAGAAATGTTGCGAGTTTTCCGAAGTTCGTCTTGGGCGCTTGATAGCGACTCTGACAAAGAGGTATTGCCGACATTTTGAGTCATGCGCCTAGCGCTTTCTAGGAGTTGTTCGGCTCTTTCTGGATTAGATTCGGCAACTTTTGTTGCTTCATTGACAATGCGATCGAGATTGCATTGTTGTACATAATGCATCACATCGGGATCGACCTGTACCGCAAATTCATCACCATCGACAAACTGCACGACTAAATCTTGAGGGGGTAGTTCCCCAACTCGATTCGCCCCAGGGACATCATAGGTAATCCCAACTTGGGCAATGCGTAGTCGTGATGGTGGTCTAGTCGCAATACTAAACTCTAGAATCATTACCGTTTCCTCATTGGCTGGGGCATTACCGATCGCACAGGGTAGTTTTTCGGCAGAAAATTCGGTGAAGGAAGGATAGGCTCTCATTACGCGCTTTAACTGAACGCCTTGTACGGTTTTGACACCAAGGTTGAGATTGGTAATTACTTCGGTTTGAGCGATGGTAAATTCTTCAAGCACTGTCTTAGGTAAATCAGCGATCGCGACTTGGGTCCCGATGGCGTTATCGGTAACAACATGAAAGGCACGTCCTCCTGCCGCATCACTGAGGCGGTTCAGTAAGTCTTCATTAAATTCATCACCAACGCCGATCGCTGTGATCGGAATATTTTCACTGGCAAATTTGGTGGCTAGGTCTAGACAAGCATCTTCATCAAAGGCTAATCCATCGGTAAATAGCAGAATATGCCGATTGGTCATCGATAAATCCGACAATTTACTAAGAGCGATGCGTAGTCCATTTTCAAGATAGGTGCTGCCCGAAAATCCCCTCAACAATTTCAAAGCATCTTTAATTTTTGAGATTTCTGTTAGTGATGTCAGTGGCAAGATCTCAGAGGCGCTAGTATCAAACTGGATTAGGGACAGGCGATCGCGGGGATGGGGATTGGCTGAGTCCAGTAAACTTTCTAAGGATTCGATGACAATATCGATCTTGGTTTTGCTACCTACAACTTTATCTATCATGGAGCCACTGGTATCGATAATGGCAATAAAGGCAGTATCAGGTCGAGCTTGGGCAACTTCGCGGGAGGGACGGAGCCGTAGCATCACGAATAGGCGCTGCTCGCTAGATTGGGCAGGCAGGTATTCGCGGTGGGGAGCGATCGCAAACTGGAGGTAATTAGACATAGGTGAGATCTTCCTCAACTTAATAACATCATAGACTATGGGTGAGCTAGCAATATTGCTAAAATTCTACGGGTTTATGACAAAGTCCTAGAAATTTAAAGGCAACAAAAGATTTAGACGTACATCAATGTCTTGAGGATCAGGCGGCAGAAAGTCTGGTAGTTCGTCTTCGGGACCATCTTCAGTGATATTTTCTAAGTCCTCATTACTAATGGTGGGGATTTCTCTTGTTAGAATGGTTAAAAATTGACCCTCAAGGATGTTTTCCATCCAAGTTTTGAGGATCTCGTCTAGCACTTCTATGGGAATACGACGGGGCGGTACGAGTTTATGATCTAGTTGTTTCTGAATTTTTTCACGAATGTCTGATTTTTCACTTTCTATTTTTTGTCTAAGTTGATCAGGATCGTCTTCCTGATTTTCGGTAAGTTCGATATGATAAAGGCAGTCTGAGTTAGTAGCGTCTTTGACTTGGAGTTGCAGTTCGTATTTGTAAGTGTCCATAAGTAGTACATAGTTTAATAGTGTAACTAGATCTTAATTAGTAAACATGGTATTAATACGAAAATAGCAGTATTTCACATTAATTAGTAAGCTAACTACTTAGTTAAACCCATTTTCCAGATCAAATAAGATACGCCTGCCAAGAACAATGCTCCGCCGCCAAGGAGAGGTAATCGCTCTGCAAAAGGGGTAGGAGGATAAAGTGAGCCTGAGTATTCGTGAATATCAGAAAGAGTTGGTAGCTTGGGATTTTTTCTGGATACACTCACTGATACATTACGCCTCTCTCCACCATCAGCTTCGGGGTCTAGAAAAGTAATATTGTATTCTCCGAAAATAGCTTCTTTGAAATCTTCAAAAGCATTAGTTAACCCCTGCGTGTCACCAAATACAGCCGAAAATCCATAACCTCGCTGGTTAATAATTTCGCCAAACGCATCTTCCACAAATTCAGATGCTCTAATCTGTCCTTGTGGTGCAGGTCCATCGCCCCAATAAACATCTTGACATTTAAACTTGGCAGAATCTGTTCTCCCATAGCCAAAACTATAAAATCTTATATCTTCATATTTCTTATTGGTTAGATAGGATTGCTTGAGGGTCTTCAAATATTGTTCGTTCCTTTCACAAAGATTTTTATTTGAAAGAGGGGTAGGAGAGTACTGCAAAGGCTCAGTATTAAACCCATCTGTTAGCAAAAATATAGCTAATGTTGGTCTCTTTTCCTTTTCATCAGGATACAGATCCTTATTATCTTGGTTAGCCAAAAAATCCATAGTAAGAGCAAGAGCTTCAAACAAATTCGTTGAAGCATTGTCACACAAATTCTTTATATCACCCAATCCATTAACTAGGTTACTCAATGATGCAGATTCTGGTGTATAAAAGGAATTTAAAAGTTCTGTACTCTTAGGATTCCCTCCAAACAGAAGGCGATTGCGAAGATCCTTGTCCTTACATTTTTTTTCGTTGATGATTGCAAAGGGAACAACTGATATTTTCACATTAGCGTCTTTCGGGAGTGAAGCGATTAAATTGCGCGCTCCACCAACTGCTTGTTCTAGCTTCGATAAATCACTTGTCTTGTCTATCTTGTTTGCCATACTGCCGCTATAGTCTAACAACAGAACAATCCGTACTGAAAAAGTTTTCTGATCGCGTCTGCTAAATTGTTCCTTTGATGGCGTAAATGGTTCTTTTCCATTAATGGAAACTGTAAGTCGGTTAAGATCGATGTCTCCATCAGTTCTCCCATCAGCCCTAGTTGCTCGAAAAGTGAGCAAATATTCTGAGAAATTGGTTGCGGAAGGTTTGACTGACTCTATTTTAAGACAATCATTTTTCTTGCCATTGCTTTCTATACAAAGAGGCTTTTCTGTCTGTGCATTAAGCGGAAGTGCGAAAAAAGCTGATAAGGCTATAGCACTAAGATAGTGGGTCAAGGAATCGATTATAGTAAACGAAGCGGTAGAATTTTGGTGAGTCTTTTGCATAGAGGGTGATGATGGTGTTGTGTGTAATTGGTTGTTCGTTACTGCTTGTCATTTTGCTGCCATTCACAGCTATTTTATCGCCAGATCCAGTTCGACTTAGGATATAGCTATTTCCTTTAGGAATGAGACGACAAAGTTCGGCTTCTACGTCTTTGATGCGAATATGAGCATCAGCGCTACTACCGATCACAACACCGTCCTTAGCGATCGCAAACTGTTTGCCTAAATCACCTTTAAATAAACTGGATATGATTGTTATTAAACTAATAGCAGGTAATTGAATTGTGAGTCCTTCTTCAATATTTGTCTGTCTGATATTGCCAACAAATCTTAAAGGCTTTTCAATATTACCATCTTGAGATGCAACTGATTTAAACTCAAAACCTGCTGCCGCTCTCAGAGAAGCCACATAGCTAGGGGCTGTACAAATACTAAATGCTAAGCCTAGAATCGTACCCAAAAGCATAAATCCAATTGGTGCTTCAAAACGCTTGAAGTTAGGAAATGGTGGAGACTGGCGTAATGATTCAAAATAAATGCTTGTTACCCATGCTGCAAAGATGCTGGCAGCCAATGTAAACACAAAACGAGTCCAAAACCTTTCATTGTCGCTTGCTTCTATGGTAGTGGCTTTCCAAGTGAATGACTCAGCAACTACAGCAGCAAATGCAACTAATAACCAGCCAGCTAATCTAAAATTGCTCGCTGACCATGTTTTGAATAAAAAATTTAAGCTGAAATAAATAATCCCCGCAGTAGCACCAGCTAATAAGCCAAATCCAATGGAAAAAAGGATTGGATTTTTACTGCGGATCGCGTTTTTATGAAAGTGGTTACGATGCGGGTGACTAATTAGTAATTCAGTTAGCACCATGCCAGTCGCAATACCAAATGATACACATGCCATTATGATTGGCTCGGCAGGTAATATCTGCCTAAGACGCAAGTCTGTTAGTAGAAACTGCCCTAGGTTCCAGCCAATGTTGGATGAAGTGATCCCTGCTAAAATAAATATAAAGATTCTGAACATGGTTGATTTAAAATTTGACGTGATTGAAATCGATCGCTTACAAATTAAAAAGTTAAACTTTCTTTGACAAAATAGCTGACAAAATCACGAAACTTAATTTTGGCGGCAATTTAATCCTAGTTGGTTTTTGCTAAAAGGCTTTACAGATATCAGCGATCGCATTCAACATATTTTCCCTAATCAACTTGATTAAATTAATAAATTTCAAAACCCAATTAATTATATAGCTAAAATTCAGAGATGCCAATACTCGTGTGAAATTTATTTTCGTCAAGGCTAGTTTCGCTAAGGCTCAGTCAACTCAGTAGCACGCGAATTTGGGCTAGTGGTTGCTTCGGGCTTATTGGAGTCTGGAGATGGCATTGGTATAGGGAGCTTTTTCATTGGCGGACTCATTTCTGTTAGATCTATTGGTTGTTCAATGGTTCTCTTTCGTTCACATCCCAGTTGCTTACTGACATTTTCCATCACCTTGATGAAAACTCCTCCATTTAGATTAATAATTCCATCCCAGCCCAAAAGAACTTCTTTATCTTCTCCACTTTGTACATAAATAGGTATAGGTAATCCTTGTCCATTTACCTTGATGGTTCGGACTGAGCCAACCTGATAATCAAAAATTGCCCCTATCAACCTAGTTCTGTCCGTTGAATCTCCGATTACGAGACTTACATCACGATTCATCGCTTTTCTAAGGTCGATGCTATTATTATCTTTCTTAGGTGATGCTGAAGTTAGCTCAGCAACAATACCTTCCTCAATTTTTGATAGAAGTAGAGTCTGTCCTTGATTGGATTCCTTACACTCGTTTTTTAAGATGTCAACCATTTTATCAAGTGCCGACTTCGTTGTATCCCTCGTAGGATCATCTCCTTGCTTAGGATTTGCATTGGTAGTAAAAGCATCCTCTGCTTTCTTTTTAAGGGCTTCAAACTCTTTTCTAAGTTTCTCGTCAGAATAATTAACTTTGTCCTTGAGATCCTGATTTAGTTTGCGGCGTAATTTTAGCTTGATAGACTCATAGGTTTCATCTGCGGGAGTTTTAATCGTAACTTTTGGGTTGGTTGGATTTTTCTCGAAAACAGCACCTTTAGGGATTTTTCCATCAATAAATAGATTAATATCCTTAACTTGATACCTATAGATAGCGTTGACAAGCTCTCTTTTATTTCTATATTTCTTATCTTCGACATTTAAAATCGTATAGATATGTTTAGAAATTCTATCGCCCGACACCAAGCCATAATATTTATACTTTCCCTGATTCAAGTCCTCAAAATAAGCTATAGACAACTCAGTTTCTGGCTCTGAGGATTTACTATTAAAATAGTCATTTTTTGTCAGCTTATCCATTAATGATGGATAGGGAGTTTCTAGATATATCTTCTTAAATGGATTTGTAACTGTTTCAGTAGTGATGTTGTAATCTATTTTGAATCTCCGATCTCCAAACAAATCTATACCCCAAGACACAAACCCTTGATCTACCAATGCACTTGCAATTTTGATTTTTGTTGAATCATCTCCTTTTTCGGTAAAGTTTGTGTTACATCCTAAGTATGTTAGTTCGGAATTCGCCAGTATAATGTCACACCGATCAGGTTTGGGTTGATAGCGCTTAAAGAATTTATCACTTTCACTATTTAAAACTTTGGTGAAATTTTGATCTATCTCTGGTAGCTTTTCCACCACTTTGTCAATTGCTTTAACTTTGGTAAATCCCCATCCCAATATAATTCCTGCAATCACGTAAACTGCCAACAATATTTTAAAAAAATTCAAAAGAATCCGATCACTACGTTTATTTGACTGACGCGGAGGACTAACTAAAGGATCATTAGATCTACGTCCAAAAACTTTCCTATTTGAATCGACAAACAAATATATCAAACCATTTACAATTATTAGTAATAATTCCCAAGCTGCAATGAAAATTTCTTTAATAAGAAGCGGTATTGTCATAATTATCAAAGGTATAAAATTATAAATACGCGCAAAATTATAATTGCTAGAGCTTTCTACTTTATTCTTCTGAGCCAAAGCTAACAAATCTGTACGATCTTTTACCCATTCAGAAATATCTTTTTTGGGATCGGGTTGATATTCCAAAATCTTGAATTGACCATTATCAGATATACTTGCAAAGAAATTGTACGCACCCTCCAATGAAGGATAAGTCCCACGCAATTTGTCCAGTAACAGCACTAAACTCTGACACCTTGTCGATCCTCTAGTTAGGCAGTTTTGCCTAATCTGTTCATAGAAACCACTATAAGATATCTTTCGAGATTTAATCTTATCTATTTCCCATAATTTCCATTCAAATTGATAAGATTTAGTCGCAAGTGGATAAAGATATAGGGCATCTCTTAACGATTTTGTTTTTCCTCTTAAATCATTATTATAAAGTCCATTTAAAAATTGAAAGTGTGTAGACACTTCTTTAGGTTTATTTGCATCGACAAGCAATATTTGATCTCTCAAGAATAGATTAAAATCTTGGACTAGAAATTGATTTACTAACAAACACTCTGACCATAATTTGACTACGGATGCGATCGCTTCATCTCTTTTATCATTTGTAGCAGTAAAAATTTTCTCTAGACCAATATCAATCACCGCTTCTGACATTTCCATGCCAAAATCAATATTAGAATTTGCAAATACGGCTGATTGACATTCCATGATAAATTGATCTATTTCTGTTTGCCAACCTTTGGCTCTGAATTTATTAATATATTTAATTTGTTCGAGGATGTTGTCAGGAAATAGCCAAGAAATTAGAATGTATAACTTTATAGCTTGAATATCATTTGCTTTCTGTACAGCAAAATAATTTAAACCCTGCTGTTTAGCGATCTCTACAAAGTCTTCCTTAGAAACCCCATTTAATCTATTTATAAACAGATTTCCAATACTAGATTTAAAAATATCAGTGTCATTATTTTGAGAATTTATAATTTCTATAAAACTGTCGCGAATTACCTTGTTTTTATTTGACTTAGATTGACTTGGTGCAGGTGCTCCATTTTTAGATGAATATGTTACTTTCTTGCTTAATACTTGATAAGCAACATCATCATGCGCCTGAATTAATCCATAGGATTCTGCTTTTTGTAATACCTCATCGGCATTATATGCCCACGCAATCTTCGTGATTTTATCGACTTTCACATTCGGATCTGCATTCTTTGCTTGGGCGATCGCCCTTTGTTTCGTCAATAGATGTAGCTTAATCAACGACAGCGCATTTAATCCCCCGTCAACATCAAAAGTACCATTAGGCAACACCAAAAGCCGTCTATTTAACTCAGAAGTCGCCAATACTGCATCTTCTTGCTTAATCAATCCATCTAAGTCAATATTGGAGTCTTGGTAATCATTCAAGAAACCATTGGTCATAAATGGGTCAAAAAATGGTAATCGTCCATTCACCTGCTCGTATGTATAGACGCGATCGAGAATTGTACGCAAGTTATTCCCTTCACAGAAAAACAATCGATAAACTGGGACAGCCCTCCCTCCTCTGTTATCTTTTCCATAACTCACAAACACCACAACTGACCAGATTGGATGCCTATTGAGTGCTATCACCCGTCCTATCACACAGGGGGAAAGTCCCCCCTGTACCTTACTAACATTTAGTTCTCCATCGTTGTAATAAGCTTTTTCGATTGGATAAGGAAGTCTATTTTTAGAGGGATCATATGTGTTATTTGCCCATCCTTCGTCATATCCCATAGAAACCCAATTAGTAGAATCACCGTCCACTAATAAGTTTGTGCTGCACTCATAAATTACTGCGTTTTCTGAATTAGCCATAATCTTATCGCTTTTGTGAGGTGATTTAATCTTCAATCTCTATTAGGGGATCGGAGGTATCCAAAATTTCTCTAACATCTCTAACATCCCTCCCCCTAGGTCATTTTTTTTTTGACATCCCAGTTGCTTACTGACACTTTCCATCACCTTATTGAAAACTCCTCCATTTAGATTAATAATTCCATCCCAGCCCGAAAGAACTTCTTTATCTTCTCCTCCTTGTTCATTAGGAGGTAGAGGTAATCCTTGTCTATTTACCTTGATGATGTTGACTGAGCCAATCTGATAATCAAAAATGGCATCTATCAACCTAGTTCTATCTGGATTTCCGTATGCGTAATAACTTTCAACACCACTCATCGCTTTTGTAAGATCGATCTTATTATCATTTTTTTGTTCAGGTGACGCTGAAGTTAGCTCAGCAACAATAGCTTCCTCAATTTGTGATTGGCTGGGGGCTTGCCCTTGGTTGGGCGGATTACATTGTTTTTTTAAAGTGTCAACTATTTTATTAAGTGCAGACTTTGTTGTATTTGTTGTATTTGTTTCAGATGTTTCACTCTGTTTAGGATTTGCATAGACAGTAAAACCATCCTCTGCTTTCTTTTTAAGTTCTTCAAACTCTTTTCTAAGTTTCGCGTCAGAAGGAAATTTTTCTCTGAGATCCTGATTTAGATTGCGGCGTAATTTTAGCTTGATAGACTCATAGGTTGTATCTGATGGAGTTTTAATCACAGTTTTATTGAGGTCTTTATTACCTTTCTCAACAACAGCACCTTTTGGGATTTTTCCGTCAACAAATAGATTGATATCCTTAACTTGATACCTATAGATCGCGTTGACAAGCTCTTTTTTATTTCTATATTTCTTATCTAAAACCGTATAGATATGGTTAGCAATTTTATCGTCCGACACCAAGCCATAATATTTATACTTTCCCGCATTCAAGTCCTCAAAATAAGCTTTAGTCAACTCTGTTGCTGGCTCTAATGAATTATCCTTGAAATAGTCATCCTTTTCTAGCTTATCCATTAACGAAGGATAGGGAGTTTCTTGATATTTCTGCATAAATGGATTTGTAACTTTTTCAGTAGTGATGTTGTAATCTATCTTGAATTTCCCATCTCCAAATAAATCTATACGCCAAGACACAAACCCTTGATCTACCAATGCACTTGCAATTTTGATTTTTGTTGACTCATCTCCCTTGTCGGTAAAGTTTGTGTTACATCCTAAGTATGTTATTTCGGAATTCGCCAATATAATGTCACACCGATCAGGTTTGGGTTGATAGCGCCGAAAGAATTTATTACTTTCATCATTTAAAACTTTGGTGAAACTTTGATCTATCTCTGGTAGCTTTTGTACCACTTTTTCAATTGCTCTATCTCTGGTAAAACTCCATCCCACTATGCCTCCTGCAATCACGGTAACTGTCAACCATATTTTGAATAGAGTCAAAGCCAAGCGATCAGCACGGTCATTAGAAGGACGGGTAGAATTAATTGATCTACGTTCATAAACTTTTCTATTTGGATCGGCAATTAAACATATCAAACCATTTACAATGATTTGCAATAATTTCCAAACTGCAATGAGAAATTTTTTAATAAGAAATGGTATAGCCTTAAAAATCCAAGATACAACATTATAAATACGTGCATAAGTATAATTGCTAGAGCTTTCTGCTTTATTCTTTTGCGCCAAAGCTAATAAATCTGTACGATCTATTACCCATTCAGAAATATCTTTTTTGCGATCGGGTTGATATTCCAAAAGCTTAGGTTGACCATCATCAGATATACTTACAAAGAATTTGTATGCACCCTCCAATGAAGGCTCAGTCCTACGCAATATATCCAGTAACGTCGCTAAACTTTTACATCTTGCCGATCCTCTAGTTATACAATTTTTGGTAATAGCTTCGTAGAACTCGTTGTATTCCCTCTTTCGAGATTTAATCTTGTCTATCTCCCATAATTTCCATTCAAATTCATAAGGTTGATTAGCCTTTGGATAACGATTAATGCTACCTCTTAATAAAATCGTTCTTCCTCTTAAATTATTTTCATAAAGTCCATTTAAAAATTGAAAATACGTAGATACTTTTTGAGGTTCATTTGCCTCGACAAACAATATTTGATCGCGCAGAAACAAGTCAACATCTTCTAATAAACCTGGATGCGACCAAGGACTGGCTGTCCATAACCATTTTACATTTTCTGCAACCTGCTCGATATTTTTCCCTTGGTCTGAAAAAATATCTTTAAATCCTGTTTCAATAATTTTCTGCGACGAATCTGGTGAAGATGTAGAACATGCTGTCAAATTCTTTATAAAAGAATCAATATCTGATTGAAATCCTTTGTTTCTAAATTTATAAATATCTTCTTTTTGCTGTTCAATATTGACGGGAAATAGTATGCAAATAAGAATATATAATCTGATGGCTTGGATATCTTGTATCTTTTGAAAGGCATAACTACTTAATCCATTTTGGATAGCAATTTTCACAAATGTGTATAGAGACTGTTCTTCATCTACTATACTCTCTAGCTCTTTTTGCTTATCGAATAACATGTCCTTGCTTGCTCCAACCAATGCTGGAGTAATCTGACTAGATCTAATTAAGTTGTTAAAGCTGTCTGCAATAGGTTTAGCATCAAACCCCTCTGGCAAATCCAGTTTTACTGCCTCCGATTTCAACATGCTTAAAAAATCCCAAGGTTTATCACTAATATCCCCGTTTTTTTCTTCCTTATCGATAGATGTTGGTTCTGGTGGTTTTGGTTTTAGGACTTTGACGACACTTTTCTTAATTAATACTTTATAAGCAGCATCGTCATACGCCTGAATTACCCCGTAGGTTTCTGCTTTTTCTAACACCACATCAGCATTATACGCCCATGAAATCTTCGTAATCTTATCGACCTTCACATTCGAGTCTACATTCTTTGCTTTTGCGATCGCCCTTTGTTTCGTCAATAGATTTAGCTTAATCAACGACAGCGCTACTCCTCCATCAACATCAAAAGTACCTTTTGGCAACACCAAAAGCTGTTTATCTAACTCAGAAGTCACTTGTACTGAATCGTCCTTTTGAATCAATCCCGCTAAGTCAATACTGGATTCTTGGTAATCATTCAGAAAACCATTAGTCATAAATGGATCAAAAAATGGTAATCGTCCATTCACCTGCTCGTATGTATGGACGCGATAAAGAATTGTACGCAAGTTATTCCCTTCACAGAAAAACAATCGATAAACAGGGACACCCCTCCCGCCTTTGTTATCTTTTGCATAACTCACAAACACCACAACTGACCAGATTGGATGCCTATTGAGTGCTATCACCCGTCCTATCACACAGGGGGAAAGTCCCTCCTGTAGCTTACTAACATTTAGTTCTGCATCGGTGTAATAAGCCTTGTCGATTGGATAAGGAAGCTTATATTTATTCGAGCGCTCATACGTCTTATGCACCCACCCTTCTTCATATCCCTTAGAAACCCAGTAAGTAGCATCACCGTCCAATACTAAGTTTGTGCTGCACTCGTAAATCACTATATTTTGTGGATTCTCAATTACTCCATTTTCTGAATTACTCATCACTTTATATTCCTAATTTATAACTACAGATCTTGTTATACGCTTTATCTTAATACTACCAATCAATACTTGCAGAGTATCTAATCTTCAAATCCATCAGGAAAACGCTTCCCTGTTCCTAGCCAATAGAGTGGAGCAAATAACCCGAACGGTTTCCACAATCTAGGATACCTCAGGCAAGCCTCAGAGCAGTTTGGGTCGACAGGATGAACCTTAACAGCAACATTTGCCTCTAACTGATTTGCCCTCATCCCAAAAGCTGACATAGAGAAGTAACCGATATCAATGTTTTGATTATAACAAGCCATTTTTAAAGCCTGTAGTGTAAGTGGGAAGTATTTCTCAATTAAACCCTGACTGCCTAGTTCTCGTCTCTGTGTATAGATGTAGATATCTTCACACTTGGTTAGTCCAAAGGCAATCTGCCCAGCCCATCCATCCATTCTGCTAGCAACTAACTCCTCAAAAAATTCTTGCACAACAATCGCATATTCAGCATCTTTTCTTGACTCTTGCGCGGATACCAAAAATAAAATACCTTGGGATCTTACGCAATCCTCCATATACATATTTTTTGTTTCTTCACTAATAAAGCCAAACCGATCTATTAATTCACCAGAATAGTCTGTCGAAAAAACAGAGAGGGTGATTGGGTTTTCATCATTTGTGTCAAATGTAATCGAAAATCTCACCTGTTTAATATCTGTTCGACTAGCAAATAAAATAGAAGCAAGAAAAAATCCACCCTGAGACAGGATATTATTTGCTTGTAATGCAAAAGCTTTAGTATAGTCTCCTAATGTAGATACTGTCTTAACTACAGCGCTGCGATTAGGACAAGCAAATATTGCTCCTAGATAGGTCGTCTTACCACAAGACTGAGGTCCAATAATCGTTACTTCCGATGTCTGAACTGGTATATCAATCTTAACTGAGGTGCCTGGACTAGGCGCTCCATGTATAGATGGTAAAGGTGAAGCACTGCCAGACTTTTTCCCAGCAAACAGCGCTCGAATCCAGTTGAAAAAATTCTTTAACCAACGACTAAACATATTCGGGTAATCTCCGACCAGTAATGAGCCAATAAATTGGGGATAGCATCCCGTAGGGATACCAAGAATTTTCGTCTCTCAAGACGGAAACATACTGACCATCTCGCCTAGTATCGTCACGATTAGGACGAAAGTCTTTCTCTCCCAACACACCAAAAGTAGACATCGCAAAGAAACCAAGATTTTCTAAAGGAATATCAAAGTCATCAAAAATACTATGAAGACACAATTTAGATGCCTTGAAATAAGTGCGGAAAATATCTTTTTCGGGGTCGAGTCTTCTTGTCCATAGCTCACCGCGTTCACACTTGTTCATCACAACAGCAAATCTAAATTTTTTTGCGTCTTCCAAGTTTGCTGTAGCACGCATTACCTGCCTAAAGCTAGCCAAAATATCAGAGAGTTCGCTATCACTATGAGGCGGTTCCCAATCACCCAGTAGAAGTAAAAACACGATCGGTTTTTCTCTTTGAGAAATTTGCGCCTCTAAATAATTCCTAGTCCAAGTTCCTGGCTCTTCAATTGATTCTAAACCCTCTCCTGGCACATCAACCGCATCAAGTGCAAATTTATGAGAATGACCTGCATAATCAATTTTTCCGTCAAATCGATATTCTTGAATGTCATTTTTATTAGTTGCCAAAAATGATGTTTTACTAAAAGGTATATTCTTTGCTCTTTTTTTAAGCTCTTGGGCGGCATGACTTTCCTTACCGTCCTCAATACCAGCCTCAATAAAAGCGTCTACTTTTGCCTTCTCTAGAAAGAAGTCTTTCTTCTTACTAATTAGTACGGTCAAACCAGCTAAATATGTGGTTTTACCTGAAGCACGTGGTCCGATAACAACGACGCGAGATGCACTGCCCGTAGCATTAGAAGAAGAATTAGTCATAGTGATAAAAAGTTATAATTGATATTGTTTTAATATTATCAAAATGATAATAAAAGAGCTTATTAGAGATAAGTAGCCAAATATAGCCAAGGCAACTCTAACAAAGTACGGCTGGCAGTGGTAGTAATAAAAAATTTAACACTAGCAGCACGAACTGATTGTATTGACCGAACAAAAACCTCATTCGAGCTGCAAAAATATTTGCCATAAACATAATCGCTGCGATCTTGCCAGCCCAATCCCGACAGTTTGCTTGCCTCCATCTTTAGCTGCACAGGAGTAGCACATAATAAATCAGCTTTATTTAAGCAAAAATTAATATATCGCATATTGGGACAGCTAGTATTTAGAAAGTCAACCCATCGTTCAAAGCGATGACACCACTGAGTCTCAGTAGAAATCCAATGCTCCTCAATAAGTTTTTTGTCCTTGATTTTTGCCCCGCCAGCATTTCTAAATGGACGTAACAGCAAATTAACCGCAGTTGCGTTTTGCAAGGTGGTTTTGTATTTATCAAAAAGATGAGCTTTGTCGTTATCATCCTGCCATTCCTTTTGATTCCATTCACCAGGGGTATCAATCCAGTCAACCTTTAACCGTCTAGATGCAGAAAGTTTAGCTGCCATCTCCAGGGGTTGATAGTTAATACTGGACGTGGCAAGTGGCTTCGCAGTGGGATTTGAGCCTTCCCTAAGAGGCATAATATCCTCCCTCTTAATATTCATTATTGAAAGCTTTTCAGGTGTAGAAACAATTAGTTCCATCACGGACTGCGTTTTACCCACCGCCCGATCGCCAATCAAAATCACCTCACTCACAGCCAACCTCATCCAAACGCAGCTATACAACTTTATAACATAGTCACAGAGAAATTCAGCCAAAATTAACCAAATAAATTTAAGATATTTTTTATTTGCCCCACATTCATCAATACATATCCCAACCCTCTCCCTCAAATTAGATCGGGATTAACACCAAGCGATCGCAAATATGCCTCCAATTTTTCCTTTTGAAGACGCTCATATTCTTTTGCTTGCCTTTCCTGAACAGCGATCGCCTCCGCATTATGCTTAGCAACACGATCCTGAGCAGCGATCGCCTCCGCATTTTGCTTAGCAATACGATCATGAGCAGCGATCGCCTCCGCATTTTGCTTAGCAATACGATCATGAGCAGCGATCG
>JBAXTW010000033.1:0-38818 GCA_037129985.1 Pseudanabaena sp. ELA645 | reverse complement strand
TATCTATGGTGCGAGCGAGTTCAGAGTAGTTGTCACGACTCCAGCGATAATTTGTTGGTTCAGGGGATAAAACTGACACGGTTCACTAACGAAGTAAGAACTTTTGCAAAAATCTGTAACAAACCTTTACATCTTAACCTGATTATTTGCCCTAGCCCCAAAATTCATAAAAAACTAATCCTCCCCAACTAAATCTTGACTTAGCTACAGACTATTGATGATTCAAGTAGTATAGAGAAAAGTTTAAAAGTGCCGCGAAGCGGCACTTTTAAACTTTTCTCTTGGTTTTATATCAGCGCAAGGCGCTGTATACTTAGATTTGAGTGAGAAAAGAAAAAAATTTATGACTAATGACAAACGCGACAACAATGCATTTGATACATTGGACGAAAATCAGCTATATCGTTTGGGCGGGAAAACAGCTAACTTTTTAATCGTGCCTGCGGAAATTAAATATCGACATATCAAGATCGATGAATTAGAAAAGCCTATAACTGCAATTATCTACAAAGACAAGACTTACAGCCTATTTCGTGCTAGTTCTGATTGGAAAGAAGTCGAAAAAATAACCAGTCGTCTTTCCGCTACCTATGTAATCACAGTAACTGCTAAGGGTTGGGCAATCTGGGTGTTTGAATATTAACTAATCATATCGATCATTATATTGATCGCTGCTATGTCTACTTCATTCAAAATTCACGATGACACGATTAACGAAGTAAATCAAAAAGCGGACATCGTAGATATCGTGTCTGAGCGCGTTGTGCTACGCAAAAGTGGGGCAAATTTTCGGGGAGCATGTCCTTTTCATAATGGGACAAATGCCACAGCGCTGACGGTGAATCCATCGCGGCAAATGTATCACTGCTTTAATTGCGATGTGTCGGGCGGAGCCGTCAAATTTTTGATGGCGATCGATAAGCGATCGTTCTCTGACGTAGTTTTGGATTTGGCTAAACGCTATAACGTCCCCATTAAAACTGCTGACCCTGAAAAATCAAAGGAAATTCAACGTCAAATCTCCCATCGCGATCGCCTCTATGAGGTGATGGCTTTGACCACCAGTTTTTATCAGCACGCCCTCTATGCGCCCCAAGGTCGTGACGCGATCGCCTATCTCACCGAAAAGCGAAAAATGAGAAAGGAGACCATCCAGAAATTTCAACTAGGTTATGCACCTGCGGGTTGGGAAACGCTGATGGGTTATCTAGTGCAGCAAAAGCAGATTCCTCTGAGTTTAGTGGAAGAAGCGGGATTAATTGTGCCACGCAAAACAGGGAATGGATTTTATGATCGGTTTCGCGATCGCTTAATGATTCCGATTAATGACACGAGAGGGCGGGTCATTGCTTTTGGCGGACGTTCTTTCGGTGATGAAGAACCGAAATATTTAAATTCGCCTGAAACAGAACTTTTCAGCAAAGGTTCCATTCTTTTTGCGATGGATCATGCCCGCGATGCGATCGCTAAAACCGATCAAGCCATTGTTGTGGAGGGATATTTTGATGCGATCGCTTTACATCAAGCAGGAATTGGTCAAGCGATCGCCACGATGGGTGTTGCTCTCAATGCCGATCAAATGAAGCAGTTATTGCGCTATACCGAATCCAAAAATGTAATTTTAAATTTTGATGCCGATAAAGCAGGAATTACGGCGGCGGAAAAGGCGATCGCGGGTTTTAAGGAATTAGTTTTTAATGGAACTGTGCAGTTGCGAGTTTTGACGATGCCTAATGGCAAAGATGCCGATGAATATCTCAAACAGCATAGCGCGGATGCTTATCGAGATTTATTAAAAAATGCACCATTATTTCTCGATTGGCAGATCGATCAAATCCTTGCAGGGCAGGATCTTAATCAAGCCGATCGCTTTCAAAAGAGTAGTCAAGCGATCGCGCAATTATTAAATAATTTACCTGTTGATTCCTTCTTTCGCACTCACTATATTCATACTTCCGCACAGAGATTATCTCAGGGTAATTCCTATCTTGCCCTGCGTCTGGAGCAAGATCTTCGCCGTCAGTTACGCAATACCCGATGGAATAGCAATAAACCTGCACCTTCCCTAACAACTACCACCAACGCCTTACATATTGCCGAAACGCAACTTTTACAAATTTATCTGCATTTTCCGCAACATCGTGCTTTTTTATATCAGGAGATTGCTGAAGAAGAAGCAATTGAATTCACGCAATCTAACCATCGTTATCTTTGGCAAATCATTCTTAACCTGCTCCAAGAAAATAAAACTTCCCTTGCCCCAGCAGAGCCTTATCCTGATCATCTAGTCCAACAGTTACAGATTCTCTGTGCGGAAAAAGCGGAAGTGGCACAGCAATTGCAACATCTACTCTGGCTCGATGAAAATTCACGCATCGGTTTATTGCGTCCCCAAATTGTTGTCAGAACTGCGATCGCTAAAATTCAATACATCATGTGTGAAAAGCATGAAAAAGATTGGTTAAGCAAATACGGAAGTATTGATGTGATTGCTAATCCCACCTTTGGTTATGAATGTCAAACTAAAATCAAAGAAGCTAGGCAACGTAAAGCCGAAATCCGTAAACAGATTGAAGTCAATTATCTCGATATATCGGGAATGGGAGTCAGTGAAAAAAATGTGATTGAGTTCTGAGTTATCGCGACCGTACCACACCCAAATCATAAACACCAGTTTTCCCTTCAGGAATATCAATGGAGAAAATGGCGGGTGGATCGCGCAACTCCCATTAATCGGCAATATTTTCAAAGGCAAAAATTAATGTTTGTTTTTGGGAATGAATAGGCGATCGCTTTTACTACGAATGAAAAGTAAAATGATAAGATACAAAAATATAAATCTGTATAAGCTAAGTTATGAGACAAGTAATTATTTATCCTGGCGAAGATGGTTATTGGGTTGCTCAATGTCCCAGCTTGCCTCCCTGCATTAGTCAAGGAGAAACAAAAGAAGTTGCGATCGCCAATATTCAAGAAGCAATTGAACTATATATTGAGGTTCTGGAAGAAGAAGGTCGTATTATTCCCGAAGACCGAGTTGAAACTGTAATGCTTGCTGTATGAGTAAATTACCACAAATCTCAGGAAAAGAATGTATTAAAGCCTTGAGTAAAGCGGGTTTTTCTGTGAAACGGCAAAAAGGCAGTCATATTATCCTCTGTCGAGACGAACCCTTTGCAGAAGTAGTAATTCCCAATCATAAAACGATTGACAAAGGAACTTTACGAGCAATTATTCGGCAAGTGGAATTAGAAGTCGATGAATTTCTTGAATTGTTAAACAATTAAGATGCGATCGCCTTTAAACATTTTGGATACCAATAGGAAAGTTCTCATCAAAAATTTGTTCGATAGAATAGAGACATTCTTTCGGTAAATCCTTGGGTTTAAGGCGAGTTTCTTTTTCAGCCAAAACTAAAGCCAACTCGAAACCATCGGCGATCGCCTCCGATAGATAAGATTTTAGGCTAGGGTTTTTGCGAATTAATTTTTTTATTTGAATTCTCTGCTCCTTGATCAAAATTGCTAAATTCGTGGCAACTTAATCAGAAATATGTTTGTCTGTGAGAAAATACGCGCTGGTGAGTGGAGTTAAATTATGAAATTGTTTGGTACAGATGGTATTCGTGGTCATGTCGGTAGTTTTTTGACAGCAAATCTTGCCCTTGAAGTAGGGATCAGCGCGGGGAAAATCTTAAAAGAGCGTGTTGAGCAAGAACAGTCTCACAAAGCCAAGGCGCATCAATCCCATGTGATTGCGATCGGGCAGGATTCTCGGACTTCGGGCGATATGCTCTCGTCCGCAATTTCGGCAGGACTGACGGCGGCGGGTTGGGATGTGTGGCATCTGGGTTTATGTCCTACACCTGCGGTGGCTTACTTAGCGGCAAATTCACCTGAAATATTCGGCGGTGTAATGATTTCCGCCAGTCATAATCCACCCGAAGACAATGGGATTAAATTTTTTGGGGGAAATGGCACAAAACTTTGTGGTGAAACGCAGCAAGCGATCGAGACAGTTTTAGAATCGCGACTTCACGCCGATCTCATTAATTCTTCAACTGATTGGGGCAAATACCAAGAAAAAGCACATTTAATCGATCGCTATCAGGAGTCGTTACAAAATTCGATCACCTGCGATTTGAGCGGATTAAAAGTCGTGTTGGATCTCGCCTATGGTTCCGCGACCCGTGTGTCTTTGGAGGTATTTCGCAATTTGGGCGCAGAGGTAATTTGCTTACACCAAGAACCCGACGGCGATCGCATTAATGTTAATTGTGGCTCCACTCACCTCGAATCCTTACGGGTTGCTGTCAAAGAAAATTGTGCCGATATCGGTTTTGCCTTTGATGGCGATGCCGATCGCGTTTTGGCTGTGGATAGTCAAGGGCGTGTGGTTGATGGCGATTACATTCTGTATTTGTGGGGACAGGAATTATTAGAAAATGATCAACTGCCCAACAGTGCGATCGTGACAACGGTGATGGCGAATCTCGGCTTTGAAAGGGCTTGGCAAAAGCTGGGTGGGAACTTTGTGCGTACCGCCGTGGGTGATCAATATGTTCATGCGGAAATGGTGCGATCGGGCGCGATGCTGGGCGGTGAACAGTCAGGGCATGTGCTTTGTCGTCATTATGCAGTCAGTGGTGATGGTCTGCTAGCGGCGCTACACCTAGCGGCTCTGGTCAAGCAAAAAGCTCCCCTTGCTGAGTTAATGGATCAAAGCTTTCATCCCTATCCCCAATTGCTCAAAAATGTGCGCGTCGAAGATCGGGAACTGCGCCGTAATTGGCAGACCTGTGATGCACTCGTACAGGCGATCGCTCTAGCTGAACAAGATTTAGGCGATCGGGGTAGAATATTGGTGCGGGCTTCTGGCACTGAGCCACTTATGCGCGTGATGGTGGAAGCGGAAACCCTAGATTTGGCGACCCATTGGACAGACAGTTTGACAGGACTGATTGAGAAACAATTGGTTCGTTCTTTATAATTTTCAGTTGAGTCTGACATAAAAAATGTAGGGGCAATTCATGAATTGCCCCTACATTTTTTATATATCATATGAACAAGGGGCTTAAGCCCTTGCTTGAGTATCTGTAAACAAGGGCAAAATATGGATAATCTACATGAGATAGAAACAATATCGCTCCAGAATGAAGCAATTCTGAACTTGTTCTATGACTTGCCCTTTATTGGCATGGCAATCACTTCGCCTGTAACCCATCGTTGGCTAAGGTTTAACGATCGCATCTGCGAAATTTATGGCTATTCGCGTGAAGAGTTGCCACATATTCCTTGGACAAAACTCACCCATCCTGACGATCTCGATCTTGATGTTGCTGAATATGAAAAGGTGATGCGGGGAGAGAGTGAAGGCTATGTTATGGATAAGCGCTATATTCGCAAAGACGGACAGATAATTTATGCTTCTATCAATGTTAAATCAGTGCGGAAGGAAGATCGAACTGTAGATTTTTTTGTGGCAACTGTCCAAGATATTAGCGATCGCAAAAATGCTGAAAATGCTTTAAAAGAACTAAATGAAGAACTGGAACAAAGAATCGAAGAACGAACTGCGGACTTAAAAAAGAGTGAAGCGCGTAACCTTGCGATTTTACAGGCTCTTCCAGATTTATTGCTAATACTAAAGCCTGACGGTACTTGTTTGGATTGTATTCTGCCGTCAACCTTTGATAAGACTAAATATGTACCAATTCAAAATCACATCTCTGAAGTTCTGTCACCAGAAACTTTAGCGATGCAGATGCAGATATATGAGAGGGCGATCGCTACAGGTGAATTGCAATTATATGAACATCACCTAACTAAATTTGGCACAACTGTTCATGAAGAGGTGCGAATTACGCCCTATAGCAAAGATGAATTGTTAGTAATCGTTCGTGATATCAGCGATCGCAAACAAGCCGAACAACTTCTCCTCAAGAGTGATACCCATCTCAAAGTCGCTCAGCGTATTGGCAAGGTTGGTAGTTGGGAATTTGAAATAAATACTAGCAAACTTACATGGTCAGATGAGATCTTTCATATTTATGGACTTGAGCCTAGCCCAGAACCGCCAAGCTATGAAGAATTACAACGATATATCCATCCCGATGATTGGGAACGTTTTAACCAAACTGTGCAAAACGCTATTAATTTAGCCCAATCCTACGATCTTGAACATCGCTTGGTACAGCCAAACGGCAAATTGATCTATGTGATAGCTCGCGGTGAGATGATCTACGACGCATCAGGTCACTTAACTCACATCATCGGTACGGCGATGGATATTAGCGATCGCAAGCTTGCGGAAGCTAAGATTTTAGAAACAGCGAATCAATTAGCCAACACTAATCGCGAATTGGAAACCTTTTCGTACTCAGTTTCCCACGATCTGCGAGCGCCATTACGTCACATGAATGGGTTTGTGAATGCGTTGCAACAACAACTCCAAAAACATCATGATGTCTTGAACGATCCCAAAGTCGCCCATTATTTGCAAGTTATCGAAAGAAGTAGCCAAAAAATGGGGAATTTAATTGATGGTTTGTTAACACTTTCTCGCTATGGGCGAAGACCTTTAGAGTCGAAACAAATATCAATTCGGGAACTAGTTGATGAAGCGATCGATATGATCCATAGCGATCCCAAGCATAATCCTCGAATAGAATTTGCGATCGCTGACTTGCCAATAAAATATGGCGATCGCACCTTATTGCAACAGGTTTTTCATAATCTCATCGGTAATGCCGTAAAATTTAGTCGTAATCAGCCTCACCCTTGCATCGTGATCGATACCCTGCCTGATGGTACGATCAGAATCAAAGATAATGGAGTGGGCTTTCAGATGGAATATGCCGATAAACTATTTGGCGCTTTTCAAAGATTGCATACTCAGTCAGAATTTGAAGGCACGGGCATCGGCTTAGCGATCGTGCAGCGCATTGTGCAGCGTCATGGCGGATCGGTTTGGGCGGAAGGATATCCAAATCATGGCGCAACTTTTTTTGTTAAGATCTAAGACTTATAGCCTAGATTTTCGGTAATTTTCTCAGCTTAAAATGTAATTATATGATTCCAACCCAAATTCTGTTAGTCGAGGATGATCCCAATGACATTGAGTTAATTCAAATTGCTTTAGAGCAGTATAACTTCATCAATAAAATTGATATTGTCACCGATGGCGAACAAGCCGTTCATTATTTATTTGGGCGCGACGGTCAGCCACCCACCCAGCCATTACCGAGACTAGTGCTATTAGATTTAAAATTACCGAAAATCAACGGGCTTGAAATCTTAGCAATGATTCGTAACTCGCCGCGTACTCGTAATCTCGTGGTAGTAGTCATGACCTCATCGGCGGAAAACAATGATATAAAGGCTTGCTACGATTTGGGGGTTAACAGCTTTATCGTTAAGCCATTGGATTTTCAACAATTTGTCGAAGTCTCCCGTCAAGTGGGTTTTTACTGGATGATGTTAAATCAATTGCCGACTCATGATTTAACTGAGTGAATAAACCCGTAATTTTTTGACTTATTTTTTAGATATAATTTTAGGATTGCGACTGTAAAACATGAGCATCTTGATGTCAGAACCTGAGAATGTGAACGAAGAAGAGCAGCAGCGATCGCCACGATCTCTGCATATTTTGATCATCGAAGATGTTGCTGACGATGCAGAGCTAACAGTTTTGGCGCTCGAATCAGAAAATATATCATTTACTTATGACATCAGCACGACAGTACTGGAATGCCAAAAATATTTGCAAGACAAAACCTATGACGTAGTTTTGTCTGACTATCGATTGCCCAGTTTTAATGGTTTACAGGCTTTTGAATTGTTAAAGCAATCTCAGCAAGATATTCCCTTTATCCTGATTACGGGGAGTTTAGGAGAGGAGGCGGCGGTTGAGTGCATCAAATTAGGGATGACCGATTATGTCTTAAAGGATCGCTTATTTCGGTTGCCGATGGTGGTAAATCGCGCCCTACAGGATTTTGCCTTACGTCAACAACAAAAAGAAGCGATCGCCCAAATTAAACAGCAAGCATGGCGAGAAACGATTATTAACCGAATTGTTCAAGCAATGCGCGAAACGCTCGTATTGGCTGATGTATTACAAACAACATCTGAGTTATTGCGTGAAGCTTTGCAAGTCAGTTATTGCCTGATTTTCCAGCCTGATTGCTCAGATACCATGCGAGTTCGTTATGTCAGCTACAGTGACGGCGATCGCAACGAGTCACTTCTGGGCGTGCCTTGTCAATTGTATGAATATTTTCGAGATCGGTTGATTGAATGTAAGCAAATATCCATTGAAAAAATCACTAGCGATCTCGCTCAGGAAGTCCGAGATGTTGCCCAAGAATATGGACTTCAATCACTTTTAATTACACCGCTTTTTTATCAAAAGATCTATTTGGGCGGGATTAGCATATATCAGATTGATCATGAGCGCCAATGGACTGAGAATGAACTGTCACTGGTTAAGGCGATCGCCGATCAATGTGCGATCGCGATTCATCAGTCAGCCCTTTATGAAAATGCTCAAGCTGAATTGAGTGAACGCAAAAAAATGGAATCGCAATTGCGCCATGATGCCTTTCATGATTCCCTCACAGGTTTACCAAATCGCTCTTTATTTCTGGATCGCCTCAGCCATGCTCTGCAACTATATCAAAGGCGATCGCATCTCAATACAAATACTTTCCCCGAACAATTTGCAGTTCTTTTTTTAGATTTAGATCGATTTAAAATTATCAACGATAGTCTTGGACATTTAGCAGGCGATCAATTATTAATGACTGTAGCCGAGCGCCTGGTTAATTGTCTCAGAAGTGGCGACACCGTGGCGCGATTGGGGGGAGATGAGTTTGTGATGTTAATTGAAGAGATCGAAGACATTAATGATGTCCTTGAAGTTGTGTTCAGAATTCAAGAAGCTCTAAAAGTACCAGCAGATATCGATGGGCATGAAATATTTATCAGTACCAGTATTGGCATTGCTCTCAACTCCAGCGAATATAACCAGCCCGATCAGTTACTACGCGATGCAGATACAGCCATGTATCGGGCTAAAGAACAGGGGCGATCGCGATATGAGATATTTAATCCAGCCATGCACAGTGAAGCCCTCAAAAAGCTGAAGATAGAAAATGAACTCCGTCGAGCCATTGAAAGAGAGGAGTTACGAGTCTATTACCAGCCAATTGTTAATCTCAGATCACGGCAAATCATTGGCTTTGAAGCTCTTGTCCGTTGGCAGCATCCAGAGCAAGGCTTAATTTTCCCAGAGGAATTTATCTTCCTTGCTGAGGAGGCGGGGCTAATAACCGCGATCGATTTTTGGGTACTGAAAGAGGCTTGCTATCAATTACAAGCATGGCAAAAGCAATTCCCAATGGTCTCCAATCTAACTATGAGTGTCAATTTGTCGGCTAAACAATTTACCAAGCCAGATTTGACTAGTCAAATTGAATCCATACTCAAAAATACAAATTTAAGTAATACCAATCTCAAAATAGAAATTACCGAAAGTATCTTAATCGAAAGAACTTCTCTCGCAACTCAAATCTTAAGTGAATTAAAAGAAAAAAATATCCAGACTTGTATTGATGATTTTGGCACAGGCTATTCTTCTTTGAGTTATCTCCATCGCTTTCCGATCCATACACTCAAAATAGATCGCTCCTTTGTTTCTCGCATTGATCATAATTCTGAATATAGTGAAATTGTCAAAGCGATTATTATTTTAGGTATAAATCTTGGTTTACATGTGATTGCCGAAGGCGTAGAAACAGCCGAACAATTACGCTTTTTAGAAACTCATAGTTGTCATGCAGGGCAAGGCTATCATTTCTTTATGCCTTTAGATGCAACCGCCGCTACTATGGCGATCGCCAATATCCAGTGCTTTGCGCTATCTTAAATTACTGATGTTACGTGGAACGCAGATGATAAATCTCTTGCTACTAGCGTGACAGGGCAAGCACGGGGGCATTGCCCCTACCTGAATAATTCATGTTCTGTAGGGGCTGCGCCCCCGTGCCAGCCCTTACCTTGAGGATCGCAGGAATTGCTTCCACGTAACATCAGTTAAATAACTCTTCACAAATCAAACTTTTATGCCAGTTCCCCCAATCCTCAAAGCTGAAAACATCTCTAAATCCTTTGGCGGCATTCATGCTGTCAGTAATGCTCATATCGAAGTACCTGCGGGAAGTATTACAGGATTGATTGGTCCTAATGGGGCGGGAAAAACCACGTTTTTTGGACTGCTTTCTAATTTCTTAAAACCTGATCGCGGGACGGTGCAATTTAACGGAATCCCAATCCAAGGTAAGCCACCCCATGCGATCGCTAGACTTGGAATGATTCGCACCTTTCAAGTTCCTCGCGTCCTGTCGCGTTTGTCTGTACTCGAAAATATGTTGCTTGCCGTACAGGATCAAGTTGGTGAAAAGTTTTGGAATACTTGGTTCTTGGGATCTCAAATTGCGGTGCAGGAACGAGAAAATCGTGAGAAAGCCAGACATATTCTTGATTCGGTGGGCTTGTTGAGAATGGCGGATAACTACGCAGGGTCTCTGTCGGGTGGTCAGCGCAAATTATTAGAAATCGCTCGCGCCTTGATGACCGATCCTAAATTAATTCTGCTCGATGAACCTGCGGCTGGCGTAAATCCTGCTTTGATTGAGGAGATTTGTGGTCATATCCACAAGTGGAATCAGGAAGGCTTGAGCTTTTTGATTATTGAACACAATATGGATGTGATTATGTCCCTATGCGATCGCATTTGGGTTTTAGCTGAAGGTCACAATCTCGCCGATGGTTCACCTGCCGAAATTCAAACCGATCCCAAAGTTTTAGAAGCCTATTTAGGCTCGTAAAAGTGAGGTATTTATGATTCTGCGCTATACTAATATGACGACTAAAGAGCTTCGTGACTATGTTTTGGCTGATCCAAGCAATGAAGAAGCCTTTTACGCATTTATAGATCGCAAGCATCAAGAGGTTCCTAAACCATTGGAAATTGAGCTTAGTGATCCAGATTTAGAATCCAAAACTCAGTCAATTATCCAAAGTCTTACTCAAAGGAATATACTGTGAATTTCATGAAATCATCATCTGCTGTAGGGGCGGGTTTTACTGATAACCTTTCGGTGTATGGTCAAATTATCGACTAAACCCGCCCCTACTCTTATGTTTTAATTTGCGATCCTAAAACAACGTCCCACCATTACCTCAACCCAAGAGAGACAAATGCTAGAAGAACTTCATCAAATTGGCGATGTTCTGAGCGATCGCTATAGGATTGTCTCGATGTTGGGGCGCGGCGGTATGGCGACTACCTATGGGGCTGTAGATTTTGCTAGTAATCAAGACTTTCCGAGCCAAGAAGAAGTTAAAGTGGCGATTAAAGTATTGTCTTTGCGCCAGTCTAGTGAATGGAAAGCGATCGAATTGTTTGAACGCGAAGCAAAGGTGTTAGCGAGTCTCAATCATCCGCAAATACCGAAATATCTAGATTATTTTCATGTTGATTTAGATAATGATCGCCGATTTTATTTAGTCCAAGAATTAATCGAGGGAAATTCATTAGCGGCGATCGCTCAAAATAGTGATGGTGAACACCTCGATGAGGCAGAAGTACAGGAAATTGCTAAACAAATCCTAAATGTGCTGTGTTATCTACATGAACTTACCCCACCCGTCATCCATCGTGACATTAAACCGCAAAATCTAATTCGGCGGACTAATGGCGCGATCGCGATCGTGGATTTCGGCGCAGTGCAAGATGTATATCGGAATACGGTCACAGGCGGCAGTACCTTTGTTGGCACATACGGTTATATGGCTCCCGAACAATTTCGGGGACAGGCAAGTTGTGCCTCGGATATCTATGGGTTGGGCGCAACCTTACTATTTCTGCTCACGCACCGCTTACCTGCCGAATTGCCTCAAACCCGCATGAAGATTGATGTACGCGCTTGTACAAATATTTCGATTGAGTTTGCCAATTGGCTAGACCAAACTCTCGAACCAGCCACGGAAGATCGGTTTAGTTCCGCCAGAATCGCCTTGGAGACCTTAACAGGCGATCGCCCCTCACAAAATGCGACCCATTCTCCGACGAATACTTACATTGCAAATCTTAATATCTCAGGATCATTAGAAAATACTCGTAAACTGAAGCCTCTAGATACCCGTATTCAACTGGAAAGAACTAGCGATCGGCTCACCTTTAAAATTCCTAGTCTCGGCTATCGTCCCCTCACATGGGTTTTCGGAGTTCTTGCTGGTGGTATTTATTGGGGTTTAGCAAAATTTATTCTTCCTTATCTCAATATTTGGGGCATCTTTTCGCAGATTACCTTGGGATTTGTGGCTTTTGTCGTAGGACTGATGTCATTGATGTGTGCTTTACTATTTGTCTATGCATTGATCGGTAACGTCTTAATTGAAATGGATCGCCAGACCTTTCGGATTGCATGGCATTTATTCGGTATAAGGATTGGTCGTGAACGAGGTTATAACTCGGAAATTACCCGCATTGGGATTGAAGAAGTTGAGTCTGAGAATGGCTCAAAAAGCACCCACTATGCGATTTGGAGAGGTAATACCAAACATCGGTTTGATTCGATTTTAATGGAAAAAGATGAGATGGATTGGATCTTAGGTGAATTAATAGATTTTTTAATAGTGGTGCGCGGCTTCGCCGCGCACCACTAATTATTCACTGGGAAGGGAGTATATAAATAGAGATGTCACCAGAAGGAAATTCAACTTATATATATCAAGTTGGCGGTAGTCTAGCTCTAGACGCACCTACCTATGTCGAAAGACAAGCTGATAGTGATTTATATGACAGCTTAAAAAGTGGTGAATTTTGTTATGTTCTAAATTCGCGGCAGATGGGTAAGTCGAGCTTGCGAGTTCGCACCATGAAGAAATTGCAAGAAGAAAATTATGCCTGTGCAGCGATCGACATTACCGCGATCGGGACATCAGATATCAGCCCCGAACAATGGTACGCAGGACTAATTGATAGTATTCTCAGTAGCCTTAATTTATATGATTCCTTTGATTTGGAAGATTGGTGGGATCGACATAGTTTGCTCTCTCCCGTACAGCGCTTTGGGAAGTTTCTTGACGAAGGGCTACTTAAAAAAATCTCTTCCCCAGTGATTCTGTTTGTTGATGAAATTGATAGTATCCTCAGTTTGAACTTTCCCGTCGATGATTTTTTTGCGCTAATTCGTGAATTATTTAATCGTCGCGCTGATCGCGTAGCTTACAAACGTTTAACCTTTGCCCTATTTGGGGTAGCTACACCTTCGGATCTAATACGCGATAAGCAACGTACTCCATTTAATATCGGACGGGCGATCGAGCTAAGAGGTTTTCGATTGCAGGAAGCGAAACCATTGCTGCGCGGATTGTTAAGCAAATCCCAGAATCCAGTCGCCGTTCTCAAAGCGATCCTTGCTTATACAGGTGGACAACCATTTTTAACTCAAAAAATTTGTCAAATTATTCTGTCTTCAAAAGAGCAGATTCCCTTACAACAAGAACTTGTGTGGGTAAATGATTTAGTGCGATCGCGTCTAGTTGATAACTGGGAAATACAAGATCAGCCCGAGCATTTTAAAACAATTCGCGATCGCATTCTTTGGAGTAGTGAAAATCGTCAAGGAAAACTGCTCGGTTTATATCAACAAATCCTCTCTTCTGAACCATCTAGGGAAAGGTTGGAAGGCGGAATTATTGCCGATGATAGTCCTGAACAGACGGAGTTACGCATCACAGGATTAGTTGTTAAGCGTGAAGGTAAGCTCAGGGTGTATAACCCAGTTTATGCGGCAATCTTTAATCAAAATTGGGTCAACCAAGCCTTAGCCAATTTACGACCCTATGGTGAAACCTTTAAGGCTTGGATGGATTCTAATTATGAAGATGAATCGCGATTGCTACGCGGACAGGCTCTACAGGATGCTTTAACATGGTCTGCGGATAAGAATTTGAGCAATCATGACTATCATTTTTTCTCGTCTAGTCAAGAACTGGAAAAACGTGAAGTAGAAATTGCGCTGCTCGCTCAGTCAGAAGCAAATCAAATCCTCGCGGCGGCAAAGAACAGATTGGAGCAAACCCTAGTCGCTGAGCAGAATGCTAAAACTAGGCTAGTGGAAATGCAAAAGAAATTAGAAGCTAGTTTAATGGAGGCAGAAGTTGTTCTCCAAAGTGCTTCAGCTAAGGCGACATTTATCCTCAATCAAAATTTTGAGGCTCTCCTAGAAGCAATGCAGGCAGGTAAAAAGTTACAAGAATTAGAAGCGGCTACTGGTGAAAGAGCAAGTTTGCGAATGCATGGAATTACCGCCTTGCATCAAGCAATTTATAACTTGCACGAATACAATCACCTTGCTAGACATATTGATATTGTCACCTGTGTAACTGTGCATCCCGATGATCGCCTGATTGCTTCGGGCAGTAGCGATCGCACAATTAGAATTTGGGATATGAAAGGGAATTTGCGACAAACCCTAACTGGACATGCCCATTGGGTTACGGGGCTAAGTTTTAGCCGCAATGGCAAATATCTGGTTTCTTCTAGTCGTGACGGCACGATCCGACTCTGGAAAATGAATAAATCGACAAAACTATATTCTGAACAACCAGACCAAATCCTCAAAGATCACCAAGCTCCCGTTTTAGATGTCAAGTTTAGTCCTATGGATGCCATATTTGCCTCCTGTGGTGAAGATACAAAAATCAGATTATGGAAAGAAGATGGAACTCTATTCAATACATTTAATGGTGGTCATCACAAGTGGGTAAGTTGTCTTTGTTTTAGTCCTGACGGTCAAAGGATTGTCACTGGCAGCGCCGATCGCACTTTAATTGTCTGGAACATCAATGGCACAATAATCCGCACCATCAAAGCCCATGATAGTTTTATTGAGGATATTCATGTTTCACCATCAGGACGAATTATTGCTTCTGTTAGTCGCGGTCGTGATATTAAGCTCTGGAACATGGAAGGAGATTTGATCACGGTTCTAGAAAGTCACACTGATAAAGTTCTGGGAGTACGTTTCCATCCCCAAGGTAAATATCTTGTTTCGGTTAGCAGCGATCGCACTGTTAAGGTTTGGGATACTAAAGGGAACTTACTTAAGACTCTGCACGGACATAAAGGCGGTGTTCATAGTGTTTGCTTTAACATCAATGGCGATACGTTACTCACAGGTAGTCAAGATGCGATTATCAAGTTTTGGCGGATTAATGGCAACTCTCTTTCTTGGTTGATTGGTCATTCTGATGAAGTTAATTGTATTGCGTTTAGTTCTGATCATCGGTTCATTGCCACGGCGAGTAATGATTGCATGATCAAGATTTGGAATACTAGTGGTAAGTTGATTAGTTCATTATTAGGACATAAAGAAAGTGTTAATAGTGTCTGTTTTAGTCCAAACAACCAGTTTTTATTGTCTGTTGGAGGCGATCGCGCTATCAAGATTTGGGATGCCAAAGGAAATTTAATCAAAACGATCTATAACGAACATGAGATGCCTATTCACAGTGTCATCTATCGCGGTGATGGTGAAGTATTTGCTACGGCAAGTGGTGATGGTACGATCAAACTATGGAACAAACAAGGGGATTGGATTCATACATTAAGTGGTCACGGCAATGCTGTTTATCAAGTTTGTTTTAGTCCTGACGGCAACATGTTAGCATCGGCTAGTCAAGATAAAACTGTCAAAATTTGGTATTGGGATGGAACTTTGTTACAGACGTTGAGTGGGCATACGGGAGAGGTTTATGGGGTCTGCTTTAGTCCCGACAATCAAACTATTGCTAGTAGTGGCAAGGATACCAGTGTCAAATTATGGAACCTAGATGGTAAATTATTAAAAAGCCTTACCCAACATACTGCGGAAGTTAGATCGGTTTGCTTTAGTCCTGATGGTCATTCATTGGCTTCGGGTAGCAGCGATCGCACGGTGAAGATCTGGAGTCTCGATGGTAAAGAACTGCTCACTTTGCAAGGAAATCAATCTACAGTGAAGTGTGTTCGCTTTAGTCCAGACAGCAACACGCTTGCCTCATCAGGGGCTAATGGTAATGTGATTCTGTGGGATTTTAATTTAGATCATCTCATGGGATTAAGCCGTAATTGGATAGAAGATTACATGGAAACTCATGCATAAGCGATCGCATCGAATCCGTAAATATCATCGTAATTTGTCACGTAATTTGTGGCGGAATTTGCAGCGATCGCTAATTTGGACATTGCTGCTATGTACCTTACTAGTCACCCTCCAATCCTCTCAGACCAAAGCACATCAGGTGTCAGACCAACCACAGCGGATCTTTCATCTAGCTGATGGCTTCGGCAATGCGCCTTGGGCTAGTCAAATTGGCTTAAGCATGGCTAGTCTTCGCGCCAAAATACCAACAATTGATCGGGTGGTGTTAGTTCCCGATCGCGAGACTTTTTTAGAGACTTTACGGAATTGGAATTTGCGCGGACGTTTTCCGATCCTCATTGATGACACGCAATATGCGCCAAAGTTTATTCGCCGCTTTCAACCTGCGGAGGTAATTCGGATTCCTTCGATTAAATCTCGTTCTCAACAAATGCTTAATAAGCAGTCTAAAAGCGATCGCAATAACTTACTCGACACCATAGCTACTACATGGGGCGTGACCGAATACAAATTACTGGCTAAGCACTGGCAAAAATTGGGATGGACTCCTGCGGGGGTTGTAATTACCTCAGCCGATGATCTTGCTGCGCCTGCGGCGGCGGCTTTGGCGGCGGCTTGGGGACAACCGATCGCCTTTTTAGATGATTTTCTAGATGATCTGTCCCTTAGTAATTTAGGTAAACCTAATGACAGCTTAGATTTTGAGACTTGGCAAACACTCCAAACCGCAGTCGAAAAATCCGTAGCCGCAACTGGCTATGCCTACAAAAATTTAGGCGATGCGATCGACACAATTACGATCGCTCGTCAAATGGCGGTCAAATATAAACCTAATCCAACCGCCAAAGAAAACTATGCTGTCACCGATGGACTCGCCCGAAATCCTAATGGCAGTCGTTGGGCAATTGCAGGATGGATTTACGGCTCTTTGGAACGGAGTATCTATCAAGCCATGTGTTCCATCTTTCTCGATCAACAAACAGCAGTGATGTACGATAGCTATCCCCATTCTTCGCCTTGGTGGTTTTATGACATGGCTCCTGCGGCGACAAACTTAGAAAAAGTTGGCTTTAAAACAGCATTATTCACTACACCAAATACAGGAATCAATCAATGGAGAGAACTTACAGGCGATCGCATTGCTACGGATTTACTATTTGTAAATTCATCTGGCAGTCCCACTGCCTTTGCGGTGAGTGGTGGTAATGCTCAAGTTGAAGATATTCCCGAACTACCAATTCCCACCGCCATTCACTTTATCCATAGTTGGTCTGCTGTCACCCCTGACAATGTGAACACAGTCGCAGGGCGTTGGCTTGCCAATGGTGCATACGCCTATATTGGCGCTGTCGATGAGCCATATCTCCAAGCCTTTGTCCCACCCAGCACCATTGTCTCCAGAATGTTACAGTCTGTCCCCTTCTTGGTAGCATCAAGGCAATACACAAGCCCTGCATGGAAAATTACGGCGATCGGCGATCCCTTAATGTTAGTCACGCCACCGCGCAAGAGGCTATCACCCAAGGACTTTCCACTTTAGACTCGATGTGAGAATTTGCCTTAAATTTTAGACTTTAGAGCGATCGGTAAAAATCTCATAGCCAGTTTCTGTCACCAAAACTGTATGTTCAAACTGTGCCGAAAGTTGCTTGTCAATCGTCACCGCCGTCCATTTATCAGCCAAGATTCGCACACGCTTTGTCCCAGCATTTAAAATTGGCTCGATCGCCAAAGTCATGCCTGGGCGGAAACGTACATTTGGTAACTCATGGGTACGAAAATTAAAAACCGAAGGCTCTTCGTGCAAATTGCGCCCGACACCATGCCCCGTGAAATCTTCGACAACCGAAAAGCCATTTGCCTTAACGTGATCCTCGATCGCCCCAGCTAAATCCAACATACAGTTACCTGGCTTGACCTGTTCGATCCCCTTAAACAGAGCTTCTTCGGCAACACGCATCAATTTGGCAGCCTTTTCGCTAATCGGACCAACACCAACTGTGATGCAAGAATCGCCATGAAAACCGTTTTTAAAAGCACCTGTATCAACTTTAACGAGATCGCCTAGTTTAATTACCTTCTTGGCGCTAGGAATGCCATGTACCACCTCATTATTAATACTGGTGCAAAGGCTAGCATCAAACCCACAATACCCCTTAAAACTGGGTACAGCACCCATTTCGCGGATTCGTTTCTCAGCATAAACATCAAGATCTTTGGTCGTCATTCCTGGCGCAATTATTTGCGAAATTTCTTTGAGGACAGTTGCCACGATCCGCGATGACTCACGCATAAAGTCTAGTTCACGCTGAGACTTGATTTCAATGCCCTTGGTTTGCTTAGGAGTAGTCTGTTGAGAAGCTTTTTTGTTGTCTGCGGTAGCTTTTTGGCGCAGAGCGCTGAGAATTTTCATTAATTATTGGAGGATAGTATTTACAGGAGCTAATATATTTTTAGCCTATGAGGTGACAGGATTGGTTATTTTCAACTAAAACTGATTAAGAAAGAGATTCAAATATGACACAATCTGGGATGCCTCCCGTACCACCACCTAGTGGTATGCCACCACAGCCACGCACAAATCCATCTGCGCCTCCCTCGGCGCAGCAGCGTATTCCGCCCAATCCTCAAGCTCCGCCGAATGCTGTCCAAGCCCGTAGTGGACTCACACCAGAGCAACAACAACAAGCCCTAGCCGCTCGACAAGCACAAATGCAAGCGCAGGCGCGTCAGGCTCAGATGGCGATTCCTACCGACACACAGATTACCAGCGTGCCGCCACCGCCCAATCCGCGCCCTCCTATTCGTCCAGGTCCACCGCCAAATTTGCCAGGGCTAGGTGTACCATCACTTTTGCAACGTAGCTCTGGACAGCCAACTCTCGCTCAAATTGTGAAAGATGCCCATGAGCAGGGTTGTTCTGATATTCACGCGGGTGTAAATGAGCCTGTCCGATTTCGGAGTCGTGGTTTGATGGTGACGCAGGAGCAGTATCCTATCCCCGACAAGCCCACATTTGATACTTGGCTGACCGAAATTTTGGATGATAAACAAATCCAACAATTTCGAGACACCTTAGAATTTGACGGTGCGACACAATACGAATTTGCGAGATGTCGGATCAATGTGTTTGATTCGTTGCGTGGTCCCGCGATGGTTCTGCGATTAATCCCGTTAAAAATATTGTCCATTGAGCAGCTTGGCTTACCCGAAGTATTCCGTGAGCTTTGTTACACCCACAAGGGCTTAATCCTTGTCACAGGACCAACGGGATCGGGTAAATCGACGACATTGGCGGCGATGGTGGACTTTATTAACTCGGAGATGCAGAAGCATCTGATCTCCATTGAAGACCCCATTGAATTTGTGCATCAAAGCAAAAAAGCGCTAATCAAACAACGGGAAGTCGGCATTCATACGCTCAAGTTTGATAATGCACTCAAAGCGGCTTTGCGCGAAGATCCCGATATCATTCTGATTGGGGAAATGCGTGACAAGGAAACCGTTAATACCGCACTGAAGGCTGCCCAAACAGGACACTTAGTATTCGGAACATTGCACACTAACAGTGCCGTGAAAACGATTGAACGGATTCTGAATCTCTATGAACCTGAACAGCAAGCACCGATGCGAATTCAGGTAGCCGAATCATTGGTGGGTGTTATTGCTCAGTCATTGGTACGGACTACCGATGGCAAACGCGCCGCCGCCCATGAAATCATGATCAACACCGATGCGGTGCGCGATTATATTAAACGCGGTGAAGTAGATGAGATTGAAGCGATCATTCCCAAATGTATCTATGAGGGAATGGTAAATATGAATCAATCACTCTACAAGCTCTATGAGGATGGTCGGATTACCGAGGAAACTGCGGTCGAAAACTCACCGAAACCGAACGAGATCGCCCAAATGTTACGCGGTCGCATGTAACCTGTAAATGCACAGATCCCCGACTTTTTTTGTAAATTCGCAAATTGTCTTTGCTTACTGAGAAAAAGTCGGGGATCTCAAACCTATGCTTTTTGTTTTTATTGATATCGCCGATCGCAATAGTCGCGTAACCATTTATTAGTTGCCTCAGCGATCGCTGCATTACTAACATCGACAGGTGGCGCTTGACCGATTCGCATAAACGCCATTGACAAGCGCCAACCGTTATTCGTGGGTACGAGAAATAACCAATAAGCTCTTTGTGAAGTTTCGACTTTTCCTGTTTGACGTTCTAAAACCGATAAAAAAATTTGCTGAGTCAAGCGATCGCTGGATTGATCAGGGGCAAGAGTTAGCGGCTCAAGTTCTGGCTGAGCGATCGTCATTACCTCGCGTTTAATTTTTAAACGGCTATAGGTGCGGTTGAGATAGTCGGGTAAATCTTGGGCAAGGGCTTTGCTCAAACTTGGGAAATCCGCAGGGCAAACCCGTCGATTGATGTAGCTTTGGGCATAGCTGGTTTGATTGCTAGCTTGATTAGTATTCACCAACACGAAAATAGTGATATATGTGCATGAGGCGATCGCGATCGGTGCTATTTTTTGTAATATCATCCGAGAGTGTATTTTTGAACGTGATTTTGAGAGTAGGTTTATGGATTCTTCTAAGGCAGTCGAGACGAATAAATCATCTTTAAGTGCTGGAGTTAGCGCTGGAATTAGCGAAGTTGACTCAGTATTTAGTCCAGTTCAAGGAACAAAAAAAGATTTGTCTAAACCTTCGCTTTCACTTCTTGTCCCAGCGTACAATGAATCATCGATTATTGAGAATAATCTGGAAATTCTCTGTAATTATATGCGATCGCTAGAGTCTGATTATGAATGGGAAATGATCATTGTCAATGATGGAAGTAGGGATCAAACCTATCAGCAAGCCATAGCATTTGCCAAAAGTCATGCTCAAAGTCATCAGAATATTTCAGTTCTAAATCATCGTGTGAATTATGGGCTTGGACAAGCATTAAGAACTGGGTTTCAGCATTGTCAAAGAGATTATGTGGTGGTGGTCGATCTTGATTTGAGCTACTCTGTTGAGCACATTGGCGAAATGTTGGATCGCATCGTTAAAAGCCATGCCAAGATAGTTGTCGCTTCACCCTATATGCGCGGCGGGTCTATTGCCAATGTCCCTTGGCTGAGAAAAATCCTAAGTATCTGGGCAAATAAGTTTCTATCTTTTACGGATAAACGTAGTCTTGCCACATTGACAGGGATGGTGAGAACCTACGATGCCAAGTTTTTAAAGAAGATTGATCTGCGATCGAAGGGGATGGAAATCAATCCTGAAATTATCCATAAAGCAAGATTATTAGGGGCGCATATTGAAGAAATTCCTGCTCACCTTTGTTGGCTACCCCAAAAGACTAAAGAGGTGAAACGGGTTTCTAGCATGAAGATTGCCCGACATACATCAGCAATTCTTCTGTCAGGCTTTTTGTTTAGACCTGTAATGTTTTTTCTCATTCCCAGTCTACTCTTATTCTTGCTTTCTCTTTATGCAGTCTTTTGGGCAGTTGTCAGAAGTTGGACAAATTTTCAACAGCTTGCAATCAATCAGTCTTATCCAGATTTCACCGATGCGATCGCCTTAGCCTATAGTCAGGCTCCACATACCTTTTTTATTGGTGGAGTTACTTTGATTTTGGCAATCCAGTTATTTAGCCTTGGCATTTTGTCGATGCAAAGCAAAAGCTATTTTGAAGAAATTTTCCATCTTGCTTCTAGTATTTACGGAACTAAGCAGGAGGCTCCTCAAGAATCTAATTTGAGTCATCAGGACAAGAACTCTTAAAAGTGCGATCGCTAATAGCTCGGAGGACATTCCCAGACATTAGCAGCGATCGCACAAGCAAAAATTTGGCATCTTTGGGATCTCTAGGAAAGTCAACTCAGGTATGCCATCACGAATTGCCGCAGATACTAGGATGTTCGTGTCGATAACTACTTTCATTTTCCATTTCTATATGCGTTAATTTCTGTTTCGATATCTGCGTCTGTAATTTCGCTGACTTCAGATAGGGCTTGAGTCTTTTTAAATAAGGCTTTGAGCTTTTGGCTAATTGCTGTTCGGTTATATTCGGGTAAGACGATAATTTCTACGCGCTGCTAATAAGATTGGCATCTAAGGCAATAGTAATACTTTACTTGCGTGGCATAGGTTTAAGTGCAATACGAAACTTTGCCCGATCTAAATCTGATTGTGTTACTTCGGAATATTCATCGCGATCATTAGAGGTTTCTGAAAATGATGGCAGTCATGTATTTAGTGAAAATTTAGAAGATCATGAAAGAGCGTTACAGGCGATCGATAAAAAAATGCAGCAAAAATCTCTTAAACGGTAGAAACGAAGTAAGCTCTCTCGCTTTGTGGGCGAGCTTACTTTGGTTTAATATTTAGACGATTCTGCGTTAAGATATCCTTAAATTATGTAGTTTACATCCCCAAAATATTTGTGAAACCTTGGCGACTTATTGCCCCTGACCTTGTTCTGTCAGCACCGATTAATGCGATCGCGCCGCAACTGATGGAGAAACATGGATTGCGTGGTCTGATTTTGGACGTTGATAATACCCTCATCGGTGATGACGAAGCCGACGTATCGGAAGAAATTCGTCTATGGGTAAGCGTAATGCGTCAAAAATATCCAATTTGGCTTGCAAGTAATAACTTTAGCGATCGCCGTATTCAAAAGGTCGCCGAAAGTCTTAATCTGCCCTATCGCAGTCGCGCAGGAAAACCATCTCGCCGTGTCGTGCGCCAAGTTCTCGAAGCGATGCAGTTACCAAGCGAACAAGTTGCCATGGTGGGCGATCGCCTATTTACGGACACAATTGTGGGCAATCGTCTAGGATTATTTACAATTTTGGTACAGCCGCCCTGCGAAGAACTCGCATTTAAACTATCGCTATCGACTATATTTAAGGCGCGATCGAGTTTTTTGCGTAACTGGGAAATTTGGCTAGCTCGTAAAACTGGCGTAAAAATATAACCATAAAATTTAAAAGTGCCGCCTTGCGGCACTTTTAAATTTTTCTCTAGATTACATCCGTTCTAAAACGCGAATACCAAGTAGATTTAAACCAAGTTTAAGAGTCTTGGCGGTGATATCACAAAGACTCAGGCGCGAAATTCTTTCCGATTCCTCAGCTTGTAACACTGGACATTGCTCGAAAAATTGATTGAATTTCTGACTGAGTTCAAACAGATACTGACACAAGCGATTAGGGAAAAGCTCTTCCGCGACTGCATCGATCGCTTCAGCAAATTGTAACAAATGCTTAGCTAACACAATTTCTGGCTCTGTAGTCAACCGTACTGCATTGACATTTAAACTTGCAAAATCAATCTCACCTTTACGACCAATTCCTTGCACGCGCACGTATGCATAGAGCAGATAGGGCGCTGTATTACCTTGCAGGGCAAGCATTTTATCAAAACTGAAAATATAGTTGCTGGTGCGATTTTGGGAGAGATCCGCATATTTCACAGCACCTAGACCAACGGCTTCGGCAACATCATGTTTAAACTCATCGGATGCTTCAGGATTGCGGGTTTCGATATCAGCGCGGGCGCGAACGATCGCTTCTTCTAACAAACTTTTAAGGGCGATCGTATCACCCGATCTCGTTTTAAATTTTTTGCCATCATCACCCATTACCAAGCCAAAGGGAACATGGGTGGTCTGCACGGTTTCGGGAATCCAATTTGCTCTCTGGGCGACTTGGAAGACTTGAGCGAAATGCCCCGATTGTCCGATATCGGTTACATAGATAATTCTTGTCGCCTTGTCTTCACCGATGCGATAACGCAGGGCGGCGAGGTCGGTAGTCGCGTAGTTATAGCCGCCATCAGTTTTCTGGACAATTAGCGGTAAGGGCTGACCATCTTTATTGCTGAATCCTTCTAGAAATACACATAAAGCGCCTTGATTCTCTTGCAGTAAGTCTGTTTCGCGTAAATCAGTGACGACATCAGAAAGGAATGGATTATAAAAGGATTCACCCCGCTCTGTTAATTGGATATTCAGTGTGTCATAAATTTTTTGGAACTCACGGCGCGACTGCTCACAAAGCAGTTGCCATGCTAGTTTTGCTTCCGTCCCTCCCGCTTGTAACTCCACCACCGCAGCGCGAGAAATTTCTTTAAAATCAGCATCTTCATCAAAGCGTTTTTTAGCGGCTCGATAGAGTTCCACTAAGTCACCGATCGCGATCGCATCAGCTTTAGTCAAAGCATCGGGATATACTTCGCGCAAATAGGTAATCAACATCCCAAACTGAGTTCCCCAATCACCGACATGATTTAGGCGTATAACTTCATGTCCTTGAAATTCCAAAATTCGGGCAATACTATCACCGATAATGGTTGATCGCAAATGTCCCACATGCATTTCCTTAGCAATATTTGGACTGGAAAAATCGACAATAACGCGATCGGGCTTATCGACTTTATCAATCGCGAGGCGATCGCTTTTTTGCATTTTCGCTAATTGGGTTTCTAAATAACTAAGTTTCAGTTTTAAGTTAATAAATCCCGCCCCTGCGATCGTGGGAGTTTCAAAAATATCGTCAAACTGGAGATTGGCAATTATTTTTGCGGCAACATCTTGAGGTTTTTGTTTAAGTTTTTTGGTTAAACTCAAGGCGGCATTACATTGATAATCGCCAAACTTGGCATCCTTAGAAGCAGCTACGGCGGGATCGTGATTGGCATATTCTGCACCAAAAGCATCGGCGATCGCCTTGGAGAAACGAATTTTTAAATCAGATAAAATGGAAGTAGTCATAGGTTTAGATATCAGTTTTAAACTAGGTTCACTAATATAACGTTTTTACAGCGCTATCTTGCATAGAAAAATAAGGCGATCGCACAAATTGCAAAGCTTAACAGCGTACAAATTGGCAAGGTTAGTACCCAAGCTAATAATAAATTTCTCAAAGTATTTATCTGTAAACCAGAGCCATTAGCCACCATTGATCCCGCAATTCCTGATGAGAGAATCTGGGTGGTACTAACGGGCAGTCCAAAATAATCAGCAGCAGCGATCGTGGTCATGGTCACGAGTTCAGCCGTCGCACCTTGAGCATAGTTTAGATGTTCGTTCCCAATCTTTTCGCCAACAGTCTCGACAACTCGCTTCCATCCAAACATCGTTCCCAATCCAAGCGCTAAGCCAATCGTAATCTTCACCCAATAGGAAATTACAGTCATAGATGTGGGATCTAGGGCGATCGCCCAGTTGATCAATTGTGGACTAGTATCCATACTTAGCGAAAACAAATTCGGTAAAACCGCCACTAAAACTAGCATCATTAAGCCCATTCCTTTTTGTCCATCATTGGAGCCGTGAGCAAAACTGACTCCCGTACAGGTCAAAATCAACACCGCTCTTACCCAAAGTGATGGAACTTTTTCTTCGGGTGCAGTATACAGTTCCTCTTGTTTGATTAGCGCCTTCGCAATTAGGAATAGTATCGCCGCGCCCAAAAATCCTGCTAACGGCGAAATCAACAGCGATAGCAATACTTCCTGCATTTTTGACCAATTAACTCCATCCCACCAATTCTGCGATGACGTATTTAGGAACAAGGAATTAGCAATTCCAATTCCCGTAATTGCGCCAATTAAGCTATGGGTGCTAGATACGGGCAATCCCAAATACCAAGTTCCTAAATTCCAAATAATTGCCGAACTCAACAGGGCTAAAACCATCAATAGTCCCTTTCCTGAAGATGCATTTGAAGATCCATTAACCGTTAATTCCATCGGTAACAGTGAAATAATCGCAAAAGCAACGGTTCCACTCGATGTCAGTACTCCAATTAAGTTCCAAATTCCTGACCAGACAACCGCATAAACGGGTTTAAGGCTATTGGTATAGATGACAGTAGCCACAGCATTAGCGGTGTCATGAAAGCCATTGACAAACTCAAAGCCAATTACTAAGGCGATCGCTAAACCAAAAAACAAATATTCCATAAAGTTATGATTTTTAAATGTCACTACTTAGGGCTTGCGAGAAAATAAAATACCAATCCAGATTTTCCAGAATCAGTGGGGCGGCTCCGCCGCCTCACTTAGCTTTGGCGATCGCTAGGGGCTTTATTCTAATTGTTGCGATCAAAACTGCTAAATTTAATTAATAATTAAGACTGTAGTTAAAACTACCTTTATCTGCTGTTTTTTTAGATCTTTGTTAAGCTAAGCCCCCGTAAATCATATGCCTAAAAAGTCCACAGTTATTTCCCCCTCGATCCTGTCTGCTGACTTTAGCCGTCTCGGTGACGACATTCGTGCAGTTGATGCGGCGGGTGCAGATTGGATTCACGTTGACGTGATGGATGGTCGTTTTGTCCCTAATATCACAATTGGACCATTAGTTGTTTCGGCAATTCGTCCTGTCACCACCAAAATTTTAGATGTACATTTAATGATTGCTGAGCCAGAAAGATATGTGGCAGATTTCGCGAAAGCGGGAGCAGACATTATCACTGTCCATGCAGAGCATACGGCTTGTCCTCACTTACATCGCAATCTCTGCCAAATTAAAGAATTAGGCAAACTTGCTGGTGTTTCTCTAAATCCTTCCACACCTTTGAGCTTTATTGAGTATGTCCTCGATCTGTGCGACTTGGTATTGATCATGAGTGTTAACCCTGGATTTGGTGGTCAAAGCTTTATTCCTAACGTTATTCCTAAAATTGCGAAGTTGCGTCAAATGTGTGACGATCGCGGACTTGATCCTTGGATTGAGGTTGATGGCGGTCTGAAACCAAGCAATACTTGGCAAGTTCTGGAAGTTGGCGCTAATGCGATCGTTGCTGGGTCAGCAGTATTTAATACTCCTGACTACGCTAAGGCGATTACGGATATTCGCAACAGCAAGCGTCCTGAGCTAGTTACAGCTTAAATTTATGTATCTACATAAATAAACTGATTCGAGCGCGAAGCGCTCGAATCAGTTTATTTGAGTTTTGTACTTATTTAAGGTTTTGTGCCACAAATGACGAAACCTCAAAGATTTTGGCGGCTTATTTCACAAATGTATGAGAACTTCTACCAGTATTGCTATCAAAGCTTGGGTTATTGGTTTGGCGATCGCGGGTAGTGCGGGTAGTTCCATATATGCCGAAACCCTTGTACTTCCGACAAATTTAATACCCTTCAACTCTGCTGAAGGTGAAAAGTTATTGATTAATAGTCAAGCAAGAAAGGACTATTTCTCCTTAAGCATCCATTTCGTGAGTCAAAAGAATCAGGCTTATTGTGGAGTTGCTAGCATGGTAATGGTACTAAATGCTTTAGGCGTTACTGCGCCCGAAGCGCCCGAATATCCTAATTTTCGGGTATTTACCCAAGACAATTTTTTTGATAACGAGAAAACCAGTAAAGTTGCTTCAGCAAATGCTATTCGTAGAAGAGGCATGAACCTAGATAGATTGGGGGCTTTACTTGAAAGTTACAATGTGAAAGTTAAGGTTTATCATGCTTCGGAAACAAATCTCTCAGAATTTCGCCAGCTAATTGCCGATAATCTCCAACAGCCTAATAATTTTGTGATAGTTAACTATTTGCGAAAAAGTATTGGACAAGAAAGTGGCGGTCACATTTCACCGATCGCTGCTTACGATATGACAACAGATCGGTTTCTCATCCTTGATGTTTCTCGTTATAAATATCCTCCAGTTTGGGTAAAAGCAGAGGAACTATGGCAAGCGATCGCAACTATCGATTCTGATGGCGGAAAAACACGCGGATTTGTCTTAGTCAATTGATCGTTTTACACCCACGAAAAGAAGCTAATCAAATACTACTGTCCGCAAGCCTAAACCTGAACCTGCTGATCGCCCATATACCAAGACTCGATTTTGTAAATGTTGTCTGACGGCTCTCGCCAACACAATGCGTTCCAAATCCTTACCTTTGCGAATCAGATCGGTCACAGAGTCACGGTGCGAAACCCTGATCACATCCTGCTCGATAATTGGACCTTCATCGAGTTCTTCGGTGACATAATGGGCGGTTGCGCCAATAATTTTTACGCCGCGTTTATAGGCGCGATGATAGGGATTTGCCCCCGCAAAAGCTGGCAAAAATGAATGATGAATATTAATTACTTGGGGGAATTGCGCTAGAAAACTGGGGCTGAGAACCTGCATATATTTCGCCAATACCACCAGATCGATTTCGTATTGTTTTAAAATTGTTAGTTGCTGCTTTTCTTGCTCTAATTTGTTGTCGGCAGTAATGGAAATATGGTGATAGTTAATCCCAAAATTATGAGCAACTTTTTCTAAGTCGGGATGATTGCTAATTACTACGGGGATTATCGCCGAAAGTTCATGCGATCGCTGTCTCAAAATCAAATCATATAAACAGTGGTCTTGCTTAGATACAAAGATAGCAATCCGACGTACATAATCCGCAAACTGAATACTCCATGTAGCCTGAATCGCGATCGCTAATTTTTCAAAGGTCGGAGCAATCTCATCTCGCACCAAATCAAAACCGTCTAAATCCCACTCAACCCGCATCAGAAATAGCCCTGCTGTACTATCTGCATGTTGATCAGCATGGAGTATATTGCCTCCATGAGAAAAGACCCAATCAGAAATTTTCGCCACCAAGCCTTTTTGATCTGGACAAGAAACAAGCAAAGTTGCCGTAGTCATAATTAAAAATCCTCAAGATATTTCGATTTGCCATGCTGCGATTGGCAAACTTGGTTTCCATAAATATTTTCGTAGATCAATTTGATCAGTGCCATTAAAAATAATTCCTTCGCCTTCCAGTAGCGATCGCTGCAAATAGTCCGTACCAAAACGCAAAGGCGAAAGCGATACTTTACCCTTGGCATTCACCACACGCTGCCAAGGAATATCGAAAACTTGCATATCCACACGATACAGGGCATAACCGACAACACGCGCTTTTCCTGCTAAATTTGCAAGTTCCGCAATTTGTCCATAGGTCGCAACTTGCCCTTTAGGAATTAATCGTACAATTTCGTAAATGCGATCGTACGATGTTGGATTACTACTCATATTTTAAATTTAGTGATCCAAGCCACTTCCATTTCCGTAAAACTTTAGCTATGATATTAAATGTCAAATCATCAAGACATTTCCACTGGAGAAATTTTCAATGCTAGCGGCGGAATGTATCGATTCCAGAGCGATCGTAACAGTAGAGGAAAAGCGTAGAACTACTACACGCATAGCTATGCGCGTACCAAGAAGCTGCCAAGGAGAACCAATTATCTCCCGCCTCTCCTGTGAACATGGACTAACAGTGACTATTATTGCCGCCCTTCTCGGTGAAAGCCCAGAGGATGATGGCTGGTTTACCTTGCAATTAACTGGCACAACGCAACAAATTCAAAGCGGCATTATTTATCTAGAAGAGCTAGATTTAGAAATTTGGGATAAAACGGCTGTTGTTGATGAAAGCTGGTAAAGAAAAAGGCTTGCTAAGCAAGCCTTTTTCTTTACGGAGACAAGGGGCTTAAGCCCCTTGCTGGTTTTTTACTTGTTTGGCTGAGGAGTCAAACGTAAGTAGGGCTTCACAGGATTAAAACCTTTAGGGAATTTCACTACTGCTTCTTCGTTGGAAACTGAAGGCACGATTACGCAATCATCGCCATCTTTCCAGTTAGCAGGTGTCGCCACGCTGTAGTTGTCAGTCAATTGCAGTGAATCAATGACGCGCAAAATTTCGTCAAAGTTACGACCTGTGCTGGCGGGATAGGTCAAGCTAAGGCGAAGTTTCTTATTGGAGTCAATGATAAATACCGATCGCACGGTTAAGGTGCTGCCCGTTGCCGAGTTGGGATGAATCATGTCATATAGCTCGGAAACTTTTTTATCCTCATCAGCAAGAATCGGATAATTGAGGGTCGCACCTTGAGTTTCTTCGATATCACTCACCCAACCTTTGTGGGACTCAACGCCATCAACGCTCAAAGCGATCGCTTTGATATTACGTTTATCAAATTCGCCCTTGAGTTTAGCGACAGTTCCAAGCTCAGTGGTGCAAACTGGAGTGAAATCTTTGGGGTGAGAGAATAAAATTGCCCAGTTATCGCCAATCCACTCATGGAAGCTAATAACGCCTTCGGTGGAGTCTTGGGTAAAATCGGGTACTGTATCGCCTAAACGCAATGTCATAGTTTTAATTATTGTTTTAGTTTATTGTTTGAGTTCGGTCGTCTTTGTAACAAATCTAAGAATACTAGATTATTGGAAAAACTACTAGCTTATATATAGCGGTATTCCCATTGCCTTACTGTAGATTATGCCATAACCTCCCAAAAAATGAAGGCGTTTGAGATTGACATTATGCAAACTTTACAGCAGACTAAATAACTGCGAGTAAAACGCCTAAAAGCGCCTAGCTCACAAGCTAATAGTCACAAGCTAATAGCCTCAAAAACCAATCGCGGAACTGGCGGAATTGGTAGACGCGCATGTTTCAGGTACATGTGTTGAAAGACTTGGGGGTTCAAGTCCCCCGTTCCGCATATTTATCGGGTTTGATATGCTAAAAACTTTCAGTATAATTCGCCAAACCGTAATTGCGACGCTCTGTTCCTTTACGCTGACGGCTGTCGAAGTTGTCCAAGCTCAAACAGAATCTAACCCAATTCTCAAAATTGGCATCGTCCAGCGCTTTGGTGGAAAACCACAGGATCGACTTACTCTCAGCGCCACATCAGGACAGAAGCTCACGCTCACTTTCCCTTCGGCTGATGGAAAAAGTACGCAAACAATAACCAGCGATCGCGTGGTTGTGGAAACTGCATCGCAAGCATTCACGTTGCCACAACTAGAAGAAAAAGTCGTCCTCAGTAATCATCGTAGTTTTGAAAATGCCGCCGCGAGTGCTTTTCACTGGGCAGAAAAAGGAATTGTCACTGAAATCGCCCAACCAAGACGTTGGCAAGTATGGGCAAAGCGCGATGTTTATGATTCAATCTTGCTGCGCTATTTGCTGTTTTATACCCTGCGTTTACAGGGCAACCTCACTGTCCAAATTGATCGCCGTATTATTCCTCAAAAAACGATCACCTCATTTATTATCGGAGATTTTCGCTACAACCGCGATCGCCTTGATGTCAGTAGTAGTAATGGACTAATCGAAGTCAGCTATCAAAAAGAGAATAAATCAGAAATTAGCAATCGCCCCTATGCAGGCACGTTAAGGTTGCAGCCCAACGCCCATCAAAATTTTACATTAGTTAATAATGTTCCCTTAGAAACCTATGTGCGTGGTGTTGTCCCCCATGAGATTGGTTACAACGCTCCCTATGCGGCGGTTCAAGCACAGGCGATTTTGGCGCGAACCTATGTGTTAGCCAGTTTGCATCGCTTTAAAGTTGATGATTATGAGCTTTGTGCCGATACTCAATGCCAAGTCTATCGAGGCTTGGAAGATACTACCGAGTTAGCCGATCGCGCGATCGCTGAGACAAGTGGATTAGTTCTGACCTATAACAATCGCGTCATCGATGCCCTCTATTCTTCAACCACAGGCGGCATCACCGCAAACTATAACGATATTTGGGATGGAACCCCGCGTCCCTATTTACAATCTGTCTTGGATACGGTCAATCGTGGTGAAAATAAGCGATCGGCAGATATTACCGATCCCAAAAATCTCAAAACTTTTTTAGAGCGTCAAGAGGGATTTAACGAAGCAGGTTGGCGGACTCTACGCTGGAACAGAATTGGAACCTTGGAAGAGTTACAAACCTCTTTAAAGAAGTTTTTGCGTTTTTCAGGCGACAACATTACTAATTTTAATGCGATTAAACAGTTACAAGTATCTAAGCGATCGCCTTCAGGACGAGTTCTCGAAATGGAAGTAACGACCGATACGGGTAAAATCTTCGTCCGAAAAGATGAAATCATTGATGCCTTCGATCCCCCCGACAGCACCTTCTTTCGGTTAGAACCAATTTATCAAGACAAAGTATTAACTGGCTATGCATTTATTGGTGGCGGATTAGGGCATGGTGTGGGGATGAGTCAAACTGGTTCTTACAATTTAGCGAAAATGGGCTGGTCAAGCGATCGCATTCTCAACTTCTATTACACAAACACCCAATTACAAAAGTTACGTCCCGAATATTACAAACCGTAACAAAAAAAGAGATAGAACACAAATTGTTCTATCTCTTTTTTTAATTTAGAAAGAGAGTTGCGTCGCTTCGCGACGCAACTCTCTTTTTGGTTTTTAGAGAGGGAATGTCAACATGTCAGGAAACAAGCGATTAGCCTCGATGAGGACACCAGCAGTGATGACCATCCATACAGTAGCTAGTACGGGAGCAGATGATAAAAAACCTTTCAATGGAGTTCTCCTATTAAATAATTTTGAGAATTTTTATTAGAAATTTTTAAAAGCTTTTAAATACCTTAAAAAATTTCGTATAAATAATTTTTAAAAGCTCTGCTTAGCAAAACTTTTAAAAATTATTTATGTTTCTAGCGAGGGGATACGGTAACTTCGTTTTCCGCAACCAACAATTCACCAGAGCCAAATTCTTTGAGCGCAGCAAGTGGCCAAACAAAGCCAGTCAACATACACTGAACTGCAAGAGGAACATCAATCAAGATTTCCTTTTGAGTTGCAGTTGCGGGATCTTTGCGGATGGCGATCAAATATGCACGACCAACCCAGCCGATCCAACCTGCGATGAATAGAAACATCAAAGCAGGAATGGTGAATTCGCCTGCATGATCCCAACGCCCATCACTGATTAGATGAGGGAGACCATCTTCACCGCAAAGCAAGCCAGAGTTAGCATATTTTGCAAAGCGAGCTTCGGTTTGGGCGATCTTACCAGTCAGGTATGTAGCGGGGGCGCTACCAGCACTGAAGTTAGCCAGACGAGCTGTGTAACCGTCAACTTCAGATTGCAAGCGATCTTGAAAAGCTGAAGAAGTAGCACAGGGAGTCAATACGGCGAAATCTGCGTATGCAGCAGGAGTTGCAGCAAGGCTAATGCCAAACCACAAACTAACAACTAAAATGAGAGAAAAAAGTCTTTTCATGGACTGACCTTAATTTACCTTGGTTTAAGATAGGCAAAAAATAACGAGTTTTTAGTTCGGGAACTTAACGTCAGATCCTATATCAGCGATCGCGCCTTGGTAAAGCAATCTTCACATCCTGTAAAGTAAATTATCAATTAAGATGATTTCACCACCGTAAAGCGGTAATCAAATCATCTTCGGTTTTGTTTAGAAATGCCAACTATCCTTGCGATCGAATCTAGCTGTGACGAAACTGCGGCGGCGGTGGTATGCGATCGCCAAATTCTGAGCAACGTAGTTTCATCGCAAATCTTAACCCATGCACTCTATGGTGGCGTTATGCCAGAGATCGCGGCGCGGCAACATGTGGAGACGATTAATCCTGCGATCGCCCAAGCCTATCGTGAGTCGAGAAAAACTTGGGCGGAGATCGATGGCATCGCCGTAACAACCGCCCCTGGGCTAATTGGTTCATTAATGATCGGAGTGACTGCAGCAAAAACTTTGGCAATGTTACATAAAAAGCCTTTGATCGCCGTGCATCACCTTGAGGGACATATTTGTTCGGCTTTATTGGCTGATCCAACTTTAGAGCCACCGTTTTTATGTTTACTAGTCTCTGGCGGACATAGCAGTATTATTTTGGTAAATGACCACACCGATTATCAGGTGATGGGTAAAACTCGCGATGATGCTGCGGGTGAGGCGTTTGATAAGGTGGCTCGGCTGCTCGGTTTAGGCTATCCAGGGGGACCCGCCATTGACAAGATTTCACTTTCTGGTAATCCCAAAGCCTACAAGTTACCACAGGGGCGGATTCCAGACTTTCCCTACGACTCTAGTTTTAGTGGTTTGAAAACAGCCGTATTGCGCCTAACTCAAAAATTAAGCCCCAATGGTGAAGATTTACCGATCGCGGATATTGCTGCGAGTTTTCAAGAAACTGTCGCCGCCGCTCTTGTAAGCCGCACGATTAAATGTGCGATCGAGCATAATCTCTCCACAATTGTGGCAGTTGGTGGTGTAGCGGCTAATAGTGCTTTGCGATCGCGTTTAGTCTCTACTGCCGAGGAGCATCAAATTCGGGCGATTTTTCCACCCTTGAGTCTATGTACAGATAACGCGGCGATGATTGGCTGTGCAGGTGCAATTCATCTTGCTCGCGGCGAAACTTCATCAATGAACATTGCTACGCGATCGCGACTCAATCTTGAAGATTGTCAGAGTTTATATGTCTTATAGCGCTTGGCACTGACATAAAACCCGTATAGAGTTATGAAATCCCAGCTTCCCTAAGATTTCGTGACTTTATACCAATTCACGAAAGTGTGACAACACTTTTGGGAATTGACTAGTTTTGCCTTATTGCTGAGTTTTGCGATGAATGTTACTGCCATTGATTTATTAGCGATCGCCATATTTACAATTACGATGATGTCTCTGGTTGGCACAATGGTTGGTTTATCGCCTGTTGTTCCTAGCGCGATCGCGATTAGCTTGCTTACAGCTTGGGGAGTGGATATTGGGGTTTTTCAAGGCAAATTTGGGGCATATGCCCAAGTATGGTTAAGAGCGCGATCGCCTCAATATCGTGAGCGTGTTTCCTATCACGAAGCAGGGCATTTTCTTGCTGCCTATGTATTGGGATTTAAAATTACGAACTATGCGATCGCGGGAATAGTTGGGCGATCGCTCGGTGAAATACTAGCTGATAATACTTTTAAAGGAATCGAGGGCGGCGTAGAAATCGAGATTGAGAAGAAAGTTGATGCATCTAGTTCTAGTAATTTGAATGGCAATTTGATTGATCGCTACAGTACCGTTTATATGTCAGGTATCGCCGCCGAGCAACTTATGTGCGGGGAAGCTGAAGGGGGAATAGATGATCGGCAACGTTTGCGACAAGTGATTGCGAATTTGCCCAATCCCATGACTCAAGAGCGTTGGGCTTTGCTAAATGCCAAAAATTTATTAAGCGATCGCCATTCGGCACTGATTGTCCTTGCTAGTAAAATGCTAACTGGTGCGACGGTTGAAGATTGTTGCCAAGCGATCGATGAAGCTCTTGAACAAAATCTGTTCAATCAGGAAGGCGCTAATTCAACAAGACTTTCAATAATTGACATACAATAAGATTAAATTTTGTAAAAAATTCAACTTATACATGACCACCATCCTTGAGTCCGAAACCGTAACTTTTGAATACGAGATTCCCGAAACCGTAACTGTTAAATGCGAAATTAAGGACATTTCCCTTGCGCCTCTAGGCAAACAACGTATTGAATGGGCTAGCCGTGAAATGCCCGTATTGCGTCAGATTGCCGATCGCTTCGGATCTGAAAAGCCCCTTGCTGGTATTCGTATTGCGGCTTGCTGTCACGTTACTACCGAAACTGCCAACTTGGCGATCGCCCTCAAAGCGGCTGGAGCCGATGCAGTTTTGATTGCGAGCAATCCGCTTTCCACCCAAGATGACGTTGCTGCATCATTGGTTGCTGATTACGGGATTTCGGTATTTGCGATCAAAGGCGAAGACAATGCTACCTATCATCGCCACGTGGAAATGGCTCTTGCTCATCGCCCTCACATCATCGTCGATGACGGTAGTGACGTAACCACAACTTTAGTACTGCACCACGCCGATCAAATTCCTGAGATCATCGGTACTACGGAAGAAACCACTACAGGACTAGTGCGCCTTAATGCCATGTTCCGTGACGGCAAACTGACTTTCCCTGCGATCGCAGTTAATGACGCAGAAACCAAGCATTTCTTTGATAATCGTTACGGTACTGGTCAATCCACCCTTGATGGCATCATCCGCGCTACCAATATTCTCTTGGCTGGCAAAGTAATTGTTGTGGCTGGCTATGGCTGGTGTGGTAAGGGCGTTGCTCTTCGCGCACGCGGCATGGGCGCAAATGTCGTTGTCACCGAAATCAATCCTGTTGCAGCCATTGAAGCGGCTATGGATGGATTCCGAGTCATGACTATGGATGAAGCTGCCAAAATCGGCGATATTTTCATCACGGTAACAGGTAACAAGCATGTCATTCGTCGCGAACATTTTGAAACCATGAAAGATGGTGCGATCGTCGCTAACTCTGGTCACTTTGATCTAGAAATTGACCTTGTTTCCCTTAACGATCTTAGTGATTCTTCTAGCTTTGTCCGTAACTTCACTCAAGAGTACCAACTCAAGACTGGTAAATCGATCATCGTTATCGGTGAAGGTCGTCTAGTTAACCTTGCTGCTGCGGAAGGACATCCTGCTAGTGTTATGGATATGAGTTTTGCGAACCAAGCTCTTGCCTGTGAATTCCTAGTTAAGAACAAGGGTAATTTACCCGCAGGTGTTGTGCCAATTCCTAAAGCGATCGATCAAGAAATTGCTCGTTTGAAATTGCAAGCAATGGGAATCACGATTGATACCCTCACTCCTGAGCAAGTTCACTATCTCAATTCTTGGACTGAAGGAACATAATCAAAAAAGCGTAGGGGCAATTCATGAATTGCCCCTACGCTTGCTACTACCCTGTACACACAAGCCTAACTGTCTACGGGGTGATTTATTTATCTAAGCCTAAGCCCCCTAAATTCCCAATTCTGGGAGACTTTGAAAGAATTTTATTTTCTTGTTCCCCCAGAATTTGGGGCTAGGGGGCGATTAATTGTTGACTTGGATGGATTTTATACACCGTAGCTAACTATTCACTGGGAAGGGAGTAAGAAGCAATTAAGAGTGTGCAATCAATAAGTTTTTAGCAGCTTCTGCATTAACGGGTTTAGAAAATAAATATCCTTGATAAAGTTCGCAACCTAACTGTTTTAGCTGTTCCAACTGTTCTGGCGTTTCCACTCCCTCAGCGATCGCAGTTATATCTAAACTTTTAGCCAAAGCCAATATTGCGCGAATAATTTCTGTATTCTCTCCATTATTGCCAATTCGCATAATGAATGAACGATCTATCTTTAATTGATCAATAGGTAGACGATGTAGGTAACTTAAAGAAGAATAACCCGTGCCAAAATCATCAATACTTAACTGAATATGTCGGTATTGCAGTTGTTCAATAATTTTAACTGCAAACTCAGCATTCTCCATGATGTCACTTTCCGTAATTTCTAATCTTAAGGAACTTCCATCAATTCCTGTCTCCTGAAGAATTAAATCAATCTGCTCTAGCAAATTAAAACTCATGAAATGTTTGACAGATAGATTCACACTCATAGTCAAGGATTTGTTTACCAATCCTTCATCCAGCCATTGACGCAACTGCTGACAAGCTTGACGTAAAATAAATAGGTCGATCGGAATGACAATTCCCGTTTCTTCCGCAATCAGAATAAACTTACTGGGAAACACAATTCCCTGATCTTTTCTATGCCAACGTGCTAGAGCTTCAAATGAAGTAATTTTATTCGTGACTAAATTCACAATTGGCTGATAAAAAGCCTCAAATTCTTGGCGATCTAGAGCTTGTCGCAGATCGGACTCTAACTGAAAGTTATCTAGAGCGCGGCAATGCATTCTTGGCTCAAATATTTGATAACAAGCCTTACCATTGGCTTTAGCCTGATACATGGCAGTATCAGCATCTCGTAAGATATGTTCGGGTTGTTTGTAGAGGCTATTCCCCATCACAATACCGATACTGACATTTGTAAATATTTGGTAGGAAGCAATTTGGAAGGGTAAAGATAATTCCAAATTAATATCGTGAGCGATATTAATTGCCTCAGAGGGATGTTCGAGATCCTGTAACAAAATGGCAAATTCATCTCCCCCAAGGCGGCAAAGCGTTGTTCCAGGTCGCAAACATAGTTCAATTCTGCGTGAGATCGAAACTAATAACTGATCGCCTACTAAATGCCCCAAAGAATCATTTACCGCTTGAAAGCGATCGCAGTCTAAAAACAACACCGCAAATTGATAACTTGACTGTTGATTCACCTGTGGGAGTAACTGTTCCAAGCGCTTCATAAACCAAGAGCGATTTGGCAAACCAGTCAAAACATCGTATAGGGCTAAATGTAGTAGGCGTTCTTGAGCTTGTAAACGCTCGGAGATTTCTTGCTCCAATTGGGCGGTGCGCTGACGGACACGCTGTTCTAGTTCTGCATTTAGTTGACGAATTTCTTTCTGAGCAGATCTTAAAGTCAAGTGAGTTTCAATACGCGCTAAAACCTCCTCTAACTGAAATGGCTTGGTGATGTAGTCCACACCACCAACGGTAAAAGCTTTAACCTTATCGATTACCTCATCCAAGGCACTTAAGAAAATTACAGGAATATCACGAGTTTGTTCATTGGCTTTCAATCGCTGACAAACTTCATAGCCATCAAGGTTTGGCATCATGATATCCAACAAGATGAGGTCAGGCTTAGCCGCTTGAGCCACTGTTAATGCCATCAAACCATCGGTGACACTGCGTACCTTATAGCCTTGCTCTGTCAAAGTTGTTGATAAAAACCGCAAATTATTGGGCGTATCATCAACTATTAATATGTCACCATTGGCTCTTCTGGGTTTGAGGGGATAAGCAAAACTAATGGGAAAGGCAGGCTA